>JAYVNA010000501.1:0-4263 GCA_043758715.1 Archangium sp.
AGAACAACGTGAAGCGCGTTCGGGTGGAAGGTCACACCGACAACCGCGGGGTGAAGGCGGCCAACCAGACGCTCTCAGAGGACCGCGCGCGGAGCGTGATGGACTACCTCATCGCACAGGGGCTCCCGAAGGAACGGCTTGAGTCAGTGGGCTATGGTGACACCAAACCGATTGCACCGAACCTGACTGCGCGGGGCCGCGAACTCAATCGCCGCGTGGAATTCATCGTCCTGGAGAAGTGATGAATCGCTCAGCTGCTGCCGGGGTTTTCCTCGTGGTGCTCGCACTGACCACGGGGTGCCCTGAGCCCACGCCCCCGCCGCCGCCGCCCAATCCCCCGCAGGTCTTCTTGACGATGAATGAGTCGAACTTCATCGGCGACGCGGTGCGGGGAAAGGTCAACGTCAGCGGGTGCAAGACCGTCGCGCAGGTGCAGTTGCTGCAGAACGACACCTTCTTGATGGACGTGAACTACACCAGGAGCCCGACCGACTTCGCGGTCACCCCGGGCTTCTTTTCCACCATCTACCCGCGCACGGGCATCGCGGCCTCTCTCACCCTGAAAGCAAAGGTGGTCTGCGACGACGCGCGCACCAACACCTCGCAGCCGGTGGGCGTCTCGTTCTTCCCCATCGCCAGCCGATTCGCGGCGGGCAGCGGAGAGCAGATTGTCACCGACAACTTCATCGCGGAAGGCGGCCTGGGCGGCACGCCCAACACCTTCCTGGGCTGCGGCATCACCAACACCGGCACCGCGCTGCTGCGGGTCAACAGCGCGGGTGAGATCATCGCGTTCAACGACACCCTGCCCTTCGATTGTTCGCTCGCCACCGAGATCAGCGAGCGCAGCCTGGTGACGGGAACCCGCTGGGTGCTCGAGCCCGGCGCGGGCGCGTACGCGATCAACACCTCGCTCCAGATTCAGCGCACGTACACCAACATCAAGACCACCCGCATGGGCGTGGGCAAGAAGGGCTCGGCGGTGTTGTGGATCGACGAAGGCGGCACGCGCAACCGCATCAAGAAGATCGACCCGGTGCCGGCCTCGGGCAACGAGTGGGAAGCCGAGTTCATCGGCATCATGAACTCGACGCCGCTGGTCGACGATGGCGCCGGCAACTCGGTCTGGGTGTCGAGGTGGCAGTTCGACGTCGGCACCAAGCGGGCCGACATCGTGCCCTGGCAGTACGATCTCAATACGGGCGCAGTGCGAAACGGCGTCGTGAACGGGCTGCCCGCGGTGATGTACACCCAGCAGTACCCCAACAACGAAGCGAGCCAGCCGATCATGCCCGAGGGCGTGTTCAGCGCTGATGGCGCCTTCTTCACCCTGCCGGTGATCTCGCTGAGCGCGCAGAGCACGGTGATCATCTCGTGCGCGACGGGCCCCGGTCAGTGCGAGCAGGGCGCGATGGCGCGCCACTGGACCACCAACCCCTTCCCCGGAATTTTGCGAGCGGTGGTGCCGTACTCCAACGGCAATCTCTACGCGGCGATCGGGCCCTACTCGGTCTACTTCTTGAGCGCGCAGCTCGGCGTCGTGCAGAACCTCCAGGAAGTGCCGCTCAGGCCCGCCGGCAGCCAGGTGGTGGTCAGCTTGCAGCCTGGCGCAGGGACCGACTTCTACATTCTGACCGGTCCTGACTTCGGCCCCGGCGTGCCTTCGTACCCGACCGAGATCATCGCGACCGAAGCGCCGGGCGCGGGAGAGCTCTGGCGGCTCACCTACGGCAGCGGTGAGAATTCGGCCAACGCGATGAACATCGGCATCGATGACGCGCAGCAGGTCTGGGTGCGGGTCGGCGCTGATCTGATCAAACCGCTGCCCAATTCGGAATACCGGATGGCGCGCGGCCCGACCGTGATCCCTTAAGCGGCTCGGGCGACGATCAAAGCCTCGAGGTTCCCTGCAGGGCCTGGGACCGCTGAGTCCACCACGCCGACCTCGGTCAGTCCGCGCCCGGCGACGAAGGCCCGAATGCGATCGATCGCCGCCTGCCGCGCGAGAGGATCGCGCACCACCCCACCGTCGTCGATCTGCCCCTGTTCCACCTCGAACTGCGGCTTGATGAGCGCGATCAACAGGCCGCCGGGGGTGAGCCTGGGCAACACCGCGGGCAGCACCACCTCGAGCGAGATGAAGCTGACGTCAATGACGATCACCTGCACCTTCTCGGGCAGATCTTCATCGGTGAGGTGCCGCGCGTTCACGCGTTCCTTGCTCAGCACCCGGGGATCGCGCCGGAGCTTCTCGTGCAATTGCCCCCGGCCGACGTCGATGGCGTAGACCCGGGTGGCGCCTTCCTGGAGCAGGCAGTCGGTGAAGCCGCCGGTGCTGGCCCCGATGTCCGCGCAGACCGCGCCGCGCACGTCGAGCTTGAACCGATCGATCGCGCCCTTGAGCTTGAACCCGCCGCGCGAGACGTAAGGCATCACCTCGCCCTTGAGGCGCAGCTCGGCTTCGGCGGGGACCTTGGTGCCCGGCTTGTCGACGCGCTGATCGTTCACCACCACCTGGCCCGCGAGAATCAGCGCCTGCGCGCGCGACAATGATTCGGCGAGGCCTCGCGCGTGCACCAGCACGTCGAGGCGTTCCTTCTTCATCGGCCCAGGGTCTCCAGGGCGGCGAGCCGAATGCCTGCCGCGTCGAGACCCAGGGCGTGGCGTTGCGCGCGGGCCTCGCCGTGCCGAATGAACCGATCACCGGGCAGGCCGAGCAGCTTCACGCGCGGGGGCGCGGGTTGATCGCCGACCGCTTCGAGCACGGCGCTCCCCAGGCCACCCCGGGTGGTGCCCTCTTCGATGGTGAGCACCGCCCGGGCCGTCCTCAGGCGCTGCACCAGGGTGTCGGTGAGCGGCAGCCCGCCTGCGTCGACCACGGCCCAGCGCTCGCCTTGCGCGGCCTCCAGCGCCGGCAACACCATCGAGCCCAGCGCGACGAGCACCAGCTCGGCCTCGGGTGGATCAGCCAACCAGCGCACGCCGGGGGGCGCCGGAGGGGGACCGGAAGGCAGCGTGCCGCGGGGAAAACGAATCACCGTCGGACCCGCTGTCTGGAAGCCCTGGTCGAGCAGCAGCGGCAGATCTTCGCCCCACACCGGGGCCACCACCCGCAGGCCCGGCAACGCGCGGGTGAAGCTCAAGTCGAACATGCCCTGGTGGGTGGCGCCGTCTGCGCCGACCAGCCCCGCGCGATCGACCGCGAAGATCACCGGCAGCCTGGGCAACACCACGTCGTGGACCAGCTGATCGTACGCGCGCTGGAGGAACGTCGAATAGATGCACACCACCGGCTTGAGGCCTGCGTGCGCGAGCCCCGCGGCGAAGGTGACGGCGTGCTGCTCGGCGATGCCGACGTCGTGCACCCGATCGGGGAAGCGCTCGACCAGCTGGGTCAGCGAGCTGCCCTCGAGCATCGCCGGCGTGATCACCACCACCTTCGGGTCGCGCTCGAGCTTTTCCTCGAGGGCCGCGGCGAAGGCGTCGCTCCAGGTGCGTTGCCCGCCGCGGCTGCGCACGAGCTTCCCGTCACGCAACTCGTACGGCCCCATGGCGTGACCGCGGGTGCGCCCGTCGAGCTCGGCGGGTTCGAAGCCGCGGCCCTTCTGGGTGCGGGCGTGCACCACCACCGGCTTCTGACAGCGCCGCGCGGCCCCGAGCGCCTCACTGAGCGCCTCGAGATCGTGACCATCGACGGGGCCCAGGTAGGTGAAGCCCATCGCCTCGAAGAACGAGCGCGGGCCCTGGCGGAGCATCTCTTCGACCGCCCCGACGTTCTTCGAGATGCTCATGCCGTTGTCGTTGAGCACCAGCTTGATGGGCCAGTTCGAGGCTCCGGCGTGATTGAGCGCCTCGAAGGTGAGGCCGCCGGTGAGCGCGCCGTCGCCGACGATCGCCACCACCTCGCCCGGCTGTAGCTGGCGGCGTTTGCCCTCGAGAATGCCCAGCGCGACCGAGAGCGCAGTGCAGGCGTGGCCCGCGCCGAAGGCGTCGTGTTCGCTCTCGCCCGGGTCGAGGAACGGGGCGATCCCGCCTTCCTGCCGCAGGGTGCGCATCTGCGCGCGCCGGCCCGTGAGCAGCTTGTGCGCGTAGGCCTGGTGCCCCACGTCGAACACCAACCGGTCCACCGGCGACTTGAAGGCGCGATGGAGCGCGACGATCAACTCCACTGCCCCCAGGGAAGCGCCGAGGTGGCCGCCGACGTGACCGCAGATGGAGACGATCTCGTCGCGCAGCGCGGCGCACAGCTCAGGCAGCCGGGCC
>JAYVNA010000502.1:0-12893 GCA_043758715.1 Archangium sp.
AGCTTCGCCGAGGTGAAGTCGTCGAAGATGTTCGGCTGGCATGTGAGCAGCGGAGCCAGGTTGGCAGCACGCTCGGCGGCCACGTAATAACGGCTCAGGCCGTCGAAGTAGCAGTACTGGTAGTTCTGCTCCAGCAGGAGCGGTTCCCATTCAGTGTGCGTCGCTTCCTGCGAGTTGGGCGCGGTGGCTTCAATCAGCAACACCCAGGGGCGCCAGCGAGCGAAGTCCATGCCGCGCAGCACGCTCGCTTCACTGCCCTCGACGTCGATCTTGAGGAAGTGAATGTCGGCGGCGACGTGCTCGGCGCAGATGTCGCGAAGTGGCACCACCTTTACTTCGGTGGGGTTGGCTGCGAGGCCCTTCTGCCGGTGCCGCTCGGTCACTGTCTCCGACAGCGTGGCCAGGCCGCGCACACCAAACTGGTACAGGGGGAGCGTGGTGATGCGATCGCCAGCGGCGAGCTGCAGATTGATGTCGCCCGGTCGGTGCTGTTGCAGCAGCGCGTGATCGGCCGCGACGGGCTCGATGTTGATGCCCCGCCACCCGCGCTCGTAGAACGCGAAGGTGACCGAGTCGATGACCGGGTGACTGGCTCCCACGTCGACGTAGACGCCGCGGTGCACGCTCTTGAGGACCCGCCACAACAGGACGTCTTCGCAGTTCTGCGCGTAGGAAGTGAACGTCATCGGGCTCGGTCGCCTTACCCGAACGATGCCATTGAGACAACCGCGAGTTCCGGCCTGCTACTCGTAGTGCACGAGCGAGAAGCCTTCTCCCTGCACCACCACGCGATGTGATTCGGCCAGCACGTAGTCACCGAACACCAGGAGCCAGTCCTTGTTCGGCTCGGTGCGAACGAAGGTGCTCCCCGGCGCGAGCGTCTCGAAGCCGCCTGCGAAATTGTTGAGGGTGAAGATCGCGCGAAACCCATCGGGGGCGTTCGAGGTGAGCACCGCGAGGTGTTCCACGCCCTCACGCCCCAGCATCTTTCGCGCGATCGCCGAGCCCGTATCAACGGCCGTCGGCCATCTCGTCTCCGCCAATTCATGCGCGACCGGGGCCGTGGACCCCAGCGTGAAGAGCGGCAAGGCGACGAAGAGGTAGAGGCCCGCCGCGAGCCTGGGTCGAAAAACCCAGGCAGCGAGCAGAATGAACCCGGCGATCGCGCACAGCAGGAAGTTCCTGGGGACCTTGCTCATCATCAACAACTCCGGGGAGTCGGTGACGACGGGTTGAACGCTGTCGAGGCCGGCCATCAGGCCGTACACGCCCAACCCCAACACGGTGAGCACCGGAAGGAGCAGGCGGGGCGAGAGTCGCCGCAACGGCGCGGGGTGAACGAAATGTGCCGCGATCACCACCCACAGCAGCGGAAAGAGAAAATTGTAGTACCGCAAATGCATGCGGCTGGGCAGCTCGTACGGCCCATCACCCGCGACCTTCGCGCTGAAGATCGCGGTGATCAGCAGGAGCGGCACGAAGAAGAACAGGGTCATCAACTGCAAGCGCCGGAGCGGATCGATCCTCGTGCCCGCGGGCAGCGTCTTGCTCAGCGGCGCGAGCGTCAGCGTCGCGGCGACGGGCAATGCGAAGAGCACGCTCACCGCCTGCACGTGACGCCAGAGCACGGTCAGGGCTCCGGCTGCGAGCTCGGCGGGCGGGTGCGGCGTGCGCGCGGCTGCAGACTCATACCCCGCCCCGAGCACGCCCAGCGCCGTGTGACCTGCGATCAGAAAACCGCCGCCGAAGCGAACCAGCAACAGCGCGGCGGCGAACGAGACCACCGCGATGAGCGCCCCTGGCCACCGGGCGCGGCCGAAGCCACCCAGAAACACCATCGCCCCGGCGGCCGGGGCCAGAAACAAGCCGTGCAACTTCACCAGCGCGAGGAGTCCCAGCACTCCGCCCACGGCCCAGGGCCGCCAGCGTTCACCGGGTGAATCGCCCGTGATCAACCAGAGCAGCACCCAGACGCCGAAGAAGTACATCGACTCCGGCATGAAATAGGCCGTGTAGGAATTGAGAGGACTCAGCGCGGTGACGCATGCGACCAGCAGGGCCTCACGCCACGACGTGAAGCGCCGGGCGAGCATGTAGATGAAGGGCAACGCCATCGCGAAGAACAGTGCGTTGAGCAGCCGCGAACAGGCCAGCGCGTCATCACCGCACGACTCGGTGGAAGAATAGAGTTTGAAGTAGAGAAATGAAGGAAAGGGTGCATCGGCCATCGGCCGAACCCTCGCGTAATAGCTGTACGTTCGTTCGTCGGCGAAGGTGTGAGCGTACGTGCCTGCATCACGCCAGGTCAGCCCCACGACGACCAGCAGGCACAAGAGCGCGAGGGCCGCAGCGAGCCATCGCGGCTCCGTTGTGCTCGTCATTCCCGCCCTTGCTTCCATGAAACGCAGGTACGGCAGAGGCTCCCGGGGGGCAAGACTCATCGCAGCGGTCGCACCGCGGCCTTGATCACCGACTTGGCGCGGCGCGCGACTCTGCGGAGCAAGCCCGGCTGGTGCAGCGTGCGCGAAAAGACCGGCGCGCGTTCCTTCATGCGGCGCTTCGCCTCGTCGCTCAGCAGCAGCGTCATCACGAACTGCCTGCGTTCCGCACCGCCAGCGAAGTTCAAACCCATCTCGTCGGCCGTGGGCGCGCGGCCGAGCACCTGCTCGCAGACGGCTTTCACGAAAGCGGGATCGCCTGCGGTCACCTCGACGTGCTCGAAGCCGAGGTGCCGCGTCTTGCGCGCCCACCCATCTAGAAACGCGCCCTCGTGCAGCGAAAGCGAGCTCAGCTCAAACCCCGCTTCCCACATGTAAAAGCGAAACAGCGGCTCGGTGAAGCCGCTCAGGTGAAAATCGCCCGTGTAGGCCTGGGTGCCGAAGATGGTTTGAATGAGCCGTTCTTGATCCTCGATCCCCTGGTGCTCGGGCACCTCGAGCAGGCGCACCAGCCCTCCGAGTTCGGTGGTGCGCACGAAGATCTTCCCACCGATCGCCAGCACACGGTTCCACTCGAACAGCGCCTTTCGCACGTCGAGGCGGGTCACGTGTTCGAGCACGTCTTGCGCGATGAGTTCGTCGTAATACCCCGACGGAAAGGCCGCGAGGTCGAGCACGTTGGCCACCACATCTGGCTCATGGCGCGCGTGCATGTCGACGTTCACGTAGCCGGCGCGATGATCGAAGCCGCAGCCCACGTTCAATTTTCGGTGTTGCTGCTCCTTCATACGGAGGGCGCTTATCACGTCAGAATTCGGCCGCTCTGTCCGGCAATGCAATCGGTTGGGTTGCCTCACGGGTGCGCGGTTGGTAGAGCGGGCGGCCCTTCCTGCCCCAAAAACGAAGAGCGAGGAGTCAGGATCCGTGATCGAATCTCAGAACCCTGAAGTTGACCTGAACCGGCTCAAGGACACGATCAACCGTGACATGGCGCGCGGGCGGTTGGACGACCCTGGTTTTCTGCTCAACCTCGACGATTCAGATCTGATGTCGGCCTACCGGCGGCCGCCTCGATCAAGCCTGCCCTCGTACCAGACAGCCCCGGTTCAGCCTGCCTTCGTGCCCAACCCCGAAGGCCGCTACAGCGTTCACCAGTTGATGGCGTACCACGACGGTGCCTTCATCCAGGTCGCCTACCAGAGCTTGTTGGGCCGCGAACCTGATCCACAGGGGTACCGCCACTACCTCGAACTCCTCCACCTCGGTCATTCGAAGGCAGAGATCCTCGCCGGCATTCGCGACTCAGACGAAGGGAAGGCGAGGGGGACGCAGGTCGACGGTCTCGCCGTGCGCGCGCGCCTCGGGCGAATGCTCAACAAGCCCGTGGTGGGCAAGCTCGCGCAGCTCGCGTTGTCAGTCGTGCAGTTGCCGAAGACCCTGCGCAACCAGCGCCGATTCGACGATCACCTCATCAGCGTGCTGGGTCAGGTGCAGGAAAATGCTCGCTCCCAGAGCGAGCGCCTCCGTCAAGCGGTTGAGCTGTTGGCCTCCGAACAAGACGCGTTCTTCGAGCAGTTCGATCGCAGGCTCGGGCGTCACCGCACCCGCATGGAACTGCTGCGCGGCGCCGTGAGTTCGAGCCGTGCGAAGCTCTCTTCGCTCGAGCAGGCCTCGCGGGTGCACCAACGCGCGCTGGACGAAGCGCAGAAGGCGGGGGCTGCAGCTGCGAGAGAAGAGCACGCTCTCGATGACTTCTACGCCGAGTTCGAAGCGCGGTTCCGCGGTACGCGTGAAGAGATCAAGAAGCGCCAGAGTGTGTACCTTTCGCTCATCGAGCAGGCCAGGGCGGGTAGCGGGGATGCACCGGTGCTCGACCTCGGCACGGGGCGCGGCGAGTGGCTCGAGCTGCTGAAGGACAGGGGGCTCGTCGGCCGCGGCGTCGACTTGAATCGCACCTTCATCGAGGAGAACCGCGCGCAGGGGCGCGACGTGCTCGAGCGGGACGCGCTCGTCTATCTCAAGGGCCTCGATGCGGGTTCGATGGGCGCGATCACCGCCTTTCACTTGATCGAGCACCTCCCGTTCAAGGCACTGATGGGCCTCATCGACGAGGCCTTGCGCGTGCTCAAACCCGGAGGCGTCTTGATTTTCGAGACGCCCAACCCGAGCAACCTGCAAGTCGGCGCCTGCAACTTTTATCTCGACCCGACCCACCGCAACCCGATTCCCCCCGGTCTGGCCGTAGCGCTGCTCGAGCTGCGCGGCCTCACGCAGGTCTCCGTCAAGGAGCTGCACCCCTTCCCCGAAGCCCAGAACGTGACTGCCGGCAGCCCTCTGGCTGACACCACGCTCAACCGGATTCTGTTTGGTCCGCAGGACTACGGCGTCATTGGTTGGAAAGCGGCCTGACGATGGACGTCTCGAATTCCGCAAAAGGCTGGCGTGCCTCCCGGGGCGGCCGACCTCCGCTGGGCGCCGTGCACCAGTTTCACCCAGGCTGTGCCAAAGGTGACGGAATCACCAACGGCATGTTCCTCGCCCAGAAGATCCTGCGCCGCCTCGGTTACGAATCGGAGATTTACTGCGAGCAGATCCCCACGGAACTCTCTTCGCTGGTGCAGCACGCTTCGAAGCTCGAAGACCGGCCCGGCGACGTGCTGCTGTTTCATTTCAGCCTCGGCTATCAGAACATTCAGTGGCTCAAGAACGTGCTGGCCAGAAAGGTGTTGGTTTATCACAACATCACGCCAGACTTTCTGCTCGAAGGTGGCCTGCGCAATGCCAGCCGCATCGGTCGTGATCAGTTGCAGGAAATCAGACCGCTGTTCGAGGCGTCGATCGGAGATTCCGAAGAGAACGCGAAGGAATTGGAGGCTCTCGGCTACCGGCACGTGAAGGTGCTGCCGCTCCTCGTCGATCTCGATCGTTATACCGAGACCCAATACAACCGAGCGGTCGTCACGCCCCTGCAGGACTCGGTCAACGTTCTCTTCGTCGGCCGATTCGCAGACAACAAGCGGCAGTCCGACATCGTCGATTGTTTTAATCTGTATCATCGTCATTTCGAGCCCCGAGCGAGGTTGCAGCTCGTGGGCGCGTGCACGACTCAGTCGTATCTCGATCACGTACGCCGCAAGGTGCGGGACCTCGAGCTCGACGGCGTCGTCTCGATGCCGGGCAAGGTCACCGATGAAGACCTGATGGCCTATTACCGATCGGCCGACGTCTATCTTTCACTCAGCGAGCATGAAGGCTTCGGCATGCCGCTGATCGAAGCGATGGCCCAGGGCCTGCCCGTGGTGGCCCACGCATCTGCCAGCATTCCGTGGACGGTGGGTACGGGCGGCCTTCTGCTCCAGACCCGTGACCCCGAGTACGTCGCCGCCACGCTGGACATGGTGGTCTCGAACGCCGGTCTGCGGCGCGCGATGCGCCGGGGTGCACGAAGAAGCCTCGGGCGGTTTGCGCCTGCTGTGCTCGAGCACGAGCTCGCTTCGATGCTCCACGAACTCGGCGGGCCTCCGGCGAAGGGCGCTGCGGTCGCGGCGGCCCAGCCAGGTTCCTGGCGGGTCGAGGGGCCTTTCGACTCGACGTACAGCCTCGCGATCGTCAACCGCAACGTGGCGCTCGCGCTCTCGAACACGGGAACATCCACGGGCCTGCTCAGCACTGAAGGGGGCGGCGACTTCCCGGCCGACCCCGCGTTCCTCGCGCGCAACCCCGCGTTGGGCGAGCTGGTCGAGACGGGCAAGGACACGCTCCACCAAGACGTGTCGCTGCGCTTCTGCTACCCGCCGCGCACCGAAGGCATGTTGGGCCTGGTGCGTGCGATTCACTCGTATGGTTGGGAAGAGACCGGCTTCCCCCAGCGCTACGTCAATTGGTTCAATCAGCGCCTCGACCTGGTCACCGTTCTCTCGTCGACCGTCAAGAAGGTGCTGATGGACGCGGGGGTCAAGATCCCGATCGCCGTGGTGGGCGCCGGTTCAGATCACCTCCCTTCCACCGGTGCGCCCCTCGAACCCTCGGCGCGCGGCGCGTTTCGTTTTCTGCACGTCTCGTCGTGCTTCCCCCGCAAGGCACCTGACGTGCTGCTCGAGGCCTGGCGCCGCAGCTTCACGCGCGCCGACAAGGTTTGCCTCGTCATCAAGACCTTCCCTAACCCGCATCACTCGATGGAGGCCGACGTGCAGGCCTTTAGGGTGCAGTACCCCGAGGCCGCTCCGGTCGAGGTGATCAACGTCGACCTCGACGACGTGGCGCTCGCGCGGCTGTACCAGACGGCCGATGCATACGTGGGGGCGGCGCGCGGCGAAGGCTACGGGCTCCCGCTGGCCGAGGCCATGCGTCACGGCCTGCCGGTGATCACGACCGCGTGGGGTGGCCAGACTGACTTCTGTGACGAGCAGACGGCGTGGATGGTCGATTACCGCTTCGACTATTCCCGCTCACATCTGGTCGAAGGCGTGTCGTTGTGGGCGGAGCCCGACGTCGATCAGCTCGCTACCAGGCTCAGAGAAGTGTTCACCGCCTCGCCCGCTGAGCGCAGCCTTCGTACGGGTCGCGCGAAAGCGAGAATCCTGGCGGAATCGTCGTGGGCGAAGGTGGCTCAGCGCACGACGGCCGCCGTCAACGCGCTCTCCGCGATGCCTCAACTCGAACCCGAGCTCAAGGTGGGCTGGGTGACGACGTGGAATTCCCGCTGTGGCATCGCGGAATACTCGCGCTACCTGCTCGAGCAGATCCCCGGGCTCCCGGGGCCCATCTTCGCCAACCGAACCACTGACCTCGTCAGTGAAGACCACCCGGAGCGGGTCGTCAGGTGCTGGAACTCGGGAGACAAGCAGGAGGACCTCGACGCCGCGTACGAGCAGATTCGCATCAGGGGCCTCGACGCCATCGTCATTCAATACAACTTCGGGTTCTACAAACTGCCGGTGCTCGCGCGGTTCATCACCCGGCTGCGTGATCAGGGCATCGCTGTGTATTGCGTCTTCCACTCGACCGCCGAGTTCATTCATGGGGACGAGCGGATCTGCCTGGGCGACATTCGCGAAGCCCTGGCGGGCGCGTCGCGGCTCTTCGTGCACTCGGTGCCCGATCTCAACCGGCTCAGGTCGTATGGGCTCGCCTCGAACTCGTCCATGTTCCTGCACGGGGTCAGGCGTCCACGCGTTCCCGCCGTGGTGCCCGGGCGCAGAGTGATCGGGAGCTTCGGGTTCCTGCTCCCCGGCAAGGGGCTGCCTCAATTGATCGAGGCGTTCGCCTTGCTTGCGAAGACCGACCCGACAATCGAGCTCAAGCTGATCAACGCGCTCTATCCCGCGCCGGTCTCAGACGACGAGCGGCTGCGTTGCGAAGAGCTGATCCGGGCGCATGGCCTCGAGGCCAGGGTCGAGTTCGAGACCCGCTTCCTCTCTGAAGAGCAGGCCCTCGATCGCCTCGCGGAGGTCAGCCTGATCGTCTTCCCGTATCAGGAGACGCGCGAGTCCTCGAGCGCGGCCGTGCGGCTGGGCATCGCCTCGGGCCGTCCGGTGGCTGTCACTCCGTTGTCCGTTTTCGAAGACGTCGATGGCGCGGTGTTCAAGCTACCGGGCATCACCCCGCCAGAGCTTGCCCAGGGCATTGCAGCGTTGTTCGCGCGGCCCGATCTCGAGGCCGAAACCGCAACCATGACCGAGCGGTGGACCACCCCGCGGCAGTGGCGCCTCGTCGCCTCCCGGCTCCACGACGTGCTCCAGTCGTGCGACGTCAATACGCGCTTCGCAGCGGCGCTTCCGCCCGTTTGAGGTCGACCATGCGCGTCCTCAAGACCGTTCAGGAACTCGACGAGGCCATGCACGAGGTCGGCGCCGGCGCCTTCCGAATGGAGCACGCGGAGTCTGAGGCAGACCCGCACTCGGAAAAATACCGGTCCGCGGTGATCGCCCATCATTCGGCGCTGGCTGACACGGAGCTGCTGCCTCGCACTGAAGCCGCAGGCCACCATCCCGACACGCTCGCCTATGCGCTCAAGTGCACGCCGTTTCCGCCGGGGTCACGCCTGCTCGTGTTCGGGTCGGGGGTGATGGCGACGGCGCTGGCTCAAGCCGGCTTCCTCGTGACCGCGGTGGTCGCTGATTCACAGGCGTCTGATGCTTTGAAGACGCAAGCGCGGGGCACTTTCGAGGTCGTGCATGATGACTTCAGCCGCCTCGAGCGCCTCGACGACCCCGTCGACGGGGTGATGTTTTTCGGTGCCTTGGGCAGCGCGATCGATCACCCGGAAATTTTCGGTGCGCTCGACGAGGCCCTCCAGCCGGGTGGCAGGGTGATGTTTGCCGGCGAACCCATCTTCCCGAATTTCCCCGTGGCCTGGGGCGTGCGGCTCGACGGCGCCTCCCTGCGCTCGGCCCGGCAACAGGGTGTGCTCGAGCTGGGCTTCCGCGAGGCGTATCTGCGTGAAGCGCTCGCGCGCGCCGGTTGGGCTGTGCGGCGGCACGAGCAGGGGAAGCTTCGCTGCTGGGAAGCGAGCCGTCGCAGAGCGTGGTCATGGCGCTTTGCAGGCTCGGCCCCGGAGCTCCACAGCCAGCTGGGCATCAAGACGAAGTCGACCATTCGGGTCAGCGCTGAGAAGCGGGGCGTCGCGTTGTTTGGCCCTTACGCCCAGACGCCTGCCGGACGATGGACGGCGAGCCTGGAAGTGCGCGGGCTCAACGGAGCGGCCCCCAGCGGCCTTTGCACGCTGGACGTCGCATCGCTCGGGCACGTGCATGCCATGCGCGAACTTCAGCTCAGCGCGTTGCCCGAGGGGCCGATCGAGCTGTCTTTCGACCTCCCCTCGAAGTTGCCGGTCGAGGTCAGGCTGATCACGAACGGCCCGGTCGCGCTCGAGATCGTCGAACTGCACATCTACCCGACAGTTTGATCTTGTCTCGAATTCAGAGTTCCTGAATCGCGAGGGCCATCAACTCCCACACATGCGTCGAGCGTCATGGCTTCGCCTCTGGTGTGAAGACGAACGTCCGGGAAAATACGAAGCCCGAGACCGCGATGATGGGCAGGCTGACCAGCTTGGCGACGATCAGCACGAACCCGGCCGCCGTCATGCCTTCGACGATCGCGGATGTGAGAAGCATGTTGAAGGCAATTACGCAGCCGAAGCGGAAGAACTGACGCCCGTTTGCCGCGCGTCTCGTCTGAAAGGTGAAGCGGCGGTGCAGCGCGTAGTTCAGGAACGCGCTTGCCAGGAATGCCGCCGGCGTGGCGGCGACTCGTGGGACCTCGACGAAGACCAGAGTCGTGAGCAGCGCGACGTCAGCGACCGCCGAAACGCCTCCCGAAACCACGTAGCGGAGGAACTGCGAACCCGGGTGCGTCGATGAGGGCGCTGGCTGTGGCGTGGCAGTCACTGTGGAGAGGCCGTCTTTAGCCGGAATCACCCTACCCAGCGGGCAAGTTCCGGCCGCGTGCTTCCGAGGGCGTTTGGCTGTATCTGGGCCTCAGAATGAGCGCCGACGAGACCATTCGGTGGACGCACCGCATCGCCGTGGTGATTCCCAGTTACCGGGTGAAACGGCACATTGCTGCGGTCATCGCCGCCGTAGGCCCCGAGGTCGACGTCATCTATTGCGTCGATGATGCCTGCCCCGAGGACAGCGGAGGCTTCATCGAGCGTGAAGTTCACGATGCCCGGGTGCGGGTCTTGCGGCACGCGGTGAACCTGGGCGTCGGCGGAGCGGTGATGACGGGGTACCAGCGGGCCGTGACCGATGGTGCGCGCGTGATCGTGAAGATCGACGGCGACGGTCAGATGGACCCGCGCCTGCTGCCACGCTTCGTGGCCCCCTTGTTGCGCGGCGAAGCCGACTACACGAAGGGAAACCGCTTCTACGACCTGCGTAACATCAGTGCGATGCCTCCGCTGCGCATCTTCGGCAACGCCGCGCTCTCGTTCATGTCGAAGTTCTCGACGGGTTACTGGGATCTTTTCGACCCGACGAACGGCTACACGGCCATTCACGCTGACGTCGTGCGGTTGCTGCCCCTCGACAAGATCGGCCAGCGATATTTCTTCGAGACCGACATGTTGTTTCGCCTCAACACGATCCGCGCGGTCATCGCCGACATCCCGATGGATGCGCGCTACGGCGACGAAGTGAGCGGAGTCAAGATCTCCCGAATCCTGGGGGAGTTCGCGTTCAAGCATGCACGCAACTTCTTCAAGCGCCTGTTCTACAGCTACTTCCTGCGGAACCTCTCGGCGGCGTCGCTCGAGCTGCTGGTCGCGCTGGCGCTGCTGACCTTCGGGGCGACGTTCGGGGCCTGGCACTGGTGGCGCTCGGCCCAGGAGGCCGTGGCGACACCCGTAGGGACGATCATGATCGCGACCCTGTCGCTGATCAGCGGCCTCCAGTTCTTGTTGGCGTTTCTCAACTACGACATCGCAAGCGTGCCGAAGCGGCCGCTGCACCCGCTCTTGCTCTCCGAGCACCTCGTGTTGGCTCAGAGCCTTCCACACCCCCAACTCGCGAATAAGCCGCGGCTGGTGGACTGACCTCAGATCGAGCCAAGCAAGGCGACCAGCTGCCGAGCTTCGACGATGTTGTCTTCGATGCTGCAGTAGGTCCACCCGCCGTAGCGGCCGATGGTGTGAATGGCGGCTCGAGCGAGGCCCACCTTGGTGGCAGCGACCTCGGCATTCGAGCCCTGCGTGATGTGCACGTAGGCCGGGTTCATCAGCACGTGATGCTCGGCGACGAGCTTCTGGGTGGTGACGACGCCTTCGCGCTTGAGCCCCGCGAGCACGGCCTCACGAAGCGCGGGCACGTCGAGCTTCTCGCCGTTCTTCGACCCGAGTTCGACGTAGAGGCTCATGCGATCGGTCTCGAAGATGTTGTCGTAGAAGCCCACTCGGTAAAACGGCAGCGCGCGATCGGGGTAGTAGACCCAGTGCACGTCTTTCGGGCCCTTGGTGTCGAAGCCCAGGTTGAACACCAGCACCTGGTTCCACGTGAAGCGCTGAGGGTCGGCTGCCTGGCCGCACAGCCGCATCAGCACAGGGAAGGGCGCTGAAGAGACGAGGCGCTCGAAGCGGTACTCGGCCTTGGTAGTGCGGACGATCTTCTGGGCGACGTCGATCTCGGTGACGGGCTCGTTGAGATGAATCGCCGACGGCTCGACCTCACTCGCGATCGCCTTGACGTATTCGATGGCGCCGCCTTCGGGGTACGTGAAGGTCGCGTTGTACGAGGCGTTGTCCGCCTGCTTCATGTTGCGAATGATGTCGGTGAGATCCGCGTGCGGGAAGAAGCGGCCCATCGCGTCGCGATCGAGCGTGGAGAGGTCAGTCGCGTACAGCTTCTCATTGTACGGAATGAGGAACTTCTCGGCGATGGAGCGGCCGAAGCGCGCGTACAGCATCTCCTTGAAGTTGTTCTGCGGGTCGGTCGGCTTCGCGAAATAGAGATCGTGCAGGCAGTCGATGAAGTCCTGCTGCGGCAACTGGTGGATGTTCTTCTGGAACGGGAAGTCGATCTGCTTGCCCGCGTACGAGACGAACGACTTCTTGATCACCTTGCGCACCTGCTGGCCCGGCATGCGGTCGAGCAGGAACTTTTCGATCTCAGGGTGTTTGAAGTGGAAGAAGTGGCCCGAGTAGTCCCAGACGAACCCGTCCTTCTTCACCGTCTTGCAGTACCCGCCGATCTCCGCGTCGCGCTCGAGGACGACGAGGTCGCTGCCCTTGCCGAGCGCGGCGGCCGTCGCGAGCCCGCTCATGCCTGCGCCGATGATCACTGTTCCGACGTTCTTCATGCCCTCGTGCTTATGCCACGTACGTCCCCGCGCCGAGCGCGATCGCCAATGCACCGAGGAGCAGCGCAAACACCAGCACAACCACCCTCCGGAGCACCGGCCGTTCTTCGAGGAGCAGCGCCATCGTGAGGAACAGCGGGAACGCAGCCATCACGTAGCGGCCGAGCCCCTGAAAGTCCTTGCTCGAGACCGCGGGAATTCCGACGACGAGCAGCGTGAAGATACCGTAGCCGACACCCAGGCGTTTGAACGTCGGGATTACCAACAGCAACGCGAGCACCGTCACCAGCGCGTGCCCACCGAGCCTGATGCCGACCGCGGGGTCGACCTTCGGGAACATCGTCTTGAACCATTCAAGCTTGAGCCACGCGTGCCAGCCCGGAGGTTGGTCCCAACCCGCTGCTCCCTGCACGTGCGCGAACGCAAGCGCGTCGTCGAAACGGATTTGCAGGTACGTCATCCACGCCAGGAGGCCCAGCCCGGCCAGCGCGGGGAGGAAGTCGGTGAAGCGGAACCCGTCGCCCTTCACCCAGCGGCGTTCCAGGCTGCGCACGAGCAGACCCACCACGACCGCGGGGGCGACGGGGCGGCAGGCGCAGGCGAGTGCTCCGAGGACCGTCGCGACGATGGGTCGATCTCGCTCGAGTGCGAAGAAGGCGC
>JAYVNA010000503.1:0-4254 GCA_043758715.1 Archangium sp.
GACGCAACCAACGCGGCCAAGCGCGCAGACCTGGTGCAATTCCTCTGGTCGATCGACGGAAGCACCGCGGAGAAGGCCATTCCGAACGGCTTCGACACCGGCTGCATGCCTTAAGTCAGTCCCGTTGATCCTCAGGTGAGGGGTGGGAGCAGGTCTCCCGCCCCTTTTCTTTTGTGTGGAAGAGCGAGGCGATGTTGCAGGCCGAGGCACGCACGGCACCTTCACTCGTGGGGGTGGCTGCGCGAGCTGGCAAGCAGCTGTGCGAGCGCGCGCAGGCCGTCTTGCGAGGTGAAGATGCCGACCACCTGATCATTGTCGACCACCACCGAGCTGCCGAGCCTGTGCCTGGCCATGTGGCGCACGGCCACTTCGAGGGGCGTGCTGGGAGCGACGGTCCACGGGGCACGGCTCATCGCCTCCGCGAGGGCGATCTCGGCCGGGCTGGCGTGGGAGTGCGCTTCGATCAACTTCACGTCGCGATCACTGATCAGCCCGACCAACGAGCCCTCGTCGGTCACCGGCAGGTGCCGCACGCCGGTGCGCTTCATCAATCGTTTCGCGTCAGCCACCGAGCTCGAGGCGTCGATGGTGAGCGGGGAACGCGTCATGAGATCCTGTACCAGGAGCGTCTGAACCATGTGCCTCCTCCTGAGCAAGTGAGGTGCCACGAGGTCCTCACAGCCGCACCCGCAACGCGTGCGCCACGCACACCGCACCGGCCAACATCCGGAGAACGCAGTGGGCGCGCGCCGCCATTCATGGTGCCCCCACGGATACCTGCTCTCCCGGGTGGCCTGGCCTTTCGGCCGGCCAATCATTCGACGGGAGTCTCAGCGCCGCACCGCCGCACCCGCGAGCCGTGAGGCCGAAGCGAACGCCGCGAACAACTCCCCCGTGAGCTGGGCGCGCTGCCCCTTCTTCGCGGGCCGCAGGTAGTCGTTTCGTTTCGGATCATCCGGCGCGTTCAGGTTGAGGTGCCCGCGCCGCACCCCGCCCGCGATGCGGTGCACGAAGGTCACGGTTCCCGCAGCGTCGACCGAGAGCACCACGCCCACGTGCGTGAGCCCATCGTTGGGTTTGCCGTCACGATTGCGATCGTAGGTGTCGAGGAAGAACACCAGGTCGCCGGGCGCGGGAAGCTGCGTGTGCAGCGCGCTCCGCTCGAAGGCCAGGCGGTACATCGCGGTCACGCCGTTGTCGCCCCGCGCCGCGGCGCTCATCAACTCGATGCCGCTGTCGTCGTACACCGCGCGCACCAGGCCCGTGCAGTCGTCGGGCAGGTTGGGCGCCGCCACCTTCAAGGTGCTCAGGCCCACCAGCGAGCTGGCGCGCGTCACCAACTTACGTTCCGAAATGGCGCCCTCGGGCCGGGGCGTGAGTGGCCAGTTCACCCACTCGCTCGCATCTGAAGAATGCAACGCCGACGTCGTCGCACACCCGGTGGAGATGACGGCAAGAGCGGCCATGAAGCAGCGCACTGCAAGTCTACGGGCACGCACCATGGGCATTCACCGGGCGAAATGTGTTCGAGCAAAGACGAGGGCTTTGACTGCAAGCCGACGACCAGCACGAACAGCCCGGGTCAGTGAGGGCGGAAGGCAAACGCCCTCATCAACAAGAGTTCAGGGCTTCTCGGGAACCCCGCGCACGCGTTCGGTGAGGCCTTTGAGAAAGTTTCGAAGGAACTGATCACCACAGGGCCTGAAGTTGTGGTGGCCGGCAACCCGGAACAGCGCGCTCAGCTCGGGCCTGGAGACCTCGAACCCGGTGTTCGCCATCAACGCGATGATGTCTTCGTCTTTCAGCTCGAAGGCCACGCGCAGCTTCTTGAGCACGATGTTGTTGGTGACGCGCTTCTCGGGGGGCCGGAGCGGCTTCGACTCATCCTTCCCGCGGCGAAAGAGGATCAGCCCATCGAGGAACTGGCCCATCACCTCGTCGGGGCAGAGCACGAAGCCCGGCTCGTCATCGCGCAGCAACATCGCGGTCACTTCGGGGCGCGTGAGCTTGCCGCCGCCGAGTTTGATCAGCTCGGTGAGCTTCGCGTCATCAGTCTTCAACATGAACCGCACGCTGCGCAGGACGTCGTTGTGAATCATGGGAGCGGCGCACTGTAGCCCTCTGCGCGACGTTCGTGGTGCCTGTGCCCCTCTGATGCGCTGAGGTGCGGAGCCATGCTCAAGCTCGGTGCCGTTCTCCTTTTGCTCGCGGCACACTTCGCCGATGCCTGGACGCCCCGTGCCGCCGCGTTTCGGGAAAAGCAGGCCGCCGAAAGATGAAGGT
Organism: Archangium sp.; assembly: GCA_043758715.1. Taxonomy (GTDB): domain Bacteria; phylum Myxococcota; class Myxococcia; order Myxococcales; family Myxococcaceae; genus Archangium_A. The sequence goes on from JAYVNA010000503.1 coordinate 2,284, forward strand.
GTTGATGGCCGCGCAGTCGGACCGGGCGAACGCCCTGACGGCGGCGATGAGCCCGGCGGTCGGTTGCAAGAGCCTCAACGGCACCGTCGAGGGCAAGACCTTCAAAGGTGTCGGGAACAACTGCGCGGGCACCCAGAAGTCTTTCGACCAGGTGCCCTTCAGCGGCGTAATTCGTTGATCAAGCCAGGCAGGTGAAGTCGCGGCCTTCGACCCAACCGTGCTCGAGCAGCCACGCGCGGATCTCGGCGCGGGCGCCCTTGGCTCCCACGGTGGCGAGCAGGTGCGAACCCGCCGAGGGCGCCCTGAGTTGATCAGGCGAGATGGCCGGAATGCCTTCGAGCTTCTTGCCGATCTTTCTCGGGTGAAGCTCGACGAATTGATCGATGCGGTGACCCTTCGCGCGCAACAGCCGCGACACCCGCAGCCCCACTTCCCCCGCGCCCCACAAAATGAGCCCGCGGGAGAGCCCGAGGCGACGCGAGATGAACTCGCTCTTGAGAAAGAGGTGCGCTTCGCGGCGATAGCGCGCGTCGGTGCGGGTGAGGCGGGTGTCGCTGTCGCTCCAGCGATGAAGGATCTCGGGCAGGCACGTCAGCCGATGCCCCTGCTCGAGGAAACGCAGCCACATCTGCCAGTCCTCGGGGAAGTCGCCTTCGTGCCACAGGCCGATCTGATCGAGCGCGCTCCGGCGCACCAGGGTGGACGGGTTGCACAGCGGCGATTCCACCAGCGCTTCGTTGAACAGGCGCTCGGGGCTGGTGAGCGAAGACAACCATTGCCCGTAGCCGATGAGGTTGGGGCTGGGCGGTTGGTCCTCGCGAAAGATCTCCACCCCGGTGCCCACGCCGGCCAGGGATTGATCAGCATCGAGCGCGGCGACGCTCCGCTCGAGGCGCAGGGGCAGGCTCTCGTCGTCTGCGTCCATGCGCGCGAACAGCTCGCCGCGGCACAACGGCATTCCCAGCTCGAGCGCGGCGATGAGGCCCTTGCCCGCACCGGTGTGCACCTGCATCCGTGCATCGCCTCGCGCGAGCGCCCTCAACTTCGCGCCGGTGTCGTCGGTCGAGCCGTCGTCGATCGCCACCAACTCGAAGTCGGTGAAGGTCTGCGCGAGCAGGCTCTTCGCGGCGCGTTCGACGGTGCGGCCCGCGTTCTTCGCGGGGAGCAGAATGCTGACTCTCGGCATCGGCCGCACTCTGCACCGATTGGAGACCCGCGGGTGTAAGTCCTCGCGGGTGCTCGCGCTCCTCATGGCGGTGTTGGCCACCGCGCCTCACTACACGCTCGAGGAGGGTGATTGCGCGCGCCACGTGCTCCTCGACGGGCGGGTGTTTCGGGGCGGGCCCGAGCGCTTTTGCATCGAGCAGGTGTTGCCGCTCGAGCTTGCAGAAGGCGCCTTCCTCGCGCTCAGAGTGGCAGCTCCGCACCGGTTCGAGGCGCGCGTGCGCAGCCGGGTGTTCGTCTACCGGGTCGAGGGTGAGCGCCTGGTGCCGCGCTTCCTGGGCTCGGGTTTTTCCGCGCGCGAGGTCACGGGCCTGGTCGCGCTCGAGAACGCGCTCGGCGTCGAGACGCTCACTTCGTCCGGCGTCCGCGAGACGCTGTCGTGCACGTTCGATGGTTTTCCGCTCGTCTGCTCGGTCCAGCTCGAGTCCCTGGGCGAAGACCCGTTCACCGAGGGCTTGTTCTGGAACAAGGAGATGTGGTGTTCGCTGACCCGACTTCGCGGGATGAGGTCACGTCGCTGCGAGATTTGCGCGCTTGCGAAGCGTTGGACTTGCTCGAAGGCGTGCTCAACCCCGTGAGAGAACGGTGCCATCAGTTGGAGACCGCTCCCGTCGCGGTGGACGCCGGTCCTCCCTGAGCCGGTAGTCTCCGGCGCTCGCTGGCACAATCGCAGCAGGAGACTGAGGGTGCCGACTCCCTCGCCGGCACCGCTCCGGTACGACCTGCCGGTTCAGCAAGGAGGGCCGT
>JAYVNA010000504.1:0-4247 GCA_043758715.1 Archangium sp.
CTCGCACCTGGTGACGCTGGTCGGGCTGCCCGACGCCGACGAGCTGCGAGCGCTGATTTTGGGAATGCTCAAGCACCAGCGCGACTCCGGCCTGGGAGAGACAGGGGCCCCGCTGCCCACCGGCCCTTCGCTCAGCCGCCTGCTCGAGATTAAAGAAGCCGCCTTGGCGCTGCGCGACGCGGCAGTCTCCCGTTAAGGTCGGCGCGCCATGGACGAGGTCTGTTTCGGTCGCCACCGGCGCGGGCCTACGAGACATGGACGGCGGAGCGCAGACCATCGATGACGCGGCCGAGCTGGCCCAGGTGCGGCGAGAGGCCCGGCGGGTCAACGTGAAGTCATTCCTGACGGGTTTGGTTTTGACCGCAATGGCTTTCCTGATCGCGCGTCCGTCCTGACGGGAATCTGCAGACCTGCTCAATCGTTTCGGTGGGTCCTCGACTCCGCTCGTGATCAACGGGTAAGCCGGCCTACCCGCTGAATTGGTTGACTTTCGCCACCCGGCACACGAAATCACCCGGTCGTTTCAAGCCCCTCTCCCTTCAGGTTCCATGAATCCGTTTCTGATGCTGGCGCAGATGCAAGCAGCTCCCGAGTCACACCAGGGTTGGCTCACCATCCGGCTCCTTGGGGTGCTCACGGGGAACGCGGAGTGGGTGCTCTGGCTGCTGGCCGGCCTGTCCATCATCTCGATCGCCGTGATCCTCGAGCGGAGCCTCTATTTCGCGATGAACCGCCTGCCCAACAGCGGCGACGTGGTGCTCAAGCTCGCCAAGGGTGACCTCGAGGGCGTGAAGAAGGACGTCGCAGGTCACAAGGGAATGGAAGCGGCGGTGCTGCGCGAGGGCCTCAACTGGATGGACAAGGGCCCGGACTCCGTCGAGCAGATCATCAACGCCACCATGGCCCGCGAGCGCCCCCGCTATGAGCGGTTCCTCTCGTTCCTCGGCACTCTGGGCAGCTCGACTCCGTTCGTCGGCCTCTTCGGCACCGTGCTCGGCATCATCAAGGCGTTCAAAGATCTCGGCGCGGCCGGCAACAAGGGCGGAGCCGAGACGGTGATGACCGGCATCTCGGAAGCGCTGGTGGCCACCGCGGTCGGCCTGGCCGTCGCGATTCCCGCCGTGATTTTCTACAACGTGCTCCAGCGCTCGGTGAAGAACACCGCCTGGCGCGCCACCGCGCTGGGTCACGCGCTCGTGGGTCACCTGCGCGCGACGGGGAAATAACCGATGGCTGGCGGAGCTCCTGACGACGGCGACGAAATTACGGGCATCAACGTCACCCCGTTGGTCGACATCGTGCTCGTGCTGCTCATCATCTTCATGGTGACGGCGAACATGATCGTGCGCGAGACGGTGGAGGTCGATCTCCCCCGCGCTGCGAACACGAAGGACAAGACCGTCCAGGGTCCGGTGATGCTCACCATGGACAAGGACGCCAAGGTCTTCTTCGACGGGATCGAGGTCGAGAACGCCGCCTTGATGACCCGCATGAAGGAAGCCGTGGAGAAGGACAAGGAGGTGCGGGCCATCATCAGCGCCGATCAGTCGCTCAACTACGGCAAGGTGATGGGGCTCATCGATCTCGTGAAGGAAGCGGGCATCGCGAAGTTCGCCCTCAACATTCAGAAGGAAGCGAAGCCCGCGACGGCTTCGCCTTGAGCGGTGGGAGATGGAACCGGAGAGGCACCTGCGCGCGTTGATTCGGGTGCCGTGACCACCATGAGTGCCAGGGGGTCCGATTCAGACGACGCCAGGAGCCTGTGGCTTCTGGCCGGCATGCTCGGGCTTTCGATCGCGGGCCACGTGACCACCATGCTGGTGCTCCCCGACGTGATGGCGCGCGCTGCGCCGCCGCGCAATGTCGAGATGGAGTTCTACGAGCCGCCGCCTCCTCCTCCCCCGCCGAAGGAAGAAGAGCCGAAGCCCGAGCCGCCCAAGCCCGTCGAGAAGATCAAGATCGCGGTGAAGCTGCCGGAGCCCGTGCCGGTGAAGGACGTGCCGCCGCCGCCCAACCAGGAACCGCCTGCGGAGACCCCGAAGGAGCCCCCACCCATCGTGATCGGCATCTCGATGTCCTCGACCACGCAGGCCGGCGGCTTCGCGGTGCAGGTGGGCAACACCACCTACGGCAAGGCCTCCGACAAGATCGTCGATCCCTCGCAGGTGAAGGCGTACTCGGCGCCGAAGTACCTGCCCCCGGGCGGGGCCGACACCGACCCCGTGCCGCTGGGCGACATCAAGGTGCCCTACCCTGACGAGGCGAAGAAGAACGAGATCGAGGGCTCGGTGCTGCTCAACGTGCAGGTCGACGCAACCGGTACGGTGACCGGGGTCTCGGTGATCAAAGGCCCCGGCTACGGGCTCAACGAGGCCGCTCGCGAGGCGCTCAAGCGCTTCAAGTTCAGGCCGGCCACCAAGGGCGGCGAGCCGGTCGGCACCAGCCTTATCTACACGTACACCTTCCTGCTGGATTGACCGCGGGCTCACAGGCCGTACGGAATTCTGTACATGACCGTGTACAGCCGCGACATCGTCCCCCTGAGTGCAGCGCGTTCGCGCCTTTCGGAGCTGGCAGACGAGGCGCACGCCGGTGAAGACAAGATCATCACCAAGAACGGCCTGGCGTACGTCGCGCTGACCTCGACACATTGGTTCTGACCGATCGACGAACCGTTCACCCCGAGCGAAGTCGAGGGGCCCACTTCCCTGCGACCGTCCCTCGACTCCGCTCGGGATGAACGGTGACGGCCAACCGATCATCTTCAATGTGTCGAGGTAGTAGGTACCGCCAACTTCGCCCGAACTCTCGAGGCGCTCGCAGACTTTCACGCGGGGCATCCCCAGGAGTTCGTCAGGTCGCTCCTGTCGATTCGCCACCAACGCGAGCTCGACTTCGACTTCGGCGATTGATTCTTCGCGCGCGAGAGCGAGGCGGGAGCGTCTACGCCCCATCGCTCCGAACGCCGGGCCCTCGTCACTGAACACCCTGATCCCCTGCGTGGAGTGATTGGCACACGCGCTGCTCAGGCCCTCTGCACGCCGGCACTTTGGCCGGCGCGACAGGAGGGTGGCGTGTTGGTTCCAGGCAAGAAGCTGCAGGTGTTCTCCATCAAGGAGATCCCCGAGCGGCAAAACGAAGCGAAGAAGACGGTGTGGGTGAAGGCGGGCACGGCGTTCGTGAACCGTGACGGCAGCCTCAACGTGTACCTCGACGTGCTGCCCCTCGAGGGGAAGCTGCACGTGCGCGAGGCGCTCGACGACAAGCGAGCAGAGAGCAGCAACAGCAGGGCTGCGCCGGCGAATGGTTCGCCAGTGCAGGAGGCCGCTTTGGCCGATTCGATGGGAGGACACTGAAATGAAGCACACGGGAACGAAGGTGTTGGGTCAGGTGGTGGTGGCGGTTCTCATGCTGGGCGCGAGCGCGGCGTTCGCCGGCAAGCCGGTGATGAAGAAGGAGCTGACCGGGGTGGTGAACATCAACACCGCGTCGGCGCAGCAGCTCGATCTGCTGCCCGGCGTGGGTGAGAAGGCGGCCAAGCGCATCATCGAGCACCGCAGCAAGACGCCGTTCGCGAAGATCGAAGATCTGCGCAAGGTGAAGGGCTTCGGGGCCAAGAAGCTGGAGAAGCTGAAGGGCTTTCTGACCACCTCGGGGCCGACGACGGCCTCGCTCAAGAAGGTGAAGGTGGAAGCCAAGCCCGAGAGCGCGCCGGCTGCGCAGGGTCGGCGGCCTTCGGGCCGCTGAGCTTCAGCTTCATTTGAGAAGCCGGCGCCGGGCTGCCTTCGTGGGTGGCCCGGCGCCGGTCATTTCGTGCGAAATTCCAACGCTCGATCGTGAGCGCCCGGACCTTCTTTCGCAACGTGGTGTACCTGATGGCCGCGGGCATGGTGGCGGTCGCCGCGGTGGTGTTGCTGCTCAACGGCCAGGTACCCGCGAGCGTGCCTGCGCAGGCCCCGTCGCTCGAGCTGAACCAGTTCGTCGATGCGCTGCGCGCGGTGGACGGCAAAGGCCAGGTCGATCTCGCCGAGCTGAAGAAACGTCACGCGAGCCTGGAGAGGTTCGTGGCGTCCCTTGCCGCGCACTCGCCTGACCTCACCCCTGACGCCTTCCCCACGGTGGAGTCGAAGCTCGCGTACTGGCTCAACGCGTACCATGCGCTCGCGCTGCTCGAGCTGCTCGACACCCGGGACACCCGCGCCTCCGCATGGCGAGACGCCTTCGACGCGGCGTCCATCGGGGGGAAG
>JAYVNA010000505.1:0-4240 GCA_043758715.1 Archangium sp.
CGCCACGATGCGTTCGCCCTCGACGTGCACGGTAGCGGGCCGAATGCCCTCAGGTGTCACCACGCGGCGGCTGCGAAAGACCTTCATGGCCGCGCAAGATGCCACGCGCTGCTGAGAACGGGGAGGTTGACTCCCCAACCTGTGAGCACCAATTGTTGATCAGGGCGTTTGCCTTCCGCCCTCACTACTTCTCGTTGACGTCCGCCTCAGCGGGTGTTGTCTCCCCGCCCCATGCTCCTCTCTTCGCTCGTCGCGCTGTCGTTGACGGCTGCACCTGCGGCTCCGGCCGCCCCGCCCAAGCCCTTCACCGTCGGACCCTCCATCGAGGGCATCTCGGAATACGGGCTGCCCAACGGCCTGCGCGTGCTCTTCGTGCCGGACAATTCGAAGCCCACCGTCACCGTCAACCTCACGGTGTTCGTCGGCAGCCGACACGAGAACTACGGCGAGAAGGGCATGGCGCATCTGTTCGAGCACATGCTGTTCAAGAAGACGAAGAAGTTTGCCGACGTGAAGCAGGAGCTCACCAAGCTCGGCGCCGACGCCAACGGCACCACCTGGTTCGATCGCACCAACTACTTCGAGTCGTTCCCCGCTGACGAAGCCAAGCTGCACACCGCGCTTGAGCTCGAGGCCGAGCGCCTGCGCAACGCCATCATCTCGCGCGATCAGCTCGCGACCGAGATGACCGTGGTGCGCAACGAGTTCGAGATGGGCGAGAACCAGCCCGAGGGCGTGCTCGAAGAGCGCACCATCGCCGCCGCCTTCCAGTGGCACAACTACGGCAACACCACGATCGGCGCCAAGAGCGACATCGAGAAGGTTCCCAACGAGCGCCTCGTGGCGTTCTACGAGACGTACTACCAGCCCGACAACGCGATGCTGATCGTCGCCGGCAAGTTCGACGAAGCGAAGACCTTCAAGGCGATCGCGGATACTTTCGGGAAGATCCCGAAGGCCAGGCGCGTGCTGCCGCTGACCTACACCGATGAGCCCATGCACGACGGCGAGGTCTCGGTGACCGTGCGCCGCGTGGGTGGAACGCCGGTGCTCAACGTCGGCTACCACGTGCCCGCGGCGTCTGACCCTGATGCGCCTGCGATCGATCTGCTCGACAGCTTGCTCGGCGCCTCGCCCTCGGGCCGTCTCTACAAGGAACTGGTCGAGACCAAGAAGGCCGCCCGCGTCTCCTGCACCAGCTACACCCTGCGCGAGCCCGGCTATTTCCTGTGCACGGTGCAGCTCAACGCGAAGGACGCGGTCGGCCCCGCGCGCGAGGGCATGCTCAGCGTGCTGGAGGGCTTCGGCAAGAAGCCGCCCACGAAGGAAGAGATCGACCGCGCCCGCACCGCGATCCTCAAGCAGTACGAGCTGCTGCTCAACTCCTCTGATCGCATCGGCATCTCCCTCTCGGAGTTCGCGGCCGCCGGTGACTGGCGCCTCATCTTCCTCGCGCGCGATCGCACCGAGGCGTTGAGCGTGGACGACGTGGTGCGCGTCTCGAACAAGTACTTCAAGGCCGCCAACCGGGCGATGGGCGAGTACGTGCCCACCGAGAAGCCCGAGCGCGCCGAGATTCCCCCGGTGGCAGACCTCACCCCGGTGCTCAAGAACTACACCGGCCGCGCCGCGATGGCGCAGGGCGAGGTGTTCGACGTCACCCCGAAGAACATCGACTCGCGCACTGCTCGTTCCACGCTGAGCGGCGGCATGAAGGTCGCGCTGCTGCCCAAGAAGACCCGCGGAGAGACCGTGCAGGTCGCGCTCCAGCTCAAGTTCGGCAACGAGAAGACGCTCAATGGGCAGCGCGCTGCCAGCGACTTCGCGGGGCGGCTGCTGCTACGGGGCACCAAGACGAAGACCCGCCAGCAGATCAAGGACACCCTCGATCAGCTCAAGGCCCAGGTCGGCGTGCAGCCGGGCCCCACCGGCATCACCGTGACCATCGAGTGCCGCAAGCCGCAGCTGCAGGCGGTGCTCGACCTGGTGGCCGAGTGCCTCAAGTCGCCCGCGTTCGACCCCAAGGAGTTCGAGCAGCTGCGCCGCGAAGTGGTGGCGGGCGCCGAGCAGAAGAAGGACGACCCGCAGGCGATCGGCTTCATCGGGTTGCAGCGGGTGCTCTCGCCGTTCCAGACCAAGGGCCACCCGCTCTACGTGCCGAGCCTCCCCGAGGTGATCTCCGACGCGAACGCGCTCAAGGTCGAAGAGACCAGGGCGTTCCACGCGAAGTTCTACGGCGCGCAGGCGGGCTACGTGGCGGCGGTGGGTGACTTCGACACGAAGGAACTGTCGGCCCAGCTCGAGTCGCTCTTCGGCAGCTGGAAGGCGCAGGAAGCCTTCACCCGCATTCCGGTGCCGTTCCAGGCCATCGAGCAAAAGGACGCGGTGATCGAGACGCCGGACAAGAAGATGGCGTTCTACGGCACGGGCACGAACTTCAAGCTCAAGGAAGGCGACCCTGAGTACCCCGCGATGATGCTCGCCGACTTCATGCTGGGCGGCGGCTTCCTCAACGGCCGGGTGCCGCAGCGCCTGCGCGAGAAGGAAGGTTTGTCATACGGGGCCGGCACGTTCATGCGCGCGGGCACCCACGACGACTTCGGCGCGCTGCTTGGCTACGCCATCTACGCTCCGCAGAACCTCGAGAAGGTGCAGAAGGGCTTCACTGAAGAGGTGACGCTCGCGGTCGACAAGGGCTTCACCGAAGCCGAGCTCAAGCTCGCGCGCGAAGGTCTGCTCAAGCAGCTCGAGCAGGGCCGTTCGGAAGACGCCTCGCTCGTGATGGACCTGGTGCAGCAGCTCGACATGGACCGCACCACCGCGTTCGATCAGCAGGTCGAAGACAAGCTGCGTTCGCTCACCGTCACGGACATCAACGGCACGCTCAAGAAGTTCGTCGACCCGAAGAAGTTCAGCATCATCAAGGTCGGCGACTTCAAGCAGACCGCTCCTCCGAAGTGACTTGCTGTCTCCCTCTCCCCCGCGGGGGAGAGGGTCGGGGAGAGGGCGAACCATGGAAGTCATCACGCTCACTCGAGCCACCGATCCCTCGTGGCTCGTGCTGGCCCTCGAACACTTCGACGAAGTGCTGATCGATCACGCGCACTGCGAGAAGAAGGCGGCTGCCAACGCGCTCTCGATTCTCCAGGCGTACCCCGAGGTCCCCGGGCTACCGGCGCAGATGGCCCGCCTCGCGCGCGAAGAGGCCGCCCACCTCGCGCGGGTGCTGCAGATCATGGAAGAGCGCGGGCTCATGCTCGGGCGCGACGGCGGCGACCCCTACGCGCAGGGTCTTCAGAAGCTGATGCGCAACGGCCAGAAAGATCGACAGCTCGATCGGTTTCTGGTCGCCGGCATCATCGAAGCGCGCAGCGCCGAGCGCCTGGGGCTGCTCGCAGGTGGCCTCACGGACCCCATGCTCAAACGTTTTTACGGTGAGCTCGAGACCAGTGAAGACGGCCACAACAAGCTCTTTCTCCGGCTGGCCCGCGAGATCGCGCCCAATGAGGTGGTCGAGCCGCGGCTCGACCAGCTGCTCGCGGGCGAAGCCGCGCTGATTGAGCAGCTGCCGATCAGAGCCGCGATCCACTGACCGCGAGATGGCGGTGAAGCCGCCGTCGAGTGTCTTTCGGGTCAGCCTGCCCCCTGCAGGCTGATCCTTCACTGACGGCCGTCAGGCCCTGACGATGCCTCCCTCGGCACGCCGAGCCGACGGGTCAAGCAGGTCTCAGCCTTTGACCGCTGTCGAAGTCGAGGGTGACCCCGCGAAAGTGACGCCGCACTGTGATGAAATTCGATGGTGTCATTTGAAGAAACGAAGCAGGGCATTCTCGTCGTTCAGTATGCAGAGTCGGCCGATCTTTCAGTGGAGTCTCAGCAGCCGCTCATCGCGCGCCTCGACGAGAAGCGAGGCCGCGTCGTGATCATCTTTGAGGTGGGCGCCAACGTGCGCTCGGTGCCCATGGATGTCCCCACGTTCTGGTTGGGAGTCACCGGGCGCCTTGAGCTCCAGCTCGCAGGCATCGGCATCGTCACCCGCTCGGCGGGCGTGCGCGTCGCCGCCCGGGGTTTTGGGCTGGCGAACCTCGCGAGGCGAATCCCCATCAGCGTCGAGAGCTTCACCGACCTCGCCGAAGCGTCCGAGTGGGGCCAGCGGCTGCTGGCGAATGATCCACCCGTTTGAGCTCCGAAGAATGATGCACGGTGGTGCGCGCGTCGACGTCAGGCTTGACGCATGAAG
>JAYVNA010000506.1:0-4219 GCA_043758715.1 Archangium sp.
GACCCCGCGCGAGCGATCTGCCGCGGTGAGCGCGTCCTGCACGTCCATGGTGACGCGACCCGAAACCAGCTGGGTCTTGCACTGACCGCAGATCCCCGAACGGCACTCGAACGGAATGGTGACGCCCGCTTCTTCGGCCGCCTCGAGGACGCTCTCCTCGCCAGTCACCGCCGCAGTCCTCCCGCTGCGGGTGAAGGCGATGTTCGCCAGCGCTCCCTCAGCCAGCGGCGCATCGACGGCTTCGTCACTGACACTCGGCTCGATGGAAGCGGGCGAGGTGAACGCCTCCTGGTGCACCTCTGCGTCGGGGACTCCCAGGCTGGTGAAGAGGGTGCGCATCGCGGTCATCATCGCGTCGGGCCCGCACAGCAGCACCGGCCCCCGCTCGAGGCCGGGGACAAAGCCAGACACCACGTCGCGGGTGATCTGCCCTCGCAGGCCGTCCCAGGCCGTCTCGGGATCGCGCGAGATCAGAATGCGCACGTGGAGATTCTTGAACCGTGACTGCAGGTACTCGAGCTCATCGCAGAAGACGATGTCGCGCACCGCCTTCACCGAGAACAACAAGTACATCTCACCCTGCCAGCCGCGGTCCGTGAGGCTGCGTACGATCGACATCATCGGAGTGATGCCGATGCCGCCCGCCACCAGCACGACGCGCTTCGCCTCATGCCCCTCGAAAACGAACCTGCCAGCGGGCGCCGAGACCTTCACGGTCGCCCCCTCGCGCCAGGTCTGGTGCAGGTGGCGCGACGCGTAACCGTTGGCAGCCTGTTTGACCGTGAGCTCGCAATAGGCGCTGCGGGTCGGCGCTGACGCAATCGTGTACGAACGATTGACGCGCTTGCCGTCGATGGTGAGCGCCAGGTTGAGGTACTGCCCCGCGGTGTGAACGAAGGGCAGCGGACCGCCGTCGAGGGGCACCAGCCTGAAGGTCTTCACGTCGTGGGTCTCGTCGAAGATGCGCGCGATGCGAAGTTCACCGGACCAGAACTTCTTCGGCACAGGCGCTGCGAGGACCCGATGGGTCGCCTTGTGCGCAGCTGCCCGCAGCGCCACGTAATGACTCACAAGTCGGAAGCCGAGCAGCACGCCCACCGCGCCCGCAAAGGCCAATGGCAGCCGGACGTCTGATTTGACCAACAAGTAGTAGTGAACGACCGCGCCCATCGCGATGACGTAGGCGAGCCGGTGCAGCCGCTTCCAGAGCGTGGGCCCGAGCCGGGAGACCATGCCGTCGGTCGACGTCAGCGCCAACGGGATCATCAGCAAGAGCGCTCCGGTGCCGAACCACAGGTACCGCCGCTTGACGATTTCGCTCAGCGTGCTGCTCACGTCGCCCATTCGATCGAAGGCGAAGAAGATCAGGAAGTGCGCCGCCAGGTAGAAGAACCCCAGCACGCCGAGGTTCCGCCGCACGGCGATCGCCAGGTTCCAGCCCGTCAGCGCTCGGAGCGGAGTGATCAGCAACGAGAGCGTGATCAGCACGATGCCCACCATGCCGGTGGTCCGGATGGCGAAGTTGACGTTGTTGACCCCGAGCTGCCCGTGCCACGCGTCCCAGAGCAGGAGCACGGCAGGTACGGCGCCGCTGGCCAGCACGACTCGCTTGGCGAAGCGGCCGTCGATCAGCCGCTCAGAAGTCGACATCGAGATCCATCCCCGCGTACAGGCTGGCCACCTGGTCGCCGTAGCCGTTGAACATGAGCGTGTCGCGCCGCCCCGGTTCGCCGATGCGCTCCTCCGTGGCCTGGCTCCACCGCGGATGATCATGGTGGGGGTTCACGTTGGCGTAGAAGCCGTACTCGGCAGGGGCTTGCAGGTTCCAGGTGGACGGAGGCTGCGTCGCGGTCAGCGTCACCTTGACGATCGACTTGATGCCTTTGAACCCGTACTTCCAGGGCGTCACCAGCCGAAGGGGCGCGCCGTCCTGCGGCGGGAGTTCCTCTCCGTAGAGCCCGGTGGCCAGCAGCGTGAGGGGGTTCATCGCCTCGTCGAGTCGCAGCCCCTCGACGTAGGGCCAGGGCAGCACGTTGGTGTTCTGGCCGGGCATGCGGGAAGGGTCATGCAGCGTCTCGAACGCGACGTACTTCGCGTCGGCGGTCGGCTCGACGGCGTCGAGCAGCGTCTTGAGCGGGAGCCCGGCCCAGGGAATCACCATCGACCAGCCCTCCACACACCGCATTCGATAGACGCGCTCTTCGGGAGGCCCGAGGCGACGCAGATCATCGAGATCGAACACCCGGGGCTTGTTGACCAGCCCGCCGACCTCGACCTTCCACCCGGTGGTCTTGAAGCCCGCGGCCGCGCGCGCCACGCCGTCCTTGTCGGTCGTGAACTCGTAAAAGTTATTGTAATTGAGGATCGAAGCGCGCGGGGTCATCGCTTCGCCGACCCAAGAGCCCTTCTCATGGGGCGCGCTGATCAGGCCCGGCAGCCCTGGCATTTCGGTGGTGTCGAGCGCGACGCCGTTGAGTTTTCGGTAGAGCAGCCCGGTGCCCGCGACCGCGGCAGTGAGGACCCCGGCGCGCATGAAACTGCGCCGATTCATGTACAGACTGCGTGGCGTGATCTCCGAGCTCGGAATCTTGTCGGCCATGAAATTTCCCCGGTCCCCGCTTGCTCGTTACGCCCGAGAGCTTCCCACGGTTTCATCGAGGCGCTTCGAAGCGATGGCGCGGGGGAAGGGGCGCGATTACACCGGCAACCCATGCTGACCCTCTCTCTCCTCGCCCTTACCCTGTCCGGAGCCCCCATGAGCGTTTACGACTTCTCCATGAAGAGCATCGACGGCAAAGACGTCTCGCTCGCCGCGTACAAGGGCAAGGCCCTGATGATCGTCAACACCGCCTCGCAGTGCGGCTACACCCCTCAGTACAAGAGCCTCGAGGCGCTCTACGAGCAGTACAAAGACAAGGGCTTCGAGATCCTCGCGTTCCCCTCGAATGACTTCGGCGGCCAGGAACCCGGCAGCAACGAAGAGATCAAGAAGTTTTGCGAGCTCAAGTTCAAGACGACCTTCCCGCTGTTCGGGAAGATCCCGGTCAAGGGCGACGCGGCGCACCCGCTCTACAAGTACCTCACCGGCCTCAAGGAGAACGGCGGCGAGGTCGATTGGAACTTCAACAAGTTCCTGATCTCGCCCGAGGGCAACGTGGTCGCGCACCTGCCCTCGAAGGCCGAGCCGACCAGCGACGCGGTCAAGAAGCAGGTCGAGGCTTTGCTTCCGAAGAAGTAAATCGGTCGCGGACCCAGGGTTCGACCCGGGTCCACACCTTCACGCAGACCCAGGTGGCGGCGATCAACGCCGCTACCAACACCCAGAACAGCGGCCAGTCAGCCTGCTCGCGGAAGAAGCGGGCGAAGACGCCGACCCAGCGGTGGTAGAGCAACATCTCGTGAAAGAAATACGCCGAGAGTGACGCGGCACCGAAGCTGCCCAGCCACTTCGCCGCGGCGCTCGGAGTGGTCGCAGGCCACCGCCGTTCGATCAACCGGAACACCCCGACCACCGCGAGCACGTACGTCCAGCGGCGCGCGGCGTCGGCGGGGTTGGTCACGTAGAACTGGTGCGCGGGGTAGAGGTCTCGAATCGCCTCCCCGTTCAAGAAGAGCAGCGCGCCGATGCCCATCAGCAACGCCAGCCACTGCCACAGCTCTTTCTCTTCCTTCATCGCGGCGATGGTCGTGCCGAAGCTCGCGCCCAGGAACACGTAGCCAGCCCACGGCAGCAGCGGGAACTGCGCGCCCGTGGTGGCATCGAGCACGCCGGGACTGGTGTTGAGGAACAGCGACCAGATCCCCGTGACTTGCTCTCCGAACGGCGAGACCGAGAAGATCGCCAGCGCGACGACGAGCGTGGTCCAGCGCAGCACGCGCGGCCGCGTCGACAACCCCACCAGCACCGGGAGCAGCAACAGCAACGAGAGCCCGATGCAGTGAAGAATGTCGATGCGGAAGATCCACCGGGGCTCGCGGTACATCGGGAACCAGATCCAGTTGATCAAGGTGGCGACCAGGAGCACCTCGAGAATTCGTTTGAAGGTCTTTTGGGCCTGCTCGGAGCGCCGACCCGCGAGGCCGGCCCTGACCTGCACCAGCGCCAGCGCGAAGCCCGCCGAAAAGATGAACGAGGGCGCGACCAGGCCATCGATGTTCACGAGCTTCTTGAAGAAGTCCTGCGCGTGAATCGAAGGCAGCAGCAGCACCAGCGCGTGCG
>JAYVNA010000507.1:0-4211 GCA_043758715.1 Archangium sp.
CGGCTCAGACGCTGTGTGTCTTTCGTCTCGGCCTCTTGTTTTGGCGGCAGTTCAACCAGCATGCCGTCGCTCGCCATCACGATCGCGGATCAAGCCTGGAGACGGCATGACCCCCGCTACTGTGTCTGGGCAGAGCCGATTCGCGCAGCTCTCGGAGGGGATTCCCAAACCCTTCTGGGCGCTGCTGTTCGGCACTTTCATCACCAAAGCCGGCACCTTCGTGATGCCGCTGCTGTTCGTCTACCTCACCCAGGCGCGCCAGCTGCCGCTGCCCCTGGCGGGCGCGATCACCTCGCTCTACGGCCTGGGGTCGCTCGTCGGCTCGTTCGTGGGCGGCGTGATGGCCGACCGCCTCGGCCGGCGCTTCACCATGTTGGCTTCCTTGCTGGTGGGCGCAGCGTTTCTGTTGCTGCTCGGGGTCTCCGTCGAGCTCTGGCAGCTGGCGATCGCGACGCTGCTCCTGGGCATGACGGCCGACGCCTATCGACCTGCGAGCCAGGCCCTGGTGGCCGACATCGTGCCGCGCCAGCACCAGATGAAGGCCTTCGGCATGCAGTACTGGGCGATCAACCTCGGCTTTACCTTCGCCAGCGTGCTGGGCGGCTACATGGCCAAGCGGAACTTCGGCGCGCTCTTCATCGGCGACGCCATCACCACGCTCATTCTGGCGTTCATCGTCTGGAGAGCGGTTCCAGAGAGCCGGCCCCCACCGGCCAGCGGTTCGCAGCCACCCCCGGCCGGCAACGCGCTGACGCCCTTCACCGACCCGAAGTACGGCCCGTTTCTGCTGCTGAACTTTCTGGTGGCGCTGCTGTTCTTTCAGCACCTCTCGTCGCTGCCTGAAGACATGCGCCTCAAGGGGCTGAGCACCGAGGAGTTCGGCCTGAGCATCGCGGCCAACGGCCTGCTCATCGTGCTCTTCCAGCCGCTCGCCACCCGGTGGGCGACGGGCATCGCCAAGCCCCGGGTGCTCGCGCTCGCGGCGGCGCTGACGGGCTTAGGCTTCGGGTTGACCACCTTCGCCACCTCGCTTTGGACCTACGCCTTCACGGTGGCGATCTGGACCTGGGGCGAGATCCTCTTCTCTCCGGTCAACGCGAGCATCGTGACCACCCTCTCGCCCACGCACCTGCGCGGGCGCTACCAGGGCGCGTTCACCATCACCTGGAGCCTCGCGGCGATGCTCTCTCCGTTGCTCGGGTCGTCGCTCATTCCGATCATCGGGCACCGGGCGTTGTGGCTGGGGTGCTTTGCCGTGGGGCTGATGGTGGCGGTCGCGCACCTCACCTTGAGCGCGCGAGCGCTGCCGAAAGAGCCCGCGACGGAGTAAGACGGCGGCGTGATGAACGTCGCTGCCTACGC
Source organism: Archangium sp. (assembly GCA_043758715.1). Classification (GTDB taxonomy): domain Bacteria; phylum Myxococcota; class Myxococcia; order Myxococcales; family Myxococcaceae; genus Archangium_A. Next base: position 1,363 of record JAYVNA010000507.1, read on the forward strand.
TCTGTGTCTTGCGCTCACCCAGGAGCCCGAGGTGACCCCTCCCGAGCCCGGCCCCGCCGCGGCCCAGGAGCCTACGGCCACCCCTGCAGGTCCCACCGGCCCCGCGCGGCCCAGGGGCGCCGACGAGGTGAAGCGGTTGGTCGACAAGCTGCCCACCATGAAGCCCGAGGAACGCATCGCGGCCCTGGAGAGCATGATGAAGCAGTTCGGCCAGGTCGACTCGAACCCCGTGCTGCCGGGCAGCGACATCGATCTCGAGAAGTACCTCGGCCTGCCGCCGGCTGATCAGGCGCAGGTGGTCGCGCGCGGGTTCTTCACCGACTTGATCGCCGCCGATACCGGCAAGCTGGTGGCGCGCGCCGGCTTCCCCTTCTTCATGGAAGCGCATCGCGTCGATCGCCCGGATGATCTGCGCACGCAGTGGGGCAAGAGCCTTCGCTCCCGCCGCGCTGATCTGCTCAAGCTCTACTCGGTCGAGGTGCTGCTCCCGGCCGAGATGGAGAAGAAGTACGGCAAGCCCCCCGCCCGCCTCAACGCGTGGAACTGGCGCTCGCCCAACACCTTTGTGGCCGTGGGCAATCTCTCAGGCCACGCGGCGGTGCTGCTGCTTCGCCAGGCGGGAGCCGCCTGGCAGGTCGTCGGCTTTCACGACTGACGCTGGCCTACTTTTTCTTCGGCGGCGCCGTGGGGTTGATCTCTTCTTCAGGGCGAATCGAATCGGTCGCGCCCTTCCACACTTCCCCGGCGCCCATCTTCCACGCGGCGGGCACTTCACCCTTCCACGAGTAGGTCGCCATGATGTCGCCACCGGTCGCGCTGCGAGCGGAGATGGTCCAGGTGATGTCTGCGGTCTTCACCTCGGCCGGCAGGCGATCGATGTCGTAGTGACCGATCACCACCATGGGCGGGAAGAACTTCACGAAGCGCTCGGGCCAGTCGACGCGGCTGTCGGGGCCCCCTTCGCCGGGGATCTCGCCGATGAGCTTCATCTTCTCGTCGTAGAGCTTCCAGTTGAACTTGAAGCTCGCGTTGACGGTGACGCGGGTGATGTTCTTGTCGTCAGTGCGCGAATCGCGCGGCAGGCCCCAGACGACCAGCGGCAGGTGAATGCGGCCGTCGGTGCCGGTATCGGCCGACATGATGTCCAGGCGAATGCCCTTGTCGGTCGAGGTCCACCAGGGCGAGTACTCCTTCTTCTTGAGCACGTCGAAGATCTTGCGCGTGTACGCGTAGACCTCCTTCTTCTTCTCGGCGCCTGAGCCGTCGTCGTCGCTCTTCTTCGACTTGGCAGAGCGGTCTTCGAGCTCCTTCAAGTAGTCGTCGAACTCGCGGTTGCCGCCGTGCTTGTTCAGGTGCTCGGTGACTTCCTTGAAGTACCAGGTCATGAAGGTCTGGTTCTCGTCGATGTACGCCTTCTGATCCGGCACGTTGCGCAGCCAGGGCGCCCGCTCGAGGTACTCCGCCCGAATGCGAGCCATGTTGAGTTCGCGTGCCGAGTCAGCGTTCTTGGCGTCCCACTTTCGCATCGCGAAAACGATGCCGGCCGAAACACCCAGCACGGCCACGATGATCCCGAAATATCGCTTCATGAGGTCCTCGAGAGAGAGCCCCTGCCGACGCAGCGCAGGGAAAAAACAGGTCAGGGCTTTTAGGCCGGGGCCTCTCCCAAGTCACTCCTTCATGGGGCGTTGCTCCCGAGTTCGGCCTTTACTGCCTGAAGGGAGGTCGCCCCCAGCTCACTGCCCTGAAGCCCCTTCTCCGAGATGTACTTGTCGATGCGCGCGATCCGGTCGGCGTTGGCGGGGTGGGTCGAGAGCAGCACCAGGATCTTGTTGGGGTCGGCTTTCTGGGCGAGCAGCTTCTGAAAGAACGTCGCCAACGCGTGCGGATCGTAGCCAGCGCCGGAGGCGTAGCGGGCGCCGAACTGGTCGGCTTCCAGTTCCATGTCGCGGCCGTAGGCCAACTGCGCGCCCTGCCCCACCAACGCCGCCGAGAGCTTCGCGGCCAGGCCCGCGTTCTGACCCAGCGCGAGGGCGGAGATCGCCTGCAGCCCGTTGGCCGCCACCAGCTGTCGCCCGGTGTGGTGAGCGACCACGTGACCCAGTTCGTGCCCGAGCACACCGACCACTTCGGCTTCGTTGTCAGCGGCCAGCAGCAGCCCGGTGAAGATGTAGATGCGGCCTCCGGGGGTGGCGAAGGCGTTGACGGTCTTCGGGTCGTCGATCACGTAGACGTGCCATTCCTGGGGGCGTTCCTTGTTGGCTTCCGCGATCAACTTGTTGGTGAGCCGCTCGACGTAGATCCCGACTTTTTCGTTCTCCAAAAACTTCACGTTGTCCTTCTTGAGCTGCTCGTGAAGTTGAAAGCCCAGCTCGTTCTCCTGCTCGTCGGAGACGAGCACGTCGGCGATCTTCGTCTCGGTCTTGCGCCGCTGCGCGCTCGAGCAGCCGGACAACACCAGGAGAATCAAGAGGGTTCGGGCCATGCCGGGCTCGATAACCGGCCCCCGAAACGAGGGGCTTTCCGTTTCTGGGGGCGGCTGTGTCCATTTCGGTGAACCCGCTGTTCGACAGGAGCAACCGATGAAGAAGCTGATGCTGGGAGCGATGCTGGTGGTGGTCAGTGCGTGCGGCGTCGATCAGGGCGCGGACTTCCGCAAAGGCATTCCGAAGTCGGGCGACGTGGCGCTCAAGCTGCCCGGCCAGGCCAACCAGCCCCTGATGAGCACCGGCACCCGGCGCGATGGCCTCGAGGGGGCGCAGTCCGAGTTCTACAAACTGACCCGCGAAGTGACGGTGTTCGTGAACAGCGGCACCGCGGCCACGCTGCTGCTGGTCGAGAAGATCGTG
>JAYVNA010000508.1:0-4193 GCA_043758715.1 Archangium sp.
AGACCTGGTAGTCGACGCCGAGCGTGACGACCGGGCCCAGCGACTGGGCTGTGTAGTTCGGGCCCGCCCCGGTGCCGTACTTCCCGCTGAAGGGGAGCCCGAGACCGAGTTCAGCGTTGAGGTTGAACTTTCCACTGGCGCTCGACACAGCCGGCAGGATCAGCGCGGCTGCAAGCAACGACCTCATCAACGACATCCCGCCTCCAACTGCCGAGTTCAAGGCGATGACAATAGCGACGAGATGCGTTTCCCCGATAGAGCTTTCAACCGCAATAAAATTCGATGCAGCCGCACCAAAGAAGGCGGGAGCAGTTCGTGACTTCAGACGACGGCTCGGTGGCTCGATGCTCCTGCCAAGGCATTCCCTGGCGTCGCACCTGTAAGGCGACAAGCTACTGACCGCGGCCGTTGGTGCAGTTCCCGCTCGTGCGCAGCGAAGAGACTCGGGTCACCTCGCACTTTCTCCGCTCGGTGAGCTGTCCGACGACCCACCGCATCATGGGCGGAGGCGGTCACTGCGACTACGACTCGGCCAGGGGGTCGCAGAGGACCGACCGCCTTCCCCAGTAACGCGGGGCGAGCGATCGCCGATAAACGCTTGGCGCCCCACTGCCCCATCGAATACTCACCGGTCTCATGCTGAAGCCCGACTCAACCAAGGCGAGGCAGCTCACCGCCGACGGACCAATGGCCCTGTGGCGCAACGGCACAGACGGCCGAGAGGGCCTGGTTCTCTCCGTCCAGGCGTGCGGGAATCTGAAGTGCCCCTGCCGTGACGTTGCCATCGAGGGCTGGGTGGTGGGCGAGCAGCTGATCGGCGTCAGCTTTGAGCGGCAGGTCATCAGGTTCGCCTTCGATGGCTCGCCACGCACGCCGGAGCGCAAGGTGCTCGACGTCTCGGTCGATGTCGACACCGGCAAGGTCACACCTGACGCAAAGCGTTCGCAGAGCTGGGCCCTCGAGTGGTTCCGCAAGGAATGCGACGCCGAGCTGCTTACGTCGTTGCGGGGCCAGTTCGACGCCGCAAAGAAGACCGCCAGCTCGCCGCCGTTCGACTGGAAGACCGCCGACTGGGGCGGGTGGGTACCTGGCCGCGACGTCGGCTGGCGAGACCTCAATCCCGACGACGATGAGGCCTCCGACGTTGTCATTGGCGGGCAGACCTACGTACTGGGCGACAACTACTGCGTCGAGCCGGGCTGCACCTGCGAAGAACTCCAGATCATCGTCTGGCACGAGCGCGAGCGCGATGGCGAGCTCACCGAGCTGGGCTACGTCACGGTGGCGCCGACCAAGCTGGCCGGTGCTCAGTTCCACGCGCATGGTCCCCAGCGGGCGCACGTCCAGACCATCTGGAAAGCGTGGTGTGACGCCTACCCCGTAGTGGCTCTACTGCTGAACCGGCAATCGACGGTGCGGAAGCTGGCTCCCGAGTTTCAGGCGCTGATGGGAAAGCGGGGGCGGGCGACACCGGCGGCGGGCGTCTCGAAGACCAAAGAGGTCAGCCGCAATGACCCGTGTCCCTGCGGGTCGGGCAAGAAGTTCAAGAAGTGCTGCATGGGGACGTAGACGGTGCTTTCACTTCTCCAATGAGAAAGTGGCGAACGCTTCCCAGGTCGAGCTGAAGCGCTCCCAGGCAGGGGCCGAGTCGGTGAATTTTCTTCGGTACTCGTACCGGGAGGGTCCGTCGGCAAACGAGCGAAGGACGCTCTTCCCCTTCGGGGCGTCGTTGCACATGACCAGGAACCCGGCCGCGTTCAGCTCTCCACGGACCTGGGACAACCTGCGGGGCGAACTGCCGCCCGCTTTCAGGTGCAACTTGAGCTCGCGGTTGATGCTGGCCAGCTCCGTCTTTGCCTTCTGGCCCTCCACGTGGCTCTCACCGAAGGTCTTCTTAGACCAGAGCGAGGGCTGCCAAGGCCTCACGGACCCAGCGAAACCCGATCCGCTCCTGCTCGAGGCGAAGGCGCTCGCCGTGGGTCGCCCGCACCAGCTCGCGGTACATCAGCTGCTCGCCATCTGTGAGGCGGCTGAGCGACTCGGTGTTCGGCTCGGGCTCCACCACCCACATCGGCCGATGAGCGAGGAAGGTCGCCCGATTCATCAAGAACGATTGCGCGGCGGGGAAGTGCGCTCGAAACCGGTCGAGCATCGCAAACCCGTGGGTGTCGATGTCGCCCCAATAGAAGAGGCGCTTCGCACCCAGCCACGGGACCTCGCCGAGCTTCTCCAGGGCGTACCCGTCACCGAAGATCACCAACGTCCGTGCTCGAGGCAGGAGCGCCAGCCCGTTCACCACGTTCTCCGTTACGATCACCTCGTCGATCGAAAGCTTCAGCTGCGCCAGCTCCGCCGCCGGCACCGACAAATCTGACAACCCCTGAATGTGCTGCGTCTCATCCAGGATCCGGAATCGAATCAGCGTCGGCTTGGCCCGCAGACCGAACCGCGCGTCAAACGAGACACCCGGCTCTCGGGAGATTTGCTCCGCTGGAAGCACCTGCTCCAGCAAGACCGTCAGCAGCGCTCGATGGTTCTCGATGAACTTGGTATCCACGCCCTCGATCTCCAGCTGCCGACGAAACAACCCAGAGCGCGGGTTTTGTTCGAACCAGGTGAGCACCGCGAGAATTCGATCCCATCGATCCTCGACCTCTAGCACCTGCATGGAGGAGCCGATTACCCAGCTCGCCAACGAAGGAAAAGCGGCGGTGATCTGCGCTCGCAGAGAATGGAACCGACCCGCCTCCCGCGTCACCCCCAGCAGCCGGAGCGCGTCTGCCTCGGTCTGCACCAGCACCCGCGCCGGCACCCGGTTCACCCCCAGCTGGCGGTGCGCGACCTCATCGAACTCCAGGCGCAACCCGTGCTCCTTCGTCCCCTCCTCCAGCGCGCGCACCCACTGCCGGACCTCCTCGAAGCGCGACCCAAGCTCGCCGGCCGTAGGGCGCCGAAGGCGCAGCTGCACCGGGAAGAGCGCCTCTCCGATGGCCGCCGTGCGGAGGATCTTCCCGCGTTCCCACAGGCGCCGTACCTGCGCCACCAGCTCGTCGGGGGTGGACCAGGCGGCCTTCGGCATCACGCCCCTCGTCGCGCCTTCTCTTCGCGGTACTCCTGGATGGTGAAGTTGCGCAGCTTCGAGCTCTGCCCATCGAGGTTCGACACGAAGCCCACGTTGGCCACGAAGGGCTCGATCACGTGGATCTTCTGGAGCGGCGTCACCACCAACAGCTGAAGATTCAGGCGGCGGAACAGCTCGAGTCCGTAGGTGGCCGAATCATCCGAGCCCCGGCCGAAGGCCTCGTCGATCACCACGAAGCGGAACGAGCGCGACTTGCTCTCTCCCCACTCCAGCCCGAACTGGTACGCGAGGCTGGCGGCCAGCACGGTGTAGGCGAGCTTCTCCTTCTGCCCGCCCGACTTCCCGCCCGAGTCGGTGTAGTGCTCGTGCTCGGTGTCGCCTTCAGCCCAGCGCTCAGAGGCCGAGAAGGTGAACCAGTTCCTCACGTCGGTCACCTTGTTGGTCCACCGGGCGTCGACCTCGGTGAAGGTCTCGCGGCCGCGAAAGCGCTCGATGATCTTCTTCACCTGCAGGAACTTGGTCTCGGAATACGTCTCGTCCTCTGCCCCCGCCAGGGCGCCCTCGGTGCAGGCCTTCAGATCGTGCTGAAAATCCCGCACCTCCACGTCGATGCCAGCGGCGGCTTCGAGCTGAATGTACCTGCCGGGGTTGAAGGGAATTTCGCGCAGCGACCTGTTGATGATCTCGATGCGCTCGGAGATCGACTGGCGCTCGCCCCGCAACTGCGCCTGGAAGTTCGCGACTTCGCGGATGGTGTTCTCGTTGAGCAGCTCCTTGAAGCGCCGCTCGAAGCGGGGCAGATCATCGCCTCGCAGGGTGGCCAGCATTTTCCGGTACTCGCCGGCCGCTTCCACGTTCGCGTCGGCTTCCCGGGTCTCCACCGGGTACGAGCCCCGATACTCCTGCATCACCGAGACGATCTTCTGCTGCAACCGGGTCAGGCGCTGCTCATCGGCGTCGATGCGCGCCTGAAGCCAGGTGCGTAAGCCACGCTCCACCGCCTCGCCGTTATCGATGGTGAGGACCACGGTGGAGCCGAGCTCCGCGCGCAAGGCCTCGAGCTGCTCGAAACGTCCGCGCTCCGCTGCGGTGGTGAGATCGACCAGCGCCC
>JAYVNA010000509.1:0-12716 GCA_043758715.1 Archangium sp.
CAGTACGAGGCCGACAAGGCCAGCGAGCACCTCGCCGGGAAGCTGAAGCAATTCGAGGGCACCCTCACCGCCGACGCGGAACACCGGCTCAACGTCGTCTACGCCTCCGGCCGCGTCCTGGAGGCCGGCTGCAACGCGCACGGAGTCAGGAAATTCGAAGACGCTGAGGCGACCCAGCCCACGCTGGCCGCCGAGGGCCGCCGTTTCCTTTCGGCCATGTACGTCGCTGAGGCCCGCGCTCACGAGCTCGGCCTCGCTGGTGACGCCCTCGTCGAGCACCGCCGCCGCCTCATCCGGCCACTGGCCGAGCAGCTCAAGAAGTGGTGCGCCGCTGTCGCGCCGACCCTGCTTCCGTCCGAGCCGTTGATGGTGGCGGTCCGCTACTACCAGCGGCACCACGAAGCGCTGTTCCGCTTCATCGACGACGCCAACGTCCCCATCGACAACTCGGCCACCGAGCGCGAGTTCCAGCACGTCGCCAAGCTGAGACTCAACGTGTTGTTCGCCGGCAGCACCGAGGGCGCTCACCGTGCCTGCGTGCTGCTGGGCATCGTCGCGACCTGCCGCACCCTCGGCGTGCCGGTGCAGGCCTACCTCGCCTGGGCCTTCGAGCGCCTCGGCACTCATCGCGATGTCTTCGCGCTTCCGCTCGAGGCGATGACTCCCGCTGCCTTCAAGAAGAGCCTCGGCTGACACATCGTCGCGCCCAGAGAATCACGCGGCCTCGCGGCCTTCATCCCGGCGTCGCTGATCGCTCACGCTGACGGCAAGCGCTCCACCTCGCTCCCCACCGCGAAGGAGCGCGTCGCGTATCTCTGCGACTACGCCACCTGTCCGTCGCACCCTGAAGACGCGGCCTTCCACATCTACTCAGGTGATGACGGCACCATCGTGCACGCCGTGGTGAAGATCGACCCGAACGACGTGCACCGCTGGTCGATGGGCTGCGACAACCTGACCGTCGAGGCGCGGCCGAAGTGGCTGAACGAGGTGATGGGCCCGACGGGGTGGAAGGTGAAGACCATCCCCGACACCTGGCGGTGTGCCGGCGAGAAGCGCGTCATTCACGTCAAGGAAGCGATCGTCATCCGCTCACTGTTGCGCGGCGATTGATCAGTCGCTTTTTTTGACGCTGCGCCGATCTCGCGTTGGATCAGGGTTGTAGCCACCTGATCCACGGAGAATCGCCCATGAACGAGAACCAGCAGCCCATCGAGCTCACCAACACCGATCGCCGCCGCGGCAAGGCCGCAACCATGTGGGGCGAGCTCGTGATCGAGTCGGCCTGGCGCCCGAGCGACAAGCCGCGCGTCGAGTCTGAAGGCTGGCTGCGGGCGAACGGCTACCTCGTCGATCGCCGCGCCGGACGCTGAGCCGGGCTACTTGATGCCGAGCTTGCCGGCGAGCGTGTCGATGGTCTTCCCGCTCTTCAGGTACAGCTCAGCATCACGAAGGTGCGCGTTGAGCTTGGCGTGGTCGGGCTTCTTCGACGTTTCCTTGCCCCACTTCTTGTCGAGCTCGAACGCGTCTTCGGAATAGTCGCCGTAGAGCTTCTGCAGATCCGCGCTCTTCTGCAGCACCATCGGATCGGTCTCGAAGAGCTTCTCGATCGCATCGCGGCGGCGCGCGAACGTCGCATACCCACCACCTGCACTCGGAGCCGCCACCGGCTCGTCCTTCACGGGCGCGGGCGGGGTGTCCTTCGCGGCGACCGGTTCCGGCTTCGCGACGGGCTCGGGCTTCTCAGCGGCCACCGGCTCGGGCTTGCCCTTGCTCGGCGGGTCTTTCTTGGCCGGCTTGGCGGGCTCTTCCGCGTCGTCCTTGGCCTCAGCGGCCTGGTCGGCTGCGTTCTTCTGTGCGTCGGCGATCTTCGCCATCGCTTCAGCCTGCTTCTTCTTCGACCATTCCATCGCCGCTTCGGGATCGGTCGGGGGCACGTCGCCCAGCTCCGAACCACCGCTGCCGTCCGTGGTGGAGATCGAGGCCACGCTTCCGGCACCGCCGCGAACGATGGTGAGGATCCCGCCCAGGAAACCCCAGCCCGTTCCGAGCAGCGCCAGCACCGCGAGCACCTTCACCACGGTGAGCAGCACCTTCACGACGTCGAACTTCACCAGCCACTGGTACGTCACGTAGATCGAGACCAGCGTGCTCACCACGGTCAGCAGCGGCCCGAGCAGCAGGTTGACGTAGGGAATGGGCGCCACCAGCGCCGCGACCGCCTTGGGCACCGCGAGCACGATTCCCAGCGTCATCAACTGCACGAAGTAGTTGCTGCGCGAACGGGCGTCCGAATTTCCCTTCAGCTTGGTGATCACCCACTCGAGCACCGGGTGAAAAATGAAGCCGTTCACCACCGAACCGACCGCCGCGATGATGGCCGGGACGATCGGAATGAAGGCCATCAGATCGAAATGGTGGCCCGGCCCAATCAGCCCGCCGATGCCGCCCGCGATGCTCGGCAGGGCGGCGCTGATGAACAGCGACGGCACCGAGTAGCCGATGATCGCCGTCTTCCCCAGGGGCTCCATCGGCAGCTCTTCAATCTGCTTCCGCACCGTGCCGAACGGGTTGACCAACAGCTTGGGCACATTCAGCAGGTAGTACGCGATGCCCTTGGGCACGCCCGCGAACATCGCCTTGACGCTGTTGTCTGCCGGCGCGTCATCAGCGGCGGCTGCCGAGGCCGCGGGAGAAGCAGTCGCGGTGGGGGCGCGCTTCTGCTGCGGCGCTGAAGGGGCCGTCTTGGCGCTCGAGGGAGGCGGGTTCGGCTTCTTCGCCGCGGCCACGGGGGCGGGGCCCGGCTTGCCCTTCGAGGGCATCACGGTGGGCGCGGCCGGGCCGTCTTCTTCCAACTCGATCTGCACCACCTCGAACTCGCTCTGCCCGACGGTGAAGCTGGCGCCTTCCTGCAGCTGAATGGGGCGGGGGGCCTTGGCACCCTGCGGCACGGCCAGCGTTTCCAGCAGCCACATGCCACCCTTGAGCGAGACCCGCGCCTGGCGCCGGGAGATCGAGTTGTCCTCGATCTGAATGTCGGCATCTCCGCCCACGCGCCCGAAGATGTAGCCCTCGGGCGGGACGACGATGTCTTCGTTGGTCGAAAGATCGCGGAGTGTGACCTGGCCCATGTGGAAACGTCCCTTGTGAAAAGAGACGCGCAGGCTTTCTCAGGACGACCCGCGTGTCGAGCGACTTCAGTCCTGGCGGTTCAGCGATGACAGGTAGGAGCCTTCGCGGGGCTTGATCTCTTCTCCCTCGAAGAACACGCGCGCCCGCACCCGCCCAGGACCCCTGACCACCACGTCACTGCCCTCGGGCAAGGCGAAGAACTGCGTGAGCGGAGGCACCTTCACGGCGATCTCGATCAACGCCACCACGTTCAAGGCGTCGGGGATCTGGTGATCATGGGCGTCGTCCATGCAGCCGACGAACCACCCAGAATCGGTGGGCGTACTCGCGGCCGTGCGCCCCATCATAAAAGCAGTCGCCTCCCAGACCTGGCTGCACACCACCGCCTGCAACGCCTGCCGGGGGTAGTTGGCGCGCTCGAGCATCCCCACGCTGTCGAGCACCTCTTTCTGGCGCCAGGTCTCGAGCAGCGATTGATCGACCGATTCGATCCACTTGAGCTCGGTCTTCAGATCGGGCTCGAGCACGCCCAAGGTTCCGTCATCGCGCTGCGTGAGCCGCAGGGTGGCCCAGCCCAGCTGCACGGTCTGCCCCGCCTTGAACTTCGCGCCGGAGGCGACCGCGTTCTCGAAATACCCCAGCAGCATCTTCTCCAGGTCGGGCACGGGGACCTCGCGCAGGAAACGCAAGGTGAACTCCGGGTGCTGATGCGCCGCGCAGGCGGTGGTGCGGAACTCGGTCACGGCAGCGTGCTCGCATGCTCTTTCGGCGTGCGCACTTCGGCCTGTTGCTCGATCACCCGGCCGAGCCGGAACAGCAGGTTCTCTTCGTACGGCCGCGCCATCAAGTGCACGCCCACCGGCAGCCCCTCGCGATCGAAGCCCGCCGGCACGCTCAGCGCCGGGAAGCCGGTGATGTTTGCCACCCGGATGAAGCGCATCAGCGCGTCGACCACCGGCAGGTTCGACTCACCATCCGGCAGCGTCGACTCGGGAATCGGGGGCGCGGTGGTGGCCGTGCTCGGGGTGATCACCACGTCGCAGGTCTTCATCATCGAGAGCCACTCGCGCGTCATCGCGTGGCGGTGCCGCAGCGCATGCACGTAGTCCGTCGCCCTGAAGTGCTGGCCGATGGCGAGGTTGGTGCGGGTATCGAGGCCGAACTGCTTCACGTCGCGTTTGATCTGCGCGGCCATCGACTGGCTCATCTCCGAGAGAATCAAGGTGCTGTGCGTCCACAACACGGTGTTCAGGTTCGGGCCTTCGATCTCCACCACCGTCGCGCCCGCATCGGTGAGCGACTTCACCGCCGCCTTGCACCGGGTCACCACGTCGGGCGCCGCGTCTTCGAACCACTTCCAGCAGATGCCCAGGCGCACGCCGGTGAGCGCACCCTTCTCGTAGTCGGCCAGGTGAGGCGCGGGCTGCAGCTGCGAGACCACGTCGTGATCATCAGGCCCGGCGAGCACGGCGTACAGGGCCGCCACGTCGTCGACCGTGAGCCCCATCGGCCCCACGTGGCCCACGCTCCAGCACAGCGGGGGAACGCCGGTCTCGGGAATGCGCCCCCAGGTGGCCTTGAGGCCGACGATGCCGCAGAGCGCCGCAGGAATTCGAATCGAGCCGCCGCCATCGGCACCAATGGAGAGCGGACACAGGCCCGCCGCCACGATCGCGCCCGAGGCTGACGAGCTGCCGCCGGTGATGTGACCGCGGTTCCAGGGGTTGCGCGCCGGGCCGTGCCAGGGGTTCAAGCCGATCGGGTTGATGCCGATCTCATTCATGTTGAGCTTGCCCAGGATGATCGCGCCGGCCGCCTTCAGCCGCGCGGCCACCGTCGAGTCTTTCGCGGCGACTTCTTTGCGGAAGCGGGTGCCCAGGGTCGTCACGTGGCCCGCGAGATCGACCTCATCCTTCAGCGCCACCGGCACGCCCTCGAGCACCGAGAGCGGCTTGCCCGCGCGCAGGCGCGCAGAGGACGCCTCGGCTGCTGCGAGCACCTCTTCGGGCTTGCGCGAGATGAAGAGGTTGAGCCGCTCGTCGCGGCCGTCGAGACGCTCGATGCCCGCGTGCACCTTCCTGATCGTCGCCACGGGGTCGAGCCCGCCGCGGTAGGCCGCCGCGAAACGCGCCACCGTCTCCCGCTTCGAGGCCGGAGCGGCCGCCACCGCGCGCGCCGCCTGCTCGAAGGCGCTCTGAGCGTCTGCTGGAACGGGCGGGTGGGGGAGCGGACACTGCAGCGCCGGCGCGTCACCCGGGCTCATCTCGCGCCAGGTGTCGATGCCGCTGTCTTTCACCAACTTGTCGAGCAGCACCGGCCCCACGCTGCTCTCGAGGGCGCCCACGAAAGCCTTGAGGGTGAGGCCGGAGACCCGCGGGGCCTTCACGTCGTCACGGTGGTAGCTCATGGGTTCACACCCTACCGCCGCTGAATATTTTCGACCCCGGTTCCGTAGAGAGCCGCATGAACCGAACACTCCTTTCACTGGCAGTGATGGTGGCGGCGCTGGGCGCGACGGCGGCTCGCGCAGACGATTGTGGCCCCCGGCCGACGTACGCGCCCCAGGGCCGCGGCGGGAGTGACGGCTCGTACCAACTGCAGACCACGCAGGTCTGGGTGCCTGGCGAGCAGCAGCAGGTCTGGGTGCCCGGCCAGTGCACCGCCTACGGCTTCCGCCAGTACTGCAGCCCCGGCGCGTACCAGTACGTCGCGACCGAAGGTCACTACGAGAACCAGCAGCAATGGGTCTGGGTCGCCAACACCTGGGACCGCCGCCCTTCCCGGGAATACGGCCGCCATTGGCGGGGGGGTCGGCAGCACGAAGCCCGCCCAGTCGGCTATTACTGAGGACTTGGAGGTCCCTTCGACTTTGATCAAGACAGGCTTGATCGTTTGATCGGCTGCGATTCGGGCTAAAACGGAAGCCGGTGTCGCCTTCCTCTTCCAGCCCCGTCGCGGTCCTCCCCGTCAACGGCGCGCGTTATGGCCAGCTCAAGGAGATCCTCCAGGGCGCCGGAGTGACGGTGGCCGATGGCCTGAGCGCTGAGCTCGACGTCGCCATCCTCGACCTGGGGGCTTCGGGCGCAGCGCTCGCCCGCAAGCAGCTTTCCGAGAAGTCGCCCCGGGCCGCCATTCTGGGCATCGCCGCCCTCGGCCCTGATTTCGACGTCGCCGAGCTGGTCGCGCCCGACAGCGTGGCCACCGAGCTGGCGCCCCGGCTGGTGCACCTGCGCGCCCGGCTGGCGATGTTCCGCGAAGCGCAGCAGCGGCAACGCGACCTGCAGGTCTTGCTCGAGCTGACGGCGCGCTACACCGAAGCGACCGACATCAACGAGCTGCTGCACGACGTCAGCAAGCGCCTGGCTGACGAGCTCCACATCGATCGGGTGGCGTTCGTGGTGGTCGACGGGGAACGGGGCGAAGGCACCATCATCGCCGCCAGCGATGATCCCACCCTCAAGGATCACCGCATCGACCTGGCGCGCTACCCCGAGGTGCGCGAGGTGCTCCGCACCGGCAAGCCGGTGATCGTCGAAGACGCGCCTTCGCACCCGCTGCTCGAAGACGTGAAGGCCACGGTCGCCGCGCGCGGCATTCGCAACCTCGCCGCCCTCCCGCTGGCCGTGCGAGGTCAGGTGCAGGGCGTGATGTTGCTGCGAAGGTCCACCGTGGGCCCCTTCAACCCGCGCGAAGTCGAGTTCCTCACCACCGTCGCCCAGGCCACCGCGGTCGCCTTCCGCAACGTGCGGCAGCTCGAGCGCATTCGAGGCCAGCGCGAGAAGGAAAAGTCGGCCCGCATCGCCGCGGAAGAGCGGGTGGCGGAGATGAAGCGGTACGCGGCCTACTTCGATCACCTCTCCGATGGAGTGGCGATTCTCGACAATGGCGCGTGCGTGCTCTCGCTCAACCCGGCGGGCCAGGCGCTGCTCGATCTCAAGCAGGCCGACGCCGAGGGCAAGCACATCAACACCCTGACCAACCCCAGCGACGAGGCGTTGCTGCTCGACGTGCTCTTCGCGGTCTCGAAGGGTCAGGTGAAGAGCGACGTCGATCTGCACGCGAAGACGGGCACGGGCCGGCGCTTGACCCTCTCGGTCTCGGCCGCGCCGCTGCGAGGTGATGCGGGCGATGGAGTGGCGATTCTCACGCTGCGTGACGTCACCCTGCAGCGCCACATGGCCGAAGAGCTGCGCCAGACCACCGACTTCCTCGAGCGGCTGATCGACAGCTCGGTCGACGCCATCATCGCCGCCGACATGAAGGGGCAGATCATCCTCTTCAACAAGGCCGCCGAGGCGATCTGCGGCTACCGGGCTGACGACGTGATCGGCAAGCTGAACGTCTCGCAGCTCTACCCCGAGGGCGTGGCGCGCGAGCTGATGAAGAAGCTGCGCGGGCCTGAGTTCGGCGGCCAGGGGCGGCTGTCGTCGAGCCGCGCGGAGATCATCGCCCGCACCGGCGAGCGCATTCCGGTCAACCTCGCGGCGTCGATCATCTACGAGGGCGCGCGCGAGACCGCCACCGTGGGCCTGTTCACCGACTTGCGTGATCGCATCTCCCTCGAGCGCAAGCTGACCGACGCCGAGGCCCGCCTGCTGGAGAGTGAAAAGAACGCCGTGATCGTCGCGCTCGCCGGCACCGCTGCGCACGAGCTCAACCAGCCGCTCACCTCGGTGATGGGCTACGCGGAACTGCTCAAGCGCAAGATCAAGGAGACCGAGCCGACCTGGCGCCCGGTGGACATCATCCACCGCGAGGCCGAGCGCATGGCTGAGATCGTCAAGAAGATCGGGAAGATCACCCGGTACGAGACCAAGGCGTACGTGGGCACTGCGAAGATCGTCGATCTCGACAAGGCGGCCCCGCATGAAGAATGAGAGCACCGTGCAGCCGTTCGGCGTGACGGGCCCCGCCGCCGACGCCTTCCAGGCCTTCTTCGACATGGTCGACGCGCCCGCGGCGCTGTGCGACCTGCGCCTCACCATCGTCACCAGCAACGGCCCCTTCGAAGTGTTGTGCGGCGCCAAGGAACTCGCGGGCCGCTCGCTGCACGACTTCATGGAGACCGACGCGCTGATGGTGCCGGAAGACGGCCGCGGCGTCGAAGTCGAGGTGGCGTGCAAGACCGGCCAGCAGGTCACCCTGTCCATCACCCGCCGCGGCCAGACGGTGGCCCTGGTGGCCCGCAGGCTCTCGCCGATGCTCGACTCCCTGGCGGCCGCGGGGCGCGCGCTGCTGGAACAGGCGCGCGTCGAGACGGCGCTCCTCGAGATCGGGCGCAGCGTCGCTGGCGCCACGAGTGAAGAAGAGCTGGTCGCCACCGTCGCGCGCGGCGTGAAGGGCCTCTTCCCCGGCCGCGCGTTCTGCGTGCGCATCGTCGACCCCCGCACCTGCCACCTCACCTCGCTCTACGCCGAAGGGCGCATGCGCGAGGGGCAGCGCGATCTCTTTCACCTGCGCCGCTCGATGGTCGAGAAGACCCACCTCGAGACCCGCGGGCTGCCGGCCGATCGCGTGCTCGTCACCACCGGCGAGCTGCCGCTGCTCTTTCAGGGCAGCGTGCGGGGCATCGCGGCGCCGCTGGTGGCCTCGGGCCAGCTCTTCGGCGCGGTGAACATTGAATACCCCGCAGGTCTCACCGCCGACGTGATGAGCGACGAGCGCATTCTCATTCAGCTCGCCAACCAGGTCGCGGTGGCCGTGCGAAACGCCAAGCTCATCGATGAGCTGACGTTCATGCGCAAGTACCTCGAGGAGCTCCTCGAGAACGCCAACGCCCTCATCCTCGTGGTCAATCGCGAGGGCCGGGTGGTGGTGTTCAACCACGCGATGGTCAAGCTCACCGGGCGAAGCAAAGCTTCCGTGCTGGGCACCGAGGTGCAGCAGCTGATGCCCGACGCCGAGCGGCTCAAGCTGCTGCGCGTGTTCGGCGCCGCCATGAAGGGCCAGCCGGTCACCGGCGTCGAATCGGTGCTGCTGGGCGAGGGCGACCGCGAGATGCGGGTGGCCTTCAGCACCAGCGCGGTGCTCAGCCAGTCGGGCGAAGTCGAAGGCGTGATGGCCATCGGGCAAGACCTCACGCGCATGCGCGAGCTGGAACGCCGGGTCATTCAGGCCGAGAAGCTGGCGTCACTCGGCCAACTCGCAGCCTCCGTGGTGCACGAGATCAACAACCCCATGACCGCGGTCTCGACCTACGCCGACGCCCTCTGGCGCCGCGGCCAGGCCTCGCCCACCGCCGACCCCGCCGACGTCGACAAGTACAAGCGCATCGTCGACAACTCGGAACGGGTGCTCCGCTTCACCCGCGATCTCGTCAACTACGCCCGCCCCGCCAAGGACAAGCCCGAGGACATCGATCTGAACGCGGTGATCGAGAAGGCCCTGGGTTTCTGCGATCACGTGCTGCGCAAGCACGGCGTCACGCTCGAGACGAAGCTGGGCGAAGTGCCCGGCTTCATGGCGGTGCGGCAGAACCTCGTGCAGGTGTTCGTGAACCTCATCACCAACGCCTGCCACGCCACGCCCGCGGGCGGGAAGGTCACCGTCAGCAGCACCAATGACAACGGCATGGCCGTGGTGACCGTCTCAGATACCGGCTCAGGCATCGCCGCCGAGACCCAGGCGCGCATCTTCGAGCCGTTCTTCACTACCAAGCCCGACGGCAAGGGCACGGGGCTGGGGCTGTCGATCGTTCAGGGCATCATCGAGAACCACGGCGGGGTGATCTCGGTGGCCAGCGAGGTGGGGCAGGGCACCACCTTCACCATTCGCATGCCGATGCTGCAACGGGTCTAGCGGAGCCGGTTGGGCGGAACGCCGGACCAGCCAGGACCGGAGCGAAGCGAGGACCTGGGCCAAGGCGAGCGACCCAGGAACCCGGGTCTAACTCTCGCGATCGAGCTCGGCGAGGAACTCGTCGCGCGTCATCAGGCCCTTGCGCTGCAGAATTCGCAGCAGCGCCCAAAAGCGCCGCTCGAGCTTTTCCACGTCGGTCTCGTCGTCGGGGCGCTCCCCGAAGAGAAAATCGAGATCCTTCGCGACCGAGTCGCCCTTCTTCTTCTGGGCGCTCGCGGGCGCAGGCATCACGTTGAGCTGCGAGATGATCTCTTCACCGACGATCATCGGAGGATCTTCCTCGACCTCCACCGGCGCTGGCTTCGCCACGGCCTGGGCCCGGGCGGCGGCCTCCGCGGGAGAAGCCTTGTGGTAGTAGCGCAAGATCGCCGCCCGCACCTGGCTGTGCGTCGAGACGTACGGGGTGACCATCAGCCCGGTGGTGAACTCGATCTCTTCGTTCGCGGGCTGGTTGAGCGGGTCGCTCATCGCCACCAGCAGGCGCTTGCTCGCGGTGCCCTTGCCATCGATCGCGAAGGGAAACAGCTCGTGCGTCTCGCAGAACCGCGCTCGCAGCATGTGCACCGCCGACCAATCGACCTGCACCTGGTTCAGGTCGACCGTGGCCAACTCGAGCGACTGGGCGAGCGACTGCGCCAACTGAATCTCAGAGAGCACGCCCTGCTGAATGAGGGTCACCCCCAGGCGCTGACGGGTGCGCTTCTGGGCCGCCAGCCCCGACTCCAGCTGCTCTTTGCTGATCGCGCCCCGCTCCAACAGCAGCTCGCCGATTCGTTTTCGGGCCATCAGCAAAGCGACTAGCACGCGTGCGCACATGTAGGAAAACTCCGAGTGCCCGCGGGGCCTTGCTGATCAGCAGAAGCGTGATCCGTCGCCTTGACACCCCTTTCCAGCGGGGCCTAAGGTTCGCGCGCTTTTCCGGGTTCCTGATCCGGAAGGTTTCAAAAAGTTCTTCGGAGGCAAAACCACAATGACGCTTGGAATGCTGAGCATTTTGGCCGCAGAGGCCGCGAGTGAAGGTGAGCAGAGCTTTTTTGGCGGCATTGCCGAGGCCTGGAACGAGGGCGGCTGGCCGATGTATCCAATCGCGCTGGTGTTCGTCGTGGGTCTGGCCATCTCGGTTGAGCGCATGATCGTGTTGTTCGCGACGGCGTCCATCAACAAGGACGGCTTCATCCGCGGACTCAAGAAGCACATCTACGCAGGCGACCTCGACAAGGCGATCAACTACGTCGCCGGTCAGAAGCCGACCCCCCTGACCAACGTCGTCAAGTCGGGCCTGATGAATGTCCCCAAGGGCCAGGAAGAAGTGCAGGCGGCACTCGACGAGGCTTCGCTTCGTGAAACCCCCCGCATCGAAGCCCGCACCGGTTACCTCGCGATGCTTGGCAACGCCGCCATGCTCATCGGCCTCTTCGGTACCGTGCATGGCCTCATCGGCTCGTTCAAGGCCGTCGCCCACGCCTCTCCCGCTGACCGCGCGACCATCCTCGCCGGCTCCATCGGTGAGGCCATGAACTGCACCCAGTTCGGTCTGATCGCGTCCATCCCCCTCCTGGTGATGTTCTCGATCCTCAACGGCCGCACCCAGTCGCTCATCAACGACATCAACGAGTCGTCGGTGTCCGTGTTGAACCTGATCGTGCAGAACCGCGACAAGTTCAAGAACATGAGCGTCCCCGCGGCGGCCGAGGAGTAATTCTCCCCGGTTGAGCCTTTTCTTCATTCGGCGGGGCGGGTTTTGAAACCCTCCCTGCCGAGTGGCTGTCTTGGTCGTATCCGCCTCACATGGTGAGGCCGTCGCAGGAGGTTGCATGGCTGGTGGCATGGATTTGGGAACAAGCAGTAAGGGCGGCAAGAAGTCGCTCGACGCTGCGCTCAACCTGGTTCCCTTCATCGATCTGATGGCCGTCACGATCGTTTTCTTGATCATGTCTGCCGTGTGGACGCAGCTGGGACGCCTTCAGGTGTCGCAGTCGGGTCAGAGCACCTCTGAGCAGGAGCCGCCTCCGACGCAGCTCCAGCCCATCACCCTTCTCATCACCGAGAAGGACTTGAAGCTGACCGTCGGTGGCTCGCAGCTCGACCCGCTCTCCATCACCCGTGATGAGAAGGGCCGCATCGAGATCGACAAGCTGATGACCAAGCTCAAGGAGCTCAAGGTTCAGCAGCCTGACCAGTCTGCCATCACCCTCTCCACGGAAGACTCCGTGAAGTACGAAGACCTGGTGCGCCTCATCGACACCGTGGTCTCCAACGGCACCGAGCCCCTCTTTCCCTCGGTCTCCGTCTCACCGGCCTCGGCCACCTAAGGACTTTCATCATGGCCATCGTCTCTCCAGGCAAGCGGTACGGTAAGCGGCTGATGCACTCGAAGGTGTTCGGGCATGGGCACGCGGGCGGCCACAAGGCGACCAACGCCGACTTGAACGTGACCCCGCTGGTCGACATGTTCGTCATCCTCGTGCTCTTCCTCATCGCGAACTTCTCCGCGACGGGCGAGCTGCTCTCGATGAACAAAGACATTCAGCTGCCCGAAGCTGCGCACACCGACGAGCTCACGCTCGCGCCGGTGGTGCAGGTCAGCCAGAACGAAGTGATCGTCTCCGGCCAGGTGATCGGCCGCGTCGAAGACCTCACCCGCGAGGACTACCTCAACATTCCCGCGCTCGAGGAGAACCTCCGCGAGCAGAAGAAGCGCGACGAAGACCTGCACAACCAGGCCG
>JAYVNA010000510.1:0-4186 GCA_043758715.1 Archangium sp.
GCCGGCGCGGCGCCCCTGCTGTGCGCGGGCATCACCACCTACTCGCCGCTGCGTCAGTGGAATTGCAAGAAGGGCGACAAGGTCGGCGTGGTGGGCCTGGGTGGCCTGGGTCACATGGCGGTGAAGTTAGCCGCCGCGATGGGCGCAGAGGTGACGATGCTGTCGACCTCGCGTTCGAAGGAAGCTGATGCCACGAGGCTGGGGGCGACCTCGTTCGCGCTCACCACCGAGCGCTCCACCTTCAAGACCCTGGCAGGCCGGTTCGATCTGTTGATCGACACGGTGTCTGCGCCCCACGATCTGAACGCGTATCTCGGGCTGCTGCGGCCGTACGGGGCGATGGCGATCGTCGGTGTGCCGCCCAAGCCGTTCGAGGTGGCCGCGTTCTCACTCATCAACGGCAACCGCCGGCTGGCGGGCTCGAGCATCGGCGGCATTCGCGAAACCCAGGAGATGCTCGACTTCTGCGCGGAGCACAAACTCGCGGCCGACGTCGAAGTGATCCCGGCGGAGAAGATCAACGTCGCGTACGAGCGCATGGTGAAGAACGACGTTCGCTACCGCTTCGTGATCGACGCGGCGACGATCTGAGAACCCTGTCCCCCTCCCCCCGCGGGGGAGAACAAGGGTTGGGGAGAGGGCAGGTGAACACTTGACGCCGGAGGAGGTCGTTCAGCTCGGGGCGCGAGGCTTCTTTACCCGGGACGGTTTCCTGGGTGACCTTCTGTCGGCGCGCGTGCTCGACGAGGCCAGGCAACTTCCGATGCGCAGAGCGGGACTTCGGCGCGGCCACGAGCTCGACGACTCGGTGCGAAGCGACGAACTCGCGTGGCTGACCCGCGAAGAGACCACCGGCGCGCTGGCCGAAGCAGTGGAGCACTTCGAAGCGTTGATGCAGTTGCTCAATGAGGCGGCCTGGCTGGGGCTGCGGACGTTCGATTTGCAGGTCGCGCACTATTCGCCGGGCACGCATTACGCGCGGCACTTCGATGCCTTTCCAGGTCAGGACAATCGGCGCGTCACCGCCATCGTGTACCTGAACCCGCGCTGGACGCCTCCGGATGGAGGCCTTCTGCGGCTGCACCTCACGCCACCGCTCGATGTCCAACCGAAGTCGGATCGCCTGGTGGTGTTCCGCTCCGAGGTGGTGGAGCACGAGGTGCTGGAGGCGCACGCCGACCGCTGGGCGTTGACGGCCTGGTACTCAGCGCGCCTGTAAGGTCAGGGCCGCGTCCAAATCGCTGTCGTGCGCTGGGGCACGTGGCACTGCACGCAGGCACCCCGCTCAGGGTGCTCCGATGCCAGCTCCTTCACGCCGTTCTTCCCTGTGTGGCACACCATGCACTTTTGCCGAAACACTCCAGGTGGGTGCGCGGCCATCACGGGCGAGCCTGGCAGCGCGCGCAGGTGCCTCGCCGGAGCGGCCACTGAGACGAAGTCAGTCGGCCTGAAGAGCGTGTTCACCTTCAACCGGGCGTGACACATGCGGCACTCGCCGAACAAGGGGTGCGGAGTGATTGGCGCGCCCGAGCTGCCCTTCTTGTGACACGCGAGGCATGCATCGCCGGCCCACCCCACGTCGCCCTCGAGCGGGTGCCGGTATTGCGGTGGTGCTCCCGGGTAGGCGCGCTTCTCGTAGAAGCCCTCGAGGGTGCGAGGTGGATCGCCGGCCGAGGCGGGCAGGGTGGTAGCGAACAGCAGGGCGAGGAGCACGCGGCGCATGCTCAGGCCCTCTCCACCTTGACCGCGCACTTCTTGTAGTCAGGCTGCGCCGAGATCGGGCAGTACGCGTCGAGCGTCAGTTCGTTGATCAGCTTGCCCTCGTCAAAAAAGGGCACGAACACCTGGCCCGGTACCGGGTCTCCCCGCTCCTCGATCGCTGCTGGGAGCACGATGCTCCCGCGCTTCGAGGTCAGGCGAACCATCGCTCCCGAGTTGATGCCCAAACGGTCGGCGTCTTTGCGGTTGAGCTCCACGTAGGCCGCCGGCATGGCCTGATGCAGCACCGGAATGCGCCGGGTGAGCGAGCCCGAGTGCCAGTGCTCCAGCACCCGGCCCGTGCAGAGCCAGAACGGATACGAGTCGTCCGGGCTCTCGGCCGCCGGCTCGTAGGGGCGCAGCCACAGGTTCGCCCGATGGTTCGGGTTGCCATAGAAGTCGTGCCCGTCACCCTTCGCCGCGGGATCCGAAGCAGCGTGATAGCGCCACTTCGTCTCCTTCCCGTTCACGAAGGGCCACATCACCCCGGGGCGGCGCTTGAGCTCGTCGTAGGGAGCCAGCGCGTGTTGGTCGCCTTCGTGGAAGCGCGAATACTCCTCCCAGATCTTCTCGATGTGGTTCTTGCGATCCCACGGGAAGAGGGAACCGTGGCCAAGGCGCCTCGCCACCTCGATCAGCTGCCAGGTGTCGCTCATCGCCTCGCCTGGAGGCTCGACCAGCTGCTCCCAGTGCTGCGTGCGTCGCTCTGAGTTGCCGTACATGCCCTCGCGCTCGATCCACATCGCCGAGGGGAGGATGACGTCGGCGATGTCGGTCGTCGGCGTCGGGTACACGTCCGAGACCACGATGAAGCGACCTTCCTTTCGGGCGGCGTCACGGTACCGCTTGAGGTTGGGCATGGTCACCATGGGGTTAGTGACCTGAATCCACATGAAGCTGATCTCGCCGCGATCGAGCGCGCGGAACATCGACACCGTGTGATGCGTGGGCTTGGCGGGAATGCGGTCGACCGGGACGTCCCAGATCCCCGCCGCCAGCTCGCGGGCGTGGGGGTCGGTGACGTTCCCGTGTGGCAGCCGATTGGTGAGCGTGCCGACCTCGCGCACCGTGCCGCACGCGCTGGGTTGACCGGTGAGCGAGAAGGGGGAGTTCCCCGGAGTCGCGATCTTCCCGACGAGCAGGTGCAGGTTGTAGATGAGGTTGTTCATCCAGGTGCCGCGGGTGTGTTGGTTCACCCCCATGCACCAGACGCTCACGATCTTGCGCTTCGGGTCGCCGTAAATCGCCGCGAGCTTGCGCAGGTCTTCCGCGCTCACCCCCGACAGTTCGGCCACCTTCTCGGGCGTGTAGTCCCTCAGGAACGCGGTGAACTCTTCCATGCTCGCGTCGGCCGGAGCGTCCGCGAAGGTGAAGTCGTCGGTGAGCCCGTAGCCGATGTTCGTCTTGCCCTTCTTGAAGGTGACGTGGTCCTTCACGAACGCCTGGTCCACCCAGCCCTTGGCGACGATCTCCTGGCAAAGCGCGTTCGCGATCGCGAGATCGGTCTGCGGCTTGAAGATCAACGTCATGTCCGATGACCCGGAGGTGCGGGTGGTGCGGGTGGTGAGGTCGAACAACTGCACGTCCGGGTTCTTCGCCTTGCGCTCGAGGATGCGGGAGAAGAGGACCGGGTGCATCTCGGCCATGTTGTTGCCCCACAGCACGAAGGTGTCGGCGTGATCGAGGTCGTCGTAGCAGCCCATCGGCTCGTCCATGCCGAAGGTGGTCATGAAGCCGGTGACCGCGCTCGCCATGCACAGCCGCGCGTTCGCCTCGAGGTTGTTGGTGCCGATGCCGCCCTTCATCAACTTCGAGGCGACGTAGCCGTCGGGAATGGTCCACTGGCCCGAGCCGTAGAGCGCGACCGCGTCTTTGCCCTTCGACTCGATGGTCTCCTTCATCTTCTTCGCGACGAGATCGAGCGCTTCCTTGATGGGCACCTGCTTGAGTTTCCCGTTCTCGCGCACCCAGGCGTTCTTGAGCCTGTCCTGGCCGTAGAGGGCCATCACCGAGTGATAGCCCTTCACGCACGCCAGCCCCCGGTTCACGGGTGAATCGGGATCACCCTTCACCGCTACTGCCTTTCCCTTCGCGACGCCGATGAGCAGCCCGCAGCCCACTCCGCAGAAACGACAGGGAGCCTTCTTCCAGGCGACGTCGGAGGGCACCGTCGCCCCTGCGCTCTTCCACCCGGCGAACGCTACCTGGGGGAAGAGGTTCGCAGCGACGGTGGCCGCAGCCGTGGTCGCCAGCTGCCGGAGGAGTGACCTGCGGGAGATGGCTGTCATGCGACCTCGTCAGCGAAGGCGGAGACCAGCACCAGGGCCTCGAGCCCCTCGAGCATGCGCAGCCGCTGCTGCAGGGCCGATTCAGACTGCTCATCGGGGGTGTCGGTGACGACGATGAAGACCTCGCCTTTTTCGGAAGG
>JAYVNA010000511.1:0-4182 GCA_043758715.1 Archangium sp.
GACGTGCGCTTCCTCGAGCAGCGGGATCGCCGCGCGCTGAATCGGCTTGCTGCCACCGCCATCGAGAAAGCTGCCCGCCGAGGCGACCGCGTCGATCACCTGCCTGGGCCCGACCGTCCACGTCGTGCGCCAACCTGGATAGCGCCAGTTCTTCGTGAGCCCGTCGAACAGCACCACGGGATCGCGATTGACGTCTTCCACGTACCGGGCCGCGCTCTCGACCGGCAACCGGCCCGGAGGCGAGTTCCAGATGTAGTGCGAATAGAACTCATCGACGAGCAGCGCGCAGTCGAGCTCGCGCGAGATCGCGACCCACTTCTCGAGCTCCTCGCCCTGCACCACCTTGCCGGTCGGGTTGCACGGGTTCGAGAGCAGCACCGCAGCCAGCCCGCGCCCCATGATCTCCTTGCGCAGCTCTTCAGGCGTGAACGCGTACCCCCGATCACCATCGAGCAGAATCGGAATGGGCGTGAACGCCTTGAAGATGTCGAGCAGCTCCTCGTACGCGGTGTAGTCCGGCAGGAAGTGCCCGAGGTTCACGTGCCCGAGCGCCGCCGCCGCGCGCGTGAGCGCAACCCGCCCGCCACCCGAGACCGCGACGTTCTCGGCCGCGTACTGGGACTTCTTCCCCTTACGGTAGAGCCGGTTGTAGAGCGCCGCGATCGCCTCGCGCAGTTCCCACAGACCTGCGACCGGCGCGTATTCCTGATCGTCGACGTCAATCTCGACACGGGAGATCCGCTTCGGGGCGCCGGCGATCTCCCCGGTCTCAGGCTGGCCCTGGCCCAGGTTGCACCAGTCGGGGTCGCGGGGGCTGAAGCCGCGCGCAGTGGCCTCTCCAGTGACGTAGATGACCCCGGTGCGCGGGACCTGGCGAAACGCTGCAATTCGGTTGTCTTCACTCACGTCGGGGCACCTGTGAGGCGATCAACGCCGCCTCGAGTTCCTGCATGTCGAACCGCAACTCGAGCCGCTCGATTCCTCCGATCACTACCACCGGAACCCGGTAGCGATACTTCTCGAAGGCGGCCTGTTCCTCGAGAATGTTGTGACGCCGCAGCACGAAGCTGAAACGTGCGCTGGTGTCGTCCAGCAGCTCGAGCGCCTCGTCGCACAACGGACATCCGGGCTTTCCGTAGACGTTGATCTCGGGAGGCATGACAATGGCGGGTGATGCGAGGGCTGGCTGGTGACTTCGCGACGATGCCCCTCAAGGACCTCGTCGTCTACTTGTGGAATCGTCAGGCCACTGGCGTGCTGATTCTCGAGTACCGCGGCGTGCACAAGGAAGTGCTGCTCGAGAACGGCGCCATCTACAACGCCTCGTCCAACCTGCCCCGCGAGTACGTCGGGCAGTACCTGATCAACCTCGGCCACATCACCGAGGAACAGTTCAGCAAGGCGTACGCGACCCAGAAGGAAACCAAGGTCTTCCTGGGCCGCATTCTCGAGATGATCGGCGCCGTGTCGCGAGAGACGCTCGAGGTGGTGCTCAGCACCAAGTTCCGCGAGACGGTGCTCGATGCCTTCAACTGGGTCGAGGGCAGCTTTCGGTTCGAGGCCGGTAAGAAGCCCCCCCAACCTGACGGCCTGCGGGTCGAGGTGCCGCTGATCGAAGTGCACAAGGAGAGCGACTTCAGGGTGCAGGCCTGGAACCTGATGCGCCAGGCCTTTCCTTCCGGTGCGTGCACGCTCTCGCTGCTCTCCGAGAACCTGGTCGAACCGCCCAGGCCCGGCGGCATCGACGAGAAGGTGTTCGCCTCGATCAACGCGGGGCAGACCATCGACGAGATGGCGCTCAAGCTGCACGCCACCGACTACTTTCTCTACAACCGGCTCTACGCCTACTTCCACATGGGCGCGCTGCAGGTGCACGAGCCTTCAGGCCCTCAGCTCGACATCGGGATCGACCTGGGCCTGGGTGACAGCCCGACCGCCGAACAACTGCTCGAGAACGCGCGTGCGTTTCAGGCGAAGTCGAACTTCCGCGACGCCTGGGCGCTGGCCAGGCGCAGCAACGAGCTGACCCCGACCCTCGACGCGTCGCTGCTGATGAGGCAGCTCGACGTCGCCTGGCTGCCGCAGCTCAAGGCCGAGTTCGTCTCGTCGGGGCGGGTGCCGGCGATGCTGATCGGCCCCGAACAAGTGGCCAAGCTCACCCTCACCGCCCAGGAGCGCTACCTGCTCTCGCGGGTCGACGGCAAACGCGACATCGAGAACATCTTGCGCATCGCCCCCTTGAGGGAATTCGAAGCGCTCGTCGCCTTCGATCGGTTCGTCTCGCAGAAGTGGATCCGCCTTCAGTAAATCTGTGTAGGGTCCGCCGCCGCATGGAGGACATTTCGGAAATCGTCGCGATCTGGAGAGGTGAGACCCGCCGAGCGCTGAGAAGCGGTCGCGTGCTGGTGCTCCTGATCCTGTTCCTGTTGTTCGTGGGGCTCGCGCTCACCATCGTGGGCGGCGTCAATCACCAGCTCAACGCGAAGTTCGATCAGCAGATGTCGATGGCGGGCGCCGACCCCGGCCAGGCCAAGGAACAGCTGACCGCCAGCAAGAAGCAGTTCCTCCAGACCTTCGTGACCGAAGACGAGGCGATGCTCGATTCGCTGGCCGCGATCCCCATCGTGCTGCTGGTGGTCTTCAAGCTGACCTTGCGCTTCCTGCCGCTCTTCATCGCGCTGATGGGCTTCGATCAGCTCGCAGGCGAAGTGGGCCCCAAGTCGATTCGGTACCTGGTGGTGCGCGTCAAACGCAACTCGATCATCCTCGGAAAGCTGCTCTCGCAAGTCACGCTCTTCGCGATCCTGCTGAGCATCTGCACGGTGATGATGGTGCTGGTCGCCAAGGTGCTCAACCCGGAGTTCGCCGCCGGCGACGTGGCGTTGTGGACCACCAAGCTCATCATCTCGTCGATGGTGCTCTCGGTGGCGTACCTGTGCCTGACCGCCCTTTTCAGCGCGTTGGTGAAGCAGGGCGGCATCAGCCTGGTGCTCAACGTGATCGCGCTGTTCGTGATCTGGTTCATCGCCCTCATCGGCGGCGCGGTGCGCTTCCCCGGCGAAGAGGCGGCGCAAGGCACCCTGGCGATGCTCAAGAGCGAATCGCTCTGGGCCTACCTGCGGTACGGGTCGGTGTGGCAATACGGTGATGACCTGCTCCACCCGCACTGGGGGCGTTTCCTCACGGCGGCGCTGGTGCACGTCGGGTTCGGGCTGGTCTTTCTCGGGCTGGCGCAGCTCGCGCTGAAGAAGAGGGACCTGTGAGCGCTGCCATCGAGATCAAGCAGCTGAGCAAACACTTCGGCGCGAAGGTCGCGGTCAACGACGTCACCTTCAACGTCGAAGAGGGCGCCTGCTACGGGCTCATCGGCCCCAACGGCGCCGGCAAGACCACCACCTTCTCGATGATGTGCGGTTTCCTCTTTCCGACCAGCGGCAGCATTCGGGTGCTCGGGCTCGACCCCACCGAGCCGGGCGTGCTCAAGCGCAAGGTCGGCGTGCTGCCGCAAGACGCGATCCTTCCTCCCATCTGGCCGGTGGGCGAGCTGCTCACGTACTACGGCGAGCTCTCGGGCCTGCC
This sequence comes from Archangium sp., assembly GCA_043758715.1. Taxonomy (GTDB): domain Bacteria; phylum Myxococcota; class Myxococcia; order Myxococcales; family Myxococcaceae; genus Archangium_A. The sequence continues at coordinate 3,580 of JAYVNA010000511.1, forward strand.
GAACGCCCAGAGCGAAGCGAAAGCGGCGCTCGAGCGCGTGCAGCTGCCGGAGACCTGGAACGTGCTGGCCGGCGCACTTTCCCACGGCATGCACAAGCGCGTGTCGATGGCGCAGGCGCTGATGGGTTCGCCCCCGGTGATCTTCCTCGATGAGCCGACCGCCGGCCTCGACCCGAAGATCGCCGCCTCGGTGCGCAGCGTGATTCGCGATCTCAAGGGCAAGCACACGGTCGTGGTCTCGAGCCACAACCTGCAGGAGCTCGAGGAGCTCTGCGATGCGACCGCCATTCTCGACAAGGGCCGGCTGGTCAGCGCTTCGTCGATGGCCGAGCTCACCGGGCAGATGGCCGAGTTCCGGGTGCAGATCGCGCGCGGCCAGGTGCCGCTCGACGAGCTCAAGGCGCTCACCGGGGTGAAGGACGCCCGGATCGAGGCGAACAACGTGCTCGCGGTCTCCTACGACGTCACGGCGGTGCAACCCGAGGAGATCATCACCCGCTCGGTGGCCCTGCTGGCGGCGAAGAACGTACTGTTCCTGACGGTGTGGCGCGGCAAGCGGCTCGAAGAGCGCGTGCTCCAGCTCACCTGAGCCGCGGCTGTGCC
>JAYVNA010000512.1:0-4164 GCA_043758715.1 Archangium sp.
CCGGCAAACACTGCCCCGCCAAGCTCGCCGGCCGGCTGCGCCACTTCGCCACCCGCACCGCGATGGACATCGACGGCCTCGGCGACAAGTTGTGTGAGGCGATGGTCGAGACGGGCCTGGTGAAGACGGTGGTCGGGCTCTACGGCCTCGACCTCGAGCAGCTCTCGACGATTGAGCGCATGGGCGAGAAGAGCGCGAAGAACCTGCTCGAGGCGATCGAACGCAGCAAGAAGACCACCCTGCGCCGCTTCATCTACGCCCTGGGCATTCCCGAGGTGGGCGAGGCGACGGGCAAGGCGCTCGCAGAACACTTCCGCGCGGTGCAGCCGCTGATGGACGCGACCATCGAGTCGCTTCAGGCGGTCAAAGACGTCGGCCCCGAGATGGCCAACGCGATTCACGGCTACTTCGAAGACGCCGACAACCGCACCATGGTCGAGGCGTTGTTGGCGGCAGGCGTGACGCCCGAGCCTCCCCCGCCGGCAGCGGCTGGCGGCACTTTCACCGGTAAGACGGTGGTGCTCACCGGCACCCTCACCATGCCTCGCGAGCAGGCGAAGGAAGCGATCGAGCGGCGCGGCGGCAAGGTGTCGGGCAGCGTGTCGAAGAAGACCGACTTCCTGGTGGCCGGTGAAGAGGCAGGCTCCAAGCTCGCCAAGGCCCAGGAGCTCGGCGTGAAAGTGCTCACCGAGGCCGAGTTCACCGCGCTGCTGGGGTGAGGCCTTCCCCTATTTGACCGGGGTCATGCGCCGCCGCACGAAGGCCCCGGGGTCCTTCAGCTGCATGTACGGGTTCCATTTCCGCTCCCGCGCCAGGCTCGAGACCTTCACGTCACCGTAGTCGTGGCCCGGGTACACCACCGTGGTCCCGTCGAGCCGCCCGAGCACGTTGAACAGCGAGTCGTGCATCTGGAGGGCGTCGCTGCCGTCGAAATCACACCGCCCGCACGCGTTCACGAACAACGTGTCGCCCGTGAACAGCCCCAGGTTGCAGTGCAGGCACTGGGCCCCGGGCGTGTGCCCCGGCGTATGAACGCACTCCACCTCGAGCCCGGCGATCATCACCCGCTGCCCCGGGGTGACCGCGGTCAACGCGCCCTCGAACCCTTTGAACGCGAAGTCGATCTCGGCCCGCTGCGCGTAGACGGGCACGTCGAACTGCTTGAGCAGGTCTGGCACCCCGTTGACGTGATCGTTGTGGTGATGGGTCAGAAAGATGCCGGCCAGGCGCCGATTGGCCGCTTTCAGCTCGGCGACGATCGCGGGCACGTCCCACGCGGGGTCGATCACGAAGGCCTCGGGCACCCCCGGCGCCCCTACCAGGTAGATGAAGTTCTTCATCGGGCCCAGCGGTAGCTGGCGAACATACGGCGTCTCTGGTTTCGTCTGGTCCATGTCTGCCCGCCTCATCCTCATCCTCGCATGCTGCGTTACTGGTTCCCTCGCCTTCGCAGAGAAGCCCACCATCTCTTACAAGGCCCCGACCTCGGGTGACGACGATCGGCCGGTGATGACCTCGATCGTGGTCAGCCCCCAGGGCACCGACTACGCCTTCAAGCTCGAGTTCAACAAGCCGCCCTGGGGCGACGACTGCAGGACCCGCTGCGCGAACGCGACGCTCTTTCTCGACACCGACAACAACAAGACGACCGGCCTCAAGCTGGCCGACGCCAAGGCCCCCGAGACGGGCACGGACATCGTGGTCACCATTCAGGGCACCAAGGTGCTCAAGGAGGGAGTGCCCACCGCCGCGCTGCGGGTCAAGGTGATGCAGTATTCGGAAGACGCCACCAGCGTCGAAGAAGGCCACACCCTGGTGGAGCTCGATCCCATCAATGACTCCGAGCGGGTGCTCGCCTCGGACACTTCGGTCTACCTGCTGATCGACGCCAACATGGGCGAACAGCCCGCCGGCAAGCAGCTGCGCGTGGTCTACCACCCGCCCGAATCGAAGCCGCTGGTGGGCATGGCCAAGGGCCTCGCCGCGCCTTCGACCGGCCGCGTCGAACTCTTCAAAGACGGCAAGCTCACCAACCCCCTCCAGAAGAAAAAGAAGAAGTCTGACTACGAGAAGCTTTGATCCGCGGGAATCAACTGACCGAACGCCATCACCACGGAGTGACAATCCGATGGCATCGTGGCATTCGTACCCAGCTGAGATGAGCCGGGTCGCGGAGGACTGATGAGTCAACTCGAAATCCAACAGCACGACGCCAAGCGGCTTGCCGCCGGGTACAAGAAGTCGTTCCGGCTCGTGGAGATCCTCGCGATCCTCTCGTTCTGGTCGCTGACCCTGGCGATCATCGTGCGCGCCTTCCCCTTCCACCACACTCACCCGTGGGTGCTGGCCGCGGGCGTGCTCGGTGGCTACGTGTTCGCTGACTTCGTTTCGGGCTTCGTTCACTGGATGGCGGACACCTGGGGTTCGGCCGACATGCCGGTGCTGGGCAAGTCGCTGGTGCGCCCGTTTCGCGAGCACCACGTCGATCAGAAGGCGATGACCCACCACGACTACATCGAAACCAACGGCGCCAACTGCCTGGTGTCGCTCCCGGTGGCCGCGGGGGTGTTGTTCATTCCGCTCAACGTCGAAGGCTGGGTGAGCTTCTCGCTCTTCAGCTTCGTGGCGATTGGTTCGATGGTGTTCTTCGTGATGTGGACCAACCAGATCCACAAGTGGTCGCACCTCTCGCCGGAACAGACGCCGGCGCTGCTGCGGGTGCTCCAGAAGCTGCACCTGGTGTTGCCGCCCGGTCACCACCAGCTGCACCACACCTCGCCGTACAACACGTACTACTGCATCACGACCGGCTGGCTGAACTGGCCGCTGGCGAAGATCAATTTCTACCGGCACTCGGAGCGCATCGTCACGGGCCTGTTCGGGCTCATTCCGCGCCGCGACGACATCGGGCTCAAGGCCGCGCTCCACCTCGCGCCGCTGGTGCTCGACGAGAAGGCCCGCCCGGTCACCGGGCAGTCCTGAGCTGACCTACTTGACGTGAAGGTCAATCTGCCGCGCGCCCGACAGCGGGCGGCCCAGAAACCGCGCGCCCACTTCGAGGAACCGCGCCGGGGTATCGGTGACGAGGTAGTGCCGCTCGACCGGGCCGCGTTCGAGGCGGGTGAGTTCGCGCTCGCGCAGCACCGAGACCAGGCGCTCCGCCGTCGCTTTCGCGGAATCGACCAGCGTCACGTTCGGCCCCACCACCTTCTGGAGCACCTCGGCCAGCAGCGGGTAGTGGGTGCAGCCGAGCACCAGCGTGTCGACACCCGCGAGGAAGTCGCCCCCGAGATACTTTTCAGCCACGAGTTGCGGCACGGTGCCCTCGGTCCACCCCTCCTCGGCCAGGGGCACGAAGAGCGGGCAGGCGCGGGTGTGAACTTCCATCGTCGGTGACGCGGCTGCCAACGCCGCCTGGTATGCGCCCGAGGCGATGGTGCCCGGAGTGCCGATCACCGCCACCTTCCCGTTGCGGGTGGCCTTCGCCGCCGCCTGAGCCCCGGGGATGATCACGCCGATCACGGGAATGGGCAGCTGGGCCTCGAGCGCCGGCAAGGCCACGGCTGAAGCGGTGTTGCAGGCCACCACCAGCGCCTTGATGTCGTACTCGAGCAGCGCCTGGGCGTTGGCCAGCGAGTAGCGGGTGACGACCTCTCCTGACTTGGTGCCGTAGGGCACGCGCGCGGTGTCGCCGAGGTAGACGGTTGACTCCAGCGGCAGGCGCTCCATCAGTGCTTTGAGCACCGTCAAGCCACCCACTCCTGAGTCGAAGACGCCGATCGCCGCGTGTCTGCCGTGCCGCATGCGCGTTTCAAGTAGCACACGCCGCGCCAGCCTCACCTGCCTGCGAAACGAAAACCTGAGTCAGCGGTCTTTGGGCCGCAGCGGTGTGCGGACCGGCTCGAAGGGGACCAACGGAGGCGGCGTCACCGCAGCCTCGGGCTCGGCAGCGGCCTCAGCTCGCGAGCGCGCTTCCGCTTCGTTGTACCGCTTCGCGGCCGAGTGGCTGCCCACGCCCAGGGCGAAGCAGGAGGAAAACGACATCAGGTCGAACCGCGGCTAGCCGCAATGCCGATCAGATAGCGGGCCAAGGGATCGTCACGCTTGGGGATTTTCGCGATCGTTGTGGGACGGGCGGCAACAGGATCATGGTGCGACATCGGG
>JAYVNA010000513.1:0-4163 GCA_043758715.1 Archangium sp.
CGAACCTCGACGCCGGCCGCGTCACGGGCTCGGGTATCAACCCCGACTTCAAGCCGAAGTGCGACGTGGCTCTCGGCGTGTGCGTGCCGACGGTCGACCTCACCACCATCAAGTAAGCCCAAGAGGGCCCCTCCCCGAGGGGCCGTCGACTCTCACGAGGCTTCGTGAGTAGAGAGCCCTCGCGCCCGTTATCCGGGAGCGAGGGTTTTTCTTTTCTCCAGGATCAATGGCCGCCACTTCGAGACACCAGCTGATCGACGGGCTTCGGGTGCTGCAGGCCCAGGAACAGGGCACGCTGTTCAAGCAGGCAAGGCTCAACGTCGCGCTCTGTTACCCGAGCCCGTACCACGTGGGCATGAGCAGCCTGGGGTTTCAGACCATCTACCGCGAGGTGCACGCGCACCCCGAGGCGACGGCAGAGCGGGTGTTTCTGCCCGACGACGTCGACGCCTGGCGGGCGGTGCGCGCGGTGCCCGCATCGATCGAGACGCAGCGCCCGCTCGACCAGTTCGACCTGCTCGCTTTCTCGGTGGCCTACGAGCTCGAGCTGACCGGCCTGTTCGAGTTGCTCGAGTCGGCGGGTTTCCCTGCCCGGCGCGAGGCCCGCAGCGAGCAGATGCCGCTGGTGGTGGCGGGGGGGCCGCTCACGTTCAGTAACCCCGACCCGCTCGAGCCGTTCGTCGACGTCCTGGTGCAGGGCGAAGGCGAAGACCTGGTGGCGCCGCTGCTCGACGCGGTGCTGGCGGGCGGGGGCAAGCGCGCGATCCTCGAGAGGCTGGCGAAGATTCCGGGTTTCCGGGTGCCGGGGATCTCGGCCGAGTCGACCCGCGGCTTCGTGTGCAAGGCGGCCGATGGGCGGCTTCCGGCCCGCTCGCAGATCGTCACCCAGAATACCGAGCTGCGAGGCATGTTCCTGATCGAGCCTGAGCGCGGGTGCTCGCGCGGCTGTCACTACTGCGTGATGCGGCGCACCACCAACGGCGGCATGCGCACGGTGCCGCCGGAGCGGGTGCTCTCGCTCATTCCCGAAGGCGTGAAGCGGGTGGGGCTGGTGGGCGCGGCGGTGACCGATCACCCGCAGATTACCGAGCTGCTCGAGACGCTCGCGCGCGACGGCAAAGAGGTCGGCATCTCGTCTCTGCGCGCGGACCGCCTGACGCCGCGGTTGGTGAACGCGCTCAAGGCCTGCGGCGCCCAGGTGCTGACGGTGGCCAGCGATGGGCCCAGCCAGCGGCTGCGAGATCTGGTCGATCGCAAACACTCCGAGGCGCAGATCGTTCGCGCAGCCGAAATGGCGAAGGCCGCCGGCTTCAAGCGCCTCAAGGTCTACAACGTGGTGGGGCTGCCCACCGAGACCGACGAAGACATCGACGAGCTGGTGCGCTTCAGCATCGAGCTCTCGCGCATTCTCCCGGTGGCGCTCGGGGTGGCGCCCTTCGCGGCCAAACGAAACACCCCGCTCGACGGCGCGCCGTTCGCCGGCATCGACGTGGTGGACAAGCGGCTGGAGCGGCTGCGCCGGGGCCTCAAGGGGCGCGCCGAGCTGCGGCCCACCAGCGCGCGCTGGGCGTGGGTGGAATACGTGATGGCGCAGTGCGGCCCCGAAGCGGGGCTGGCGGCGTACGACGCGTGGAAGGCGGGCGGGGCGTTCGCGGCGTGGAAGAAGGCGATCGCCGCTCACGACCTGCGCCCCTTCGAAGCGCGCCGCACGCCCGATGGCCGGCGCAACGCCTCGGCCTGGCCCACCGTGGGGCAGCGCTCGGGACCCCTGCAGGTGCCGGCGGGTGGCGAGGGCGAACATGTTCCTGCGCAGCTGGTGACGGACTGGGGCCCCCTCGAGCTCAAAGACCGCCCGCGCTGATGCAGAGCCCTCCGGCCCCGGTACGGACAGGCGGCGCGACGGCTGCCCTGCTCGCCGCGACCGCGGTGTGGGGCGCCACCTTCGTCACCGTGAAGGACGCGCTCGCCGCCTCTGACACCTTCACCTTTCTGGCGCTGCGGTTTGGGGTGGGGGCGATCACCGCGTTGCTGCTCTCGCTCGGGTTCGCCGGGCGCGCGCGCTCGCTCAAGGGCGTGCTCAAGCCCGGGCTCGGCCTGGGCCTGGTGCTCTTCGGCGGCTACGCCCTGCAGACCCTGGGGCTCGAGACGACCTCGCCCGCGCGCAGCGCCTTCATCACCGGGCTCACCGTCATCTTCGTGCCCTTCGTGAGCTGGCGGCTGAATGCCAGGCGGCCCCCGGCCCGGGCTTTTCTCGCCGCGGGCGTCGCCCTGGTGGGGCTGCAGCAGCTGACCGGGTTTTCGTTCTCAGAGGCGATTCCGCCCGGTGACGCGCTGACGCTGGGCTGCGCTCTGCTGTACGCCTTTCACATCACCGGCACGGGGAAGTACGGGAAGGGGCTGCCGTCGCTCCCGCTCACCGCGGTGCAGTTGGCGGTGGTGGCGGTGCTCTCGGCCGCCACCCTGCCTTTCATCACCCGCCGCTTCGAGCCCACGCCTTCGTACTGGGGCGCGGTGCTGTTCACCGGAGTGGTGGCGAGCGCGGTGGCGATCGGCGTGCAGGTCTGGGCGCAGACGAAGCTCACCGCGGTGCGCGCGGCGGTCATCTATTCGCTCGAGCCGGTCTTCGCGCTCGCCTGGTCGCTCGTGATTGGCCTGGGCTGGCCCGGCAGGCCGGAGTTGATCGGCGCAGGCTTCATCATGGCGGCCGTTTGGCTTTCAGAAACATGAGCGCCTTCCACTCGTGCTCCAGCAATCCGTAGATGAGCGAGTCGCACCACTCGCCCTTCACCCACCAATTCTCGCGCAGCCACCCCTCGCGCTTCATGCCGACGTGCTCCATCACCTTCGCTGAACCCAGATTGCGGGGGTCGCAGTCGCCGTACACGCGGTGGAGCGCGAGCTCACCGAAGGCGAAGTCGAGCAGACCCTTCAGCGCCTCGGTGGCCACCCCCTGGCCCCAGCGATCGCGGCGCACGCTGAACCACACCTGGGCTTCGCGATGTTCGGGCCGTTCGATGCGCAGGCCCACCCGCCCGAGAAAACGATCGTCGCCCGGTTCGGTGATCGTCAGATCGAAGGTGAGGCGGGGGCTGTGCTGGGCGGCGGCGATCGACTTCGCCAGGTACGCGCGGGTGCCTGACTCATCGACCACGTCGTTGCTCATGTAGCGCACCACGAGCGGATCGCTGTCGAGCACCTGCGCATCGGGCGCGTCTTCGAGGCGAAGCTCGCGAAGCACGAGGCGCGGCGTGGTGAGTGGAAGGGGGTTCATGGCGAGCGCGCCTCCTGACAGAGGTGATGGCGGGGGAAAAGGGCCGGTTGGAATTCTTCAGGTGGCCTTGAAGGAAGGCGGCTGGCTCGGTGAGCGAAGCGATGTGGTGGTGAAGCGGGCCCCTCCGGAGCACCTCTCGAGCAACGTAATCCGGTGATTACGTTTCTTTCGCTGCGACCCAAGAAGTAATCACCGGATTACGTTGCTGGAGACTGGCGCGGAACGGTCACCACCACATCGCTTCGCTCACCCAGTCACAGAGAGCCTGCGCTGAGGGCCCGCACGCAAGAGCACCGCAGTCGTTCCTCGCCTTAGGCGCGTCCCCTGAAGGCCGCAACGCTGTCCCGCGCGCGAGGCGGTGGCTGGGGCGGGGACGCTCCACTCGCGACTCCACGACCAGAGAACTCGCTCGCAGCACGCGTCTTCGCGGTCGCCGCGCAAAGTCTGGCTCGCCGCTTGCGACACCGCCGCGCTGGAGGTGGACCGATGCTGGCTCGCGTGAAATCTGGAGCGTTGATGGGCGTGGACGCTGTGGTGGTCGAGGTGGAGGTGGACATGTCGCTCGGCATGCCCTTCTTCAACGTGGTCGGGTTGCCCGAGGGCGCGGTGCGCGAGTCGAAGGTCCGGGTGATCTCTGCGCTCAAGAATGGCGGCTTCGTGCTCCCGCAAAAGCGCATCACGGTAAACCTCGCGCCAGCCGACCTGAAGAAAGAAGGCGCGACCTTCGAGCTGCCCATCGCGCTCGGCGTGCTGGCCGCCGCGGGCCTCATCGACCTCGAGCCCCTGCAGGGCTACCTCTTCGGCGGCGAGCTCGCGCTCGACGGCGCGCTCAAGCCGATTCGCGGCGTGCTTCCGCTCGCCCTGGCGGCGCGTGACGGCGGCTTCAAGGGCG
>JAYVNA010000514.1:0-12616 GCA_043758715.1 Archangium sp.
AACCGCAGCGACGATGCGGGAGTTGCGATCGGTCTTGAGGCTACCCGTGGCCTGGTTGATGGGATCGAGCAGCACGAGGTTGGTGACCCCACCATCTGCGCTCACCTCAAGCGCGTCGATGCCGTCGGGGTACAACATCAAGACCCAGCTGCGCTCCGAGAGCGACAGCGCCGCCACGTCGAGCACCTCGCCGGCGTCGATGAGCCGCCTCTCGAATTCCCACCCGCCATCACCGGGCTCCACCAGAAAGCCGAGGTCGTTCGCGGTCCACACCACAGGCGTGGCGCTCACGCGCGGGTTGAAATCGAGCACGCGAGATCCCACGAAGAGAAAGGGCAGCGGCCTGGCCATCATTTCGCCCACGGTGCCCACGGCCAGCCGTCCGGCCGCATTCTCGAAAAGCACGCGAGGCACTCCACCATCGCCGAAGGTCTGCACCTGGGTGACAACCCCCAGCACCGGCGGCGGCAACGGGAGCGGCGCGGTGATCGGCTGCACGTGCCCCCGCTGCACCTCGAGCAGGCCGGTGTCGTCGCTGGTCACGAAGACGAGTGAATCGGGCTTGACCGGCTGATTTCCCACGACCCGGGTCACGTTGCCGAAGAGCGCCAGGGGGTGCAGCAGCTCGCCCTCGGTGATGCCCGGGCCATATTCCGGCAGCGTCGCCCCGCCTTCGAAGCGCGGACCTTCGTAGATGAACTTCTGGCAGAGGTTGTGGAGGCCGCAGATGTCGCCGGGTTGGCAGACCTCATCGCGGGTGCCGGGCGGCTCGGAAAAATCGCACGGGTAGTTGTTGCCGTGCTCGATGAACAGGCCCTTGCAGGAAGCGATCAGCACCGCGCAGGAAAGCAGGACCAGACGGCGCATGTTCAAAACCCTCCCGCGAGCACGAAGCCGTTGGCCGTCGGCAGCACGCGCGCCGAGATGCGGGTGCGGGCGTCATCGGGTGGCAGCAGCCAGATGCCGATGCCCACCATCACCGCGCCTGCGGCCAGCAGCCCGACCCCCAGGGCCTTCTGCACCACGAGGTTGTCCTGCTGGGTCACGTAGAAGCTGCGATCGCGCAGGTTGGTGCCGTCGCAGCGGTCGTCGGGCTGTACTCCGCCCGGGCACAGCTCATCGTTGAGCTGCGATTCTTTCGAGAGCGCCAGCAGGCCGACCACGCCGCCCGAGAGCAGCGTCGCGCCGCCGACCGAGATGAGCGAGATGGGCAACACCCGCGACGGCGGCGGCGGCAGGGGCGAGCCCGTCGCTTCTGAAGCGGCGTAGGGCACCAGGGCCCGCACTTCTTCGAGGCTGCCGGCGAGCTTCGAGCTGCGGCTCGAGGTCTGGCCCCGCTCGGTGTCCACCAGCTGCAACGACAATTGATACGCGCTGCCCACCTTCGCCAGCTGACCCGAGAGCAGGAAGCGCGCAGACACGAGCTTCGAGAGATCGGCCCCGCAGGCGACCGAGTCATCACCGCAGGCGCCCAGCAGCTGCTTCTGCCGCTCGGCCCCCAGGATGGTCTGGATCTCGCGGGTGCCCAGCACCTCGAACAGGCCGCGGCCCTGAAGGTAGGCGAGCACGGCATCGGTGATGGCGACCGCTTCATCGGGAGCGACCCGCAGCGCCACGAGATCACTGATCACGAGTCGCGGCTTTTTTTCAGGCTCGGTGGGCGCGGCCCCCAGGGCTGGCAGGGCTGGCAGGGCCAGGAGCAGCGACAGCACGGCGATGCGCATGCCCCAACCGTAGCTGAACCTCGCGGGGACGACAGAGTATGAAGGGTGCATGGCCGAGCGCCGCCAGCCGACCGACGACGAGCTGCGGCGCAGGCTGGAGGACACCGCGCCCCTGCTCGAGTCCACCCGCACCCGCTACCTCGCGCTCGTGTCTGCGCTGGCTGCCTGGAACTGGCGCCGGCGGCTGCGCGCGGTCGCCGACGTCGCGCGCGAGGTCTCGCGACAGGAAGAAGAGGTCGAGCAGGCGCTCACCCGCGCGGCGCGCCGGGCGAACGCCGAGGCCTGGCCCCCGGGCGAAGTGCGCGCGTTGCTCGAAGAGCTCATCTCGTTACGCGCCCGCTTCGTCGCCTTGCTGGAGAAGCGACTGGGGCTGTCCGAGCTCCCCGGGCCGGGGCTGCGCACGCTGCTCGACCAGGTGGTCGGCACGCCGCGCAAGGTCGCGATGGGCGATCGCGAGGCCGCCGCGCAAGAAGCGCTGGAGACCGTCGAGGGTCTGATCCCTGCGCTCCACCGTTTTGGGGCGGCGCTCCAGGGTCTGTTCGGCCGGCCGCTGACCCGCGGTCAACGATTGCCCTTCACCCTCGCCGAATACGACGCGGTGCTCGCGGCGATCCCCGAAGGTGAACGCGCGCTCTCGCAGGCCTGGGCCCGGGTGGCCCGCATCGACACCACCGGCGGCGTCGAACGGGAGCTGACCCGGCGGGCGAAACGAACCACGCGCAGCAGCCGCGGGCTGGCCGGGCCCCGCGCGCTCGCCCACGCTGACTTCTGGCGCAGGGCTGCGCTCGCTCACACCCAGACGTTGATCGACGAGCGCTTCGCACCGCTGATGGTGCTCGAGGCAGAGCGCACGGCCGCGCTGCGTTTCCTGCTCGCCCGGGAAATCGACGGCGCCGCGCGGCTCGCACAGACCGGGCTCCGCGCGGCGCTGCTGATGTTGGCGCACGAGCTGACCGCTTCTCCCGAGGGGCGCGCGCCGCTCAAAGGGGGCCACGGGCAGGTGCGCGCCTGGGCCGCGCTCGCCGATGGGCTCGAAGGTGACGACGACTGGCGGCGGCTGCGCGATGGCCTGCGAGCGCTGGCGGCCCGCAGCTTCCGCTCGGCGCTGCCTCCGCTGTATCGGGTCGGTAAGCCCGTCGGGCGCGTCGCGCTCCCGGAGCGGCTGACGGACTTCTTCTCGCCGCCCGAGTGACGTGCGATGAGCGTTCGCATGTCGCCTCGACGCCTGGTGTTGATGTGCGTGCTGCTGGCCTGGCCCACGTTCGGCGCCGCGCCGAAGAAGAAGAAGGAAGCGCCGCCTCCTCCGCCGCCGGTGACCGCGCCGATGCCGAAGGTGAGCGAGGCGCTGGGAGACACCGTGCTCTCGTCGATCGGCAACGCCACCAGGATGCAGGTCTTCCGGGTCAGCGACTCCGGCGGGCTCAGGCCCGACCCCGCGAAGGCCATCGCCGACCAGTTCGTGCGCGGCGCCCCGGGCAAGGAACTCGATTCATCCCAGCTCGCTGCGTTGCGCAGCGTGCTCTACGACGAGAAGAGCTTCCGCTTCGAGCAAGACGTCTCGAAGTGCCGCTTCGTGCCGCACCTCTCGTTTCAGATGCAGTCAGGCATCGGCACCCTGGAGGCGCTGGTGAGCTTCAGCTGCAACCAGGTGTTGTTCGTGCTCGGCAAGCCCGGTGGGCGCTGGCTGCCGCAGGGCACGTTCGATCTGAAGCCGGTGCGCGCGAAGTTGGTCGAGCTGGCGAAAGCCACGCTCCCGCAAGACCGCGACACCCAGAACCTCAAATAAAAAACCTCCGAGGTTTCCCCCGGAGGCCTCGAGGCTGATCAATCGGTAGAGCGCTTTACAGCTCGCGGCTCATCAGCAGGCGCAGCTTGCCGCTCTTCTTCGAGACCACCGTGGCGACCGTGGTGAAGCCGGCCTTCCGGTAGAACGAGACGGCGGGGCCGTTCGCGGGGTCAACGCGCAGCGCGAGCGTCTTGCGGTTCATGTCGCGGGCGATCGAGAGCCCCTGGTCCAGCAGCACGTGGCCGAGCCCCTTCTGCCGGAACTCGTTCTTCACCACGATGTTGCGCAGGTACGCGGCGCCGGGCACCGGGCCATCGCGCTCGATGGTGACGTAGCCGACGACGGCGGCGTTGTGCTTGGCGACCGAGATGAACGGCCGGAGCTTGGTCAACGCTTCGAGACTCTCTGCCTGTGTCTCGCCACGCTGCTTCCAGGGCTCGCTGCCCGATCTGAGGCCTGCGAGCAGGTTCATGTCTTCGTCGGTAGGCGAGGCGAACTTCACCTGCTTCCAGTCAGTCGGCATCGGCATCGGCAGGGTCGGGTTGGTCCCCGGAATACCTTCAAGCTGCTTATCGGTCATCGCCACTCCTCCAGTGTCCTGCTTGGCTCGGCCAGTCCTGATCCTAACCACCAACTCCAACGTCGTGCACGAGCAGACATTTCAATGACGAGGGAGCTGATGTGGCCTTTCCGCACACCTGCCGGTCCGTTGCACGGGTTCTTCTTGGCGGGTCAGGCGGTTGGCCTCACAATCCCCGAACGTGCAACTGAATCACGCGCAACGCGAGCTGACCGTCAAGATCGTCTATTACGGCCCCGGTCTTTCGGGGAAGACGACCAATCTTCAGATGGTGCACCAACGGACCAGCCCCGAGGTGCGAGGCCGACTTCTCACGGTCGAGACCCACGACGACCGCACCCTTTTCTTCGATCTGCTGCCTGTCTTCTTCAGCACGGCTAACGGGTTCAAGGTGAAGGTCAAGCTCTTCACCGTGCCCGGTCAGGTGATTCATAACGCCACCCGGCGCATCGTGCTCCAGGGCGCCGACGCGGTGGCGTTCATCGCCGACAGCCGGCGCGCCGCGGCCGCCGAGAACAACGCGTACTGGAAGAACCTCGTCGAGAACATGAAGGAGAACAACCTCGACCCGGCCCAGGTTCCGGTGGTCATTCAGTACAACAAGCGCGATCTGCCCGACACCAAGACGGACGCCGAGATCGAGGAGACGCGCAAGAAGGGCAAGGAGCAGGTCGTCGGGGCCATCGCCATTCGCGGCATCGGCGTGCTCGAGACGCTCTACGCGGTGCTGCAGTCGGCCTTTCGCAGCCTGGAAGCGCGCGCGGGGTTGACCAAGAACATCGGCCTGGGTGAGCGCGAATTCCTCACGCAGGTCTTCGCCAACATCGACGTCACCGGCACGGAGCTCGAGAGGGTGTTGCCGCCCCGCACTCCCGGAGTCCGTCCGTGAGGCAAGGAGAGTCCGTCCTCCAGCGCCGCATCTCGCTGGGAGAGCTGCTCGACACCGAGTCTTTCACCGAGGTGGTGAAGGGCTTCGTCGAGCTCTATCGGGTGGGCATCAAGGTGTTCGATGAAAAGGGCGCCAAGCTCGCCGACATCAAGATCGGCAACGGCGACTTCTGCGGTTACGTCTTCAGCTTCCCCGAAGGCCGCCGCCGCTGCACCGCGACCGTGGGCCGGGTGAAAGACGGCCCGCTCGCTGCCAGCCACGGCGCGCGCCTGCCGGTGCTCGAGGCTGACCTCGTGCCTCAGAGCAAAGGCATGCTGACGGTGCCCTGCTTCACCGGGCTGCGGTACCTCATCATGCCCATCGTCTGGGAAGGCGACTCGATGGGCCGGGTGGTGTTCGGGCCGTTCATGCCCGACGACCTCAAGGACTTCGCGCCCACCACGCTCACGGAGATCGCCGAGGCGTTCGACGTGGGCAACGCGAAAAGCCTGGTGGCGAAGGTGCGCCGCGCGCCCGAGAGCACCATCGCGCGCGTGATGCTGCACTTCGGGCAGTTGCTGCAGACGATGTTGTTCGGCGGTCAGAAGATGTTCCTGACCACGCAGCTGCACATCGAGGCGACCCTCGACAACAACCGCGAGCTCGAAGAACGGAACAAGAAGCTCGAGGAAGCGAACAACCGGCTCAAGGAACTCGACCGCCTCAAGAGCGCCTTCCTCGCCACCGTCAGCCACGAGCTGCGCACGCCGCTGACCTCGATCATCGGCTACTCCGAGATGTTGGCCGAGGGGCTCGCGGGGCCGCTCAACGGTGAGCAGGTCGACTACGTGCGCACCATCATGGAGAAGGGCGAGACGCTGCTGAAGCTGATCAGCAGCATCCTCGACATCTCGCAGATCGAAGCGGGCAAGGTGCGCCTCAACTTCGAGCCGATGGACGCGGTGGAGCTGATCAACGGCTCGCTCTCGAGCCTGCGCCCGCAGGTGCAGAAGAAGGGCGTCGCGCTCGAGGCGAAGCTGCCGGCGAAGATGCCGATGGTGCAGGGCGACAAGGACCGCCTGCGGCAGGTGGTGGTGAACCTGCTGACCAACGCGGTGAAGTTCACGCCCAAAGGTGGCCGGGTCGCGGTGACGCTCACCGAAGTGCAGCAGCAGCCTGACTTGAATGCGCTGGGCTACCGCATTCTGGTCGAAGACTCGGGCGTGGGAATTCCGGCCGACTCGTTCGACAAGATCTTCAACAGCTTCTACCAGGTCGATTCATCCTCGACGCGCGAGTACGGCGGGGCGGGGCTGGGCCTGGCCATCGTGAAGAGCTTCGTCGAGGGGCACGGCGGCGTCGTTCGGGTCGCGTCCGAGATGGGGCACGGCTCGCGCTTCACCCTGGTGTTGCCGGTGACGCCGTCATTGCAGACTCAAGTGCTGATCACGCCCCCGGTCACCTCGATCTCCCCGGCCGATGATCGCTTCTAGAAACCAACTGTCTCCCTCTCCCCGCGGGGCAGAGGGTTGGGGAGAGGGCGTACCCAGCCAATGAACATCCTGTTTCTCAGCTCCGAAGTCGCCCCGTTCGCAAAGACCGGCGGCCTCGGAGACGTCTCAGCGGCGCTCCCCCGAGCCCTGCACCGCCGTGGTCACGACGTGCGGGTCTTCATGCCGATGTACTCGCGCATCGAGCAGCAGAAGTACCGCTTCCGTTCCATCGATTCGCTGCGCGGCATGAAGGTGATGTTCGGCACGCGCCAGTTCGAGGTGAGCATCTTCGCGGCCACGCTCCCGGGCTCGACGATGGAAGTCTTCTTCGTGCATTGCCCTCAGCTCTACGGGCGCCACGCCATCTACGCGCACGACGGCGACGAGCACCTGCGCTTTCTGGTGCTCTGTTACGCGGCGCTCGAGGCCGCGCAGCGCATGCGGTTCGCGCCCGACGTGGTGCACTGCAACGACTGGCAGACGGCGATGGTGCCGCTGCTGCTCAAGACGCGCTTCGCCTGGGACGGGTCGATCTTCGGCAAGACGAAGACGGTGCTGACGATTCACAACCTGAACTACCAGGGCGCCTTCCCCGCGAGCGTGTTGCCCGACACGGGGCTGCTGCGTTCGGCGCACCTGCTCCACCAGGACGAGCTGCGCGGCGGGCGCATCAACTTCCTGCTCCACGGCATTCTCTACGCGAGCGCGGTCACCACGGTGAGCCCGACCTACGCGCGAGAGATCCGCACGCCTGAATACGGGGCCGGTCTGGAGGGCTATCTGCGGGCGCGTGAATCGACGGTGTACGGCGTGCTCAACGGCGTCGACTACGACGAGTGGAGCCCGCAGGCCGATCGCCTCATTCCTTCGCACTACGACGTCGACGATCTCGCAGGCAAGGAACACAACAAGGCGGCGCTGCTGTCTCGCGCGCATCTGCCAGTGCTGCCCGGCGTGCCGCTGCTGGGTATCGTCTCGCGCCTCACCGCCCAGAAGGGTTTCGATCTGCTTCCCGACGCGCTCTCGCTGGGCCTGCGCGAAGGCAAGTTCCAGCTGGTGGTGCAGGGCAGCGGAGAGAAGCGCTTCGAGCGAATGTTTCACCAACTGCGCGACAAGTACCCCCGGCAGGTGCGTTTCCAGGCGGCGTTCGACAACGCGCTCGCGCACTGGATCCAGGCCGGCAGCGACTTCTTCCTGATGCCCTCGCGCTACGAGCCCTGCGGTCTGACGCAGCTCTACGCGCTGAAGTACGGCACGGTGCCCATCGTCCGAAAGACGGGAGGGCTCGCCGATACCGTGCAGCTCTGGTCCCCAAGAACGGGGACGGGGACGGGCATCGTGTTCGACGATTACGACGCCAAGGCGGTGCACTGGGCGCTGGAAGCGGCGTTCAACATCTACCGAGATCGCCCCGCGTATCGCCGGTTGCAGCACAATGGCATGACGCAGAACTTCTCCTGGGAGCACCAGGTGCAGAAGTACGAGCAGCTCTATTCAAAACTCTCGTAGAGGTCTTCCATGCACGTCGTCTTCATCGAGCCGCGGTTTCCCGTCAATCAGCGCCACTTCGTCAAAGCCCTCAAGGAGGTCGGCGCCACCGTCACGGCGATCGGCGAAGGCTCCAAAGATTCGCTCTCCGGCGACATGCGCAATTGGCTGACGCACTACGAGCAGGTCGACTCCGTGGTGAATGAAGGGTCGGTGCTGCGCGCTGCGAAGTTCATTCACGCGCGCCACCGCATCGATCGTCTCGAGGCGACGGTGGAAGCGCACATCATGTCGACCGCGAAGGTGCGCGAGGCGATGGGCATCGAGGGCACCTCGGTGAAGACCTCGTGGTTGTGCCGCGACAAGCCTTCGATGAAGGAAGCGCTGCGCAACGCAGGCGTTCCGTGCGCGCAGTCGAGCGCCGCGTCGTCGCTGGAGGAGCTCGTCGCCTTCGCCAAGAAGGTCGGCTTTCCACTGATCATCAAGCCGCGTGACGGCGCCGGGGCCTCAGGCACCAGCCGCTGCGACTCGCTCGCTGATCTGCAGCGCGCCGCGCAGGAACTCGGCGTGCACAAGGGCCGCTCGGTCGCCGTCGAGGAGTTCATCGAAGGCCACGAAGGTTTCTACGACACCATCAGCATCGGCGGCCGGGTGGTGCACGACTTCGTCACGCACTACTACCCCAACGTGCTCGATGCGATGCGGCACCGGTGGGTCAGCCCTCAGTTCATCGCCACCAACCGCGCTGACTCCGCCGAGGGGTATCGCGATCTGAAGGTGATGGGCCAGAAGGTGGTGCGCGCGCTCGAGATCGGCACCTCGGCCACGCACATGGAATGGTTCGCAGGTCCCAAGGGCCTCAAGTTCTCCGAGATCGGCTGCCGCCCGCCGGGCGTGCGCGCGTGGGATTTGTACAACGTCGGCAACGACGTCGATCTCTACCGCGAGTGGGCCAACGCGATCGTGCACGGCCGGCCCGGTTCGCGGCTCTCTCGCCGCTTCTCTGCGGGGCTGGTGGCGCTGCGCCCCACGCAAGACGGCCGCATCGCCGACTACAAGGGCCTCGACAAGGTGGAGCGCGCGTTCGGCCAGTGGATGATCGACGCGCACCTTCCGCCCGAGGGCACGCCCACGCAGCCGGTCGAAGGTGGCTACATGGCCAACGCGTGGATGCGCTTCAAGCACCCCGACTACGACACGCTTCGCGAGATGCTCAACGCGGTGGGCGAGACGGTCAAGGTCATCGCGCGGTAGCGGTTTGACCGACCGCAAAGAGGAACGGGGATCTTGAGCAGGGGGATCGGCCGCCTTACGGTGTCCCATGCCGATTCCGCCCCTGGACAACGATGGCCTGTTGCCGGTGGGCGTTCATCTCTGCACGATCGAAGAAGTCGCTGCGACATTCGGCAGATTCGAAAGATCTGATCGGAGGATCCAGTTGGTGGGAAGGCTCAAGCGCTACTTCGCCGAGCTTCAGTCAGTGGATCTCGTGAAGTTCCTCATCTTGGACGGCAGCTTCGTGACGAGCAGAGAGGAGCCGGGAGACATCGACATCCTGCTCGCGCTGCATTCGGACGCCGACCTTTCAAAGGATCTTCCTCCCTACGTTCTCAACGCCATATCCAAGAAGTCAGTGAGCAAGCGGTTCGGATTCGATCTTCTCCCTGCGAGCGAGGGTTCAGATGAGTACCAGAAGTACTTGGAGTTCTTCTCGCAGGTGAAGGGCCAGAGCGGGCGTCGCAAGGGCCTCTTGAAGGTGACCGTATGACGATCGCGAATGACGTCGATCTTCGCCAAGCCCTCGATGCGATATCGAATCTCCGCCTTGCCCTGGCTTCGCTGCGACGCAACGTGGGCAGCGTGAATACGACGAACTTCTGCGTGCTTGCGGAGGGCCCCATCGACGAGCTCACGCGAATTGAGGCTGACGTCGACGCGTACCTCGGGCTCGACGAGGCCCGTGCGCCGTTGTGGGTTCGCGTCGAGGGCGAGGGAATTGACGCCGGAAACGCGCCGACGTCTGTCATGACCGCCATCCTCAACAGTTTTCGCAAAGGGCTCCAAGCGGCAACAGAGCACCTTGTCACTGGAAGATTGTCAGCGCGCCCTACCGCCGCGGTGCAGCAGGCAGTTGATGTGCGGCTCACCGCCCTTGCTCCAGGAAGTCTTCGCTTAGGACTGAGTATTCAGGGAGTCGAGGGGGACGACGCGCTCTCCCGTGCCGTCGTCAAGAGCCTTGACGAGTACCTTGCCGTTGTCGAGTGGGCAGCTACGGGACCTGATTTGGCCGACCAAGATCGTGAACTCGCACTCCGCATACCCGACAAAACGCGGCGTCGGTTGCTGCTGAACTTGGTCCTGCAGCTTGCGCCGCGCACGCGAGGCATTGTTGAGAATGTAGAGTTCAGCGGGAGGGCGGTGAAAGCCCAGCGTCCTCTCGGCCTTTCGCGCGCATCCAGGGAACACCTCGCGGCCGCGCTCGATCGCATCGAGAGTTCGGTCGCTGAAGACCACATCGGGCGACTCCGAGAACTCGACCTCGACAAGCTCACGGGGGTCGTGCGGAGCCAAAAGGTCGAACTCCCCTGCGAGTTCGCCGAGGAGCTCATGACGAGTGCACAGGAGGCCCTCGGGCGCCCGGTTCGCGTCATTGGGAACCGCTCGGAAGCGACCGGGCGCCGCAGGACGACCCTCTTTGTCACGCGTTTGGAGATTCTCGACGAGGCCAGCGTCGCCGAGGACTGAAACAAGCCACTGACGTCCAGTGGCCTGGGTAGCCAGCCAATGACGCAGGTATGCGGACTTCAGCCGCAGTGCCCGACCAGACCTTCATTTCAGCCACGCTGAGCGTCGAGCGGAAGGTCATCGCGCGGTAGCGCTCCGCCCTCGAGCGCTACCCGCGGCGATTCAGGCCTCAGCGGAGGCCGACCGCCACCGAGCTGCGCAGCGCCGGGTCGTCGTCCAGCCGCTTACCCCAACGATGGCAGACGCCCAAATACTGCGCGTGGGCCAGGCTGTGCTTTTCCAGCGCGGCGGCGATCGGCAGTGACGAGACGTCTTGAATCAGCGCCAGGTACTCAGAGAGCGAGGCGATTGGCTGACCGTCGAACAGCACCTGGTCGACGAACTCAGCGCGGGTGTCCGGCGCCTCGCCCACCACCACGCCGCCGCGCGCGCGGAACTCTTCGTAGAACGCGTGGCGGGTGAGGCGATCGCCCAGGTCAGGGACGCGACCGCAGGCGCAGTCGAGCCCCTCGGTGCGCAGGTCGAGCGCGAACGAGCGGCAAATCGCGGCGGGCCCGCCGGCGTGCGCGGTCGATTGTTCCAGGGCCAGCGAGGCCGCGTCACGCGCGACCTTCGTCACCGGGGTGTGGTTGTCAGACGCGTAGCGGAACCGCGCCGCCCTTAAGCCTGCCCGCCGCGCGTTCCAGTCGTCGGAGGTCGCGAAGGAAAGCACAGCGGCGAGGTCTCCCGTCTCCGCCAGCAGGTAGGCCGGGTGCCGCTGGGGCTCAGTGGGCACCACCGGCGCCGCCACGTACCTCTGTCGCTCCTTCGCGCGCTGCTGCAGCGTCTTGGCGAAGTTCTCGGTGTTGTCGGGCAGCGGGTTCTTTTCCACCGCCTTCTTCGCCCACTTCACCGCGTCGTCGAATCGCCCCAGCCCGAGGTACGCGCACGCGAGGTGGTTCCACCCGTTGGTGAGCCACATCACGTCTTTGCCCGCCGCGCGAATCAGGTGCTCGGCGATCTGCTCGCAGGTCTTCGAGTCACCCACCTCGTCGAGCACGCCCGCGTAGCCGTTGAGCTGCGAGCAATCGAACGCCTCGGGGTCGAGTTGGTACGCCGTCGCCTACGCCTTCTCGGTGCGCGGGTTGTCCATCGCGGCGTAGACCACGCCGCCACCCCGCGGGGGAGAGGGCTGACCCTCGTCTGCGTCAGAGTCATCGTCGTTGTCGGCGTCATCGTCGTCGTCAGAGTCATCCGCGCTCGCGGCTGCATCGACCAACCGCAGCGTCGCCGGCTCGTGCACCGCGACGGCCTGGCTCACCCGCCGCACCTGCTCCGCGCTGACCGATCCGCCGATCAGCCGCAGCGTCTCCACCGCCTCAGTGGCCGAGCACTTCTCGAACTCCACCGGCAACGTCCCCAGCCCCCGGGCCGCGAGCCACTGATTCGTCACCCCGGTCAGCGCCACCCCCACATCGGTCCCGAGGGCATCGAACGACTCGCACGCTCCATTCCTTCGCGCCGACTGCAGCCGCACCGAGACCGCCTTCTCGCGCAACGTCACCTCGAGCCACAGCAGCTCCTCTCGCCGGTGTTCGCGAAAGAACGCCTTTGTCTTTTTCGTGCCAGGAAAGAGAACACGCAAACCAAGACGCTTCAATCTGGGATGTTCCCCTTCACGACAGCCATGAATGCTTCGAGAGCGCCAAGCACGACCTTGATCGGACCGCCGAGCTCGGGCGCTCGGGCTTGAGCTGAGAGGAGTCGGTCTTCAACCACGCCGATGTCAAGCATGACGCGAACTCGTGGCGTCTGACTCAGCGCAATCGAACTTTGTCCGGCTCGCATTGACTCAACTGAGTTCCACTCGGCTTCTTCGAGCTTCAGTTCAGGGCGCTGCTTGGAAATGCTGTCAGCGAGCGCCCCAAGCTCGACGACGACCAGCGCGCATGC
>JAYVNA010000515.1:0-4159 GCA_043758715.1 Archangium sp.
TTCAGCGGCACCGCTGAAGCGGGCAGCACGGTCGTCGTCACCCTCGACGGCCAGCTCGCCTGCACCACGCTCGCCGATGCCACCGGAGCCTTCTCGTGCGCAGCGCCCAGCGCGCTCGCCACGGGCAGCCACTCGGTCACCGCGATCGCCACCGACGCCGCGGGCAACGCCTCGCCGCCCTCGACTGCCGTGCCGTTTACGGTCGACGCCACCCTGCTCGACACCGCCATCATCGCAGGGCCCAGCGGCCTCGTGCACAGCCGCACCGCCGACTTCGCCTTCACGGCCACCGTGCTGGGCGCCACCTTCGAATGCAGCCTCGACGGCGCGGCCTTCGCGGCCTGCGTGACGCCGACCTCGTTCGCGAGCCTCACCGACGGCAGCCACACCCTCGAGGTGCGCGCGGTCGCTGGCGCCACCACCGACAGCACTCCGGCCAGTCGCACCTGGACCATCGACGCCACCGCGCCAACCGCCCCGGTGATCATCGCGCCCGCCAACAACGCCACCGTCTACACCCGCACGCCCGGCTACTCAGGCACCGCTACCCCCTTGAGCACGGTGCGCGTCTCGGTCGACGATCAGTCCGTCTGCACCGCGGTCGCCAACAGCCTGGGCGAGTGGTCGTGCAGCTCGACCACCGAGCTGGCCAGCGGTGAGCATCACGTCGCCGCCGTCGCGCTCGATGCAGCGGGCAACGTGAGCCTCTCCTCGTCAGTGAGCCTCTTCACCGTGGAGATCCCCATGGTGACGGTGACCATCACCTCTCCGGTGACCAACACGCTCACTAACGACGCCACCCCCACCATCAGCGGCACCACCACCCCGAACGCGACCGTCACGATCTTCGTCGACGGCGTGCAGGTGGGAACGGCGACCGCCGACGGCACGGGCCACTGGACGTTCACGCCCACCACGGCGCTCACCGATGGCGCGCGGGTGGTGACGGCGCAGGCCGTGTTCATGGGCTACCAGTCGCCGGTGTCGGTGGCGGTCACGGTGAAGATCGACACCCGGCCCCCGGTAGTGACCATCACGATCACGCAGGCCGATGAAAACACGGTGCCCACGGTGACGTTGACGGCCGACGAGACCCCGGTCACGTTCACCTGCAGCGTCGATCAGGGTGAGTTCGTGGCCTGCACCAGCCCGCTCGACGTCACGAGCCTGGGCGACGGCAATCACACGGTGGTGGTGCGGGCGACCGACGCGGCCGGCAACGTGGGCAGCGCCACCAAGACGTACGTGGTGGTCGCTCCGCTGGTCGCGGGGCCCGATCAGGTCTTCATTCGCGGCGGCGGTTGTGGCTGCGGCGCGACGGAAGGCAGCTCGGTGTTCGCGATGCTCGCCCTGGTGCTCGCGTCCTTGAGCCGGAGGCGGGTTCGACGCGCCGCGGCGCCTGTCGCCCTTGCGCTGACCCTGGTGGCCGGCGCGGCGTCGGCCCAGGTGGCCGGCTTCGATCTCGAGCGCCTCGATCTCAACCCCGGCGCCGGGGCGAGCCTGATCAACCAGACCGGCGACGTGATGAAGCAGGGCACCTGGCGCGCTTCGATCACGGCGCACTACCAGCACGACTCGCTGCTGCTCTATCGGCAGGGCACCAACGAGCGGCTCGGAGCGATCGTCGGCAGCCGCTTCACCACCCACCTCGCTGGCGCCTGGGCACCCCTCGATTGGCTCGAGCTGGGGCTGCAGTTGCCGATCGTGCTCTGGCAGAGCGGCGACGACTTGAGCGCGTTCAAGGTGGCCCGGCCGGTCGCCACCGCCGTGGGCACCCCGTGGCTCAACGTGCGCTTCGGTCTGTTGCGAGAGCGCGCCGGTTCACCCATCGATCTCTCGTTTCAGCTGGGGCTCGGCCTGCCGATCGGCAACGCGGCGGCCTACTCGAACTCCACCCCGCTGAGTTTCGCGCCGCGCGTGGGCCTGGGCCGCACGTTGGTGCCCTGGTTGCGCGCCGGCGGTGAAGTTGGCCTGTTGGTGCGGGGCGCGGCGACTGCAGGCGGTTCGGTGAACGTGAGCCAGTCGGGCGCCGCCTCGAGCTTCACCTACGGTCTGTCGCTGACCACCCTCGGCGAAGGGCTGCGCGGAGAGCTGAGCTGGCGCGGCGGCGTGGGCCTGGACGCCGCCCAGGGTGGCGGCGAGCTGCTGCTGGGCGCGCGCTACCCGCTGGGCAAGCTGTTCGAGGTGTACGCGATCGGTGGCCCGGGCTTCGGCTCGCTGCCGGGCACGCCCGCCTTCCGGGTGATGTTGGGCGTGGCGGTGCAGCCGCCGCTGGAAGCGCCCAAGCCGAAGTGTGACGCCTCCGTGAGCGTGGAAGCACTGCGCCGCGACTGCGCGGAGCTCGATTCCGATGGCGACACCGTGCTCAACGGCGACGACGTCTGCCCGCGCGTTCCGGGCGTGGTGACGCGCCAGGGCTGCCCGGTGCCTGACACCGACGGCGATGGGCTCAACGACGATCTCGATCGCTGCCCCACCGAGAAGGGCAGCACGGAGCGCGAGGGCTGCCCGGTGCGCGATGCAGACAAGGACGGCGTGGAAGACAACCTCGATGCCTGCCCCGCGGAAGCAGGCCCGGCCGATCACAAGGGCTGCCCCGTGCGCGATCAGGATCTCGACGGCGTGGAAGATGGAATGGACGCCTGCCCCGCCGAGGCCGGACCGGTCGAGCGCAAGGGCTGCCCCGTGCGCGATCAGGATCAGGACGGTGTGGAAGACGCGGTCGACAACTGCCCCGTCGAGAAGGGCGTGCCGGAGAACGCCGGCTGTCCCGCGAAGAAGCGCCAGCTGGTGATCATCACCGCCGACAAGCTGCAGATCCTCGAGAAGGTCTACTTCGCCACCGGCAAGAGCCAGGTGCTGCCCAAGTCGTTCCCGTTGCTCGACAACGTGGCCAACGTGATGGTCAGCCACCCTGAGTTGCTGGTGCGCATCGAAGGCCACACCGACTCCGTGGGCGTGCGCGAGAAGAACGTGGCGCTCTCGCAGGGCCGCGCTGATGCGGTGAAGGCATACCTGGTGAAGCAGACGGTGCCGGCGGAACGGCTCAAGGCGATTGGCTTTGGTCCCGACAAGCCCACCGCGCCCAACGACACCCCCGCGGGCCGCGAGCAGAACCGGCGCGTCGAGTTCAATCTCGAAGCGAAGGAATAGCCGCGGGTCAGCCAAGCCGAAGCCGCGTCTCCGGATCGAAAACGTGCACCTCTTCGGCCCGCACGTCGGCGCGAAGAGTCTGGCCCTTTCTCGGCGGCGTTCGGCCGTCTGTGCGAATGACGAGCGGCGTGCGTGCCCCGTCCTCCGCGACGTGGCCACACGCGAACGCATCGGCACCCAACACCTCGACCAGATCGACGCGCAGCGCGATCGCACCGTCGGGCGATGGAATGAAGGACTCTGCGCGGATGCCCACGATGACTTCGGTCAGACGCTTCTGCCGCGCCGCCGCCAGGACCTCGGGGGCAAGCGGCAGAACGACCTCTCCCCATTTCACCCCGCGCTCGTGCAGCGGCCATTGTTGGAGGTTCATCGCGGGACGCGCATAGAGTTCGGCGGGTGGCGCGCACTGCTGCAACACACCGTTCTCGAGAGCGGCGACCCGGTGACCCAGCGTCATCGCTTCGACCTGATCGTGCGTCACGTAGATCATCGTCGTGCGAAGGCGTTCCTGCAGCGCCGCGAGCTCGGTGCGCGTTCGCCCTCGCAGCTTCGCATCGAGGTTGCTGAGCGGCTCATCGAGGAGAAAGACACGCGGCTCCCGAACGATCGCGCGGCCCATCGCCACCCGCTGTCGTTGGCCACCGGAGAGCTCTTGAGGTTTGCGTTCAAGCAGCCCCTCCAGGTCCAGCATCCTCGCCGCTTCATGCACGCGGCGAGCCCGTTCGGCGGGAGCCACCTTCGACATGCGCAGCGCGAAGTCCAAATTCTCCGCGACGCTCATGTGGGGATAGAGCGCGTAGTTCTGGAAGACCATCGCGACATCACGCTGCGCGGGAGGTTTGTCCGTGACGTCGACCTCACCAATGTGAATGGACCCCGCGGTCACGGGTTCCAGCCCCGCGAGCATTCTGAGGACCGTCGACTTCCCGCACCCCGACGGGCCCACCAGCACCAACAGCTCGCCGCTCTCGACCTCGAGGTTCAGCGGCTGCACCGCAGGCCG
>JAYVNA010000516.1:0-12595 GCA_043758715.1 Archangium sp.
GTTGAACGCGGTCGACTCCAGCTCGACGCACATCTATTCGAGCGCGCCCAGCTACGTCTCGCGCATGCAGCCGCTCTCGGGCAACACGGTCGACTTCGAGCTGCAGCCGGCGACCGCGCTCAACGTGAAGGTGCTGGACGCCGCGGGTGCGCCCCTCGCCCGAGCCTGGGTGGTCGCCCGGGCAGAAGCGGGTGCCCTGGTGCCCTTCAAGAAGGGCGGGAGCGAGGGCAGCTATCAGGCCACGCTGCCGCCCGGGGCCTGGCAGATCTCGGTGCAGACGGCAGACGCGCGCACCTTCCGGTCCGTCGAGCTCACGCTGGGCGAGACCGCGAAGGAACTCGTCATCCGCGAAGCGACCGACGGCGTCACGGTCGAGGTGAAGATCTCTGAACCGGCCGAGGCGATGCTCGTGCAGGGCTCGGTGCCCCTCCCGCGCACCCCGAAGGACTTCATCGCGCACGGCGCCCCGCTGCGGCTCGTCAACGGCGTCGCTCAACACGTGTTGCCAGGCGCCTGGACCGTGATGCTCTTTCGAACCGGGAGCCTGGAGGCGGCGGTGCAGCCCATCGAGGTGAAGGCCGGAGCCAACCCCGTCTTCACCATCACCCCCCAGTGGCAACAGCTCGACCCGGCGGCGTTTGGTCGTTGAGCGGGAGATCGCTCCCGCTAAGGTCCGGTGATGTTTCGCACGGCGGCCCTGCTGCTCGCGCTCGCCGCGGGAACCTCTTTCGCACTCGACAAGCAGGGCAGCGCCCACGGCGGCGCGGTCGGCTCAGAAGACACCAGCTTCAACCTGAGCGGCGCCCTGATGCTCGGCATCTCGCTCTACAACCCCAGCTACGCCGCGCGCCCCGACAACACCGGCCTCGCCTTGCTGCGGTACGGCGGCCACTTCGACGTCGACATCTTCGGCCGCCTGTTGAGCATCCCGCTCGACGTCAGCTTCTTCACCGACTCGACGCGCCTGGGCGGCCTGGTGCTGCTGCCCACCGAGTTCGACTTCATCACCGGTGTCACCAGCACCTTTGGGCTGGGCCCCGGTGATCTCGAGGTCGGCGCGCGCGTCGAACACGATCGCCCCGTCGACATGGGCACCTTCACCCAGACCTACGTCGACCTGCGCGCCCGCTACCTCTATTCCTTCGCCCGCATCTTCCCGGCGCTGGCTGACACGTTGAAGGGCGGCGACGTCTCGGGCTGGGTCACGCTCGGCGGCTTCCTCTTCAACCCCAGCTACGCCGCCCGCCCCGACAACTCAGGCCGCGCGCTCTTTCGCTACGCGGTGCACACCGAGCTCTCGATGTTCGACGACCTGTTTTCCCTGGGCGCGGACGCCACCATGTTCACCGATCGCTTCGGCAGCATCGTCGGCCCCAGCGAGCTCGACTTCACCGGCGAGCTCATCTTTCACAAGGGCCCCTTCGAGGTGCACCTCGCTTACGAGCGCGACATGCCGGTCGACCGCCCCGGCCTGGTGCAGCAATTCGTCTACCTCCTGGGGGTGTGGAGCTTCGACATCAAGAACGTCATCCAGCCCCTGGGCCACCGAAACTCAGTGCCTTCGCCGTAGGCGTTTTTGTAGGCAAAAGGATCACCCCGGCCTGATCGCAACTTGGGCAGGGGCCCGTGAGACAACCCCGCATGCGCATTGGCAACGGCAGCCCCTCGGTCGACTTCAACGGCACGAAGTACACGAGCATCGAAGGCTCGGCCGCCAACTCGGACATCAGCATCGGCAAGGGCTTCGATCCGGTGAAGCAGCCGGGCATCGCCCTGACCACCCAGCAGGCCCGGGAGCTGGGCGTGAAGGTCGGCGACAAGGTCAGCGTTCGCGACAACAAGACCGGCGCCGTGGTGACCGCCACCTTCTACGACTCGGCTGGCAGCAGGCGCCCGGGCAACGAGAAGCTGGCGCACTTCGAAGTGAGCCCCAAGCTCGCCGATGAACTCGGCATCAGCTACCGCAACAAGAAGGGCCAGGTGATCGACGCGGTCACCAACTCGTCGTCGGTCGACGGCCGCTTCTCCATCGAGCGTTTCTCGGGCGCGCAGCCCGGTTCGAAGTTCGAGCCCGCCAAGCCCTCTTCGCCCTCGGGCCCCGCCTCCCGGCCGCCGCAGAGCGCGAAGCCGTCGCCGAGCGTCGACGCGCAGCTCTCCAGCTTCGACAACACGCATCACCCCGCCCCTTCGCTCTCCGACGTCGCCAGCGGCAAGGCGCAGCTGGGCATCGGCGACAAGGGTGAATCGGTCAAGGCGCTGCAGCGCCGCCTGGGCGTGAAGGCCGACGGCTTCTTCGGCCCCATCACCCTGCGCGCGCTCGCCGGCGCCCAGCAGTCTTCGCGCACCCAGAGCGGCCCGGTCGGTCGCGCGGGCCCCGCCGAGCTGCGAAACCTTCGGGTGCCCAAGCGGTCCGCGCCGACGCCTTCAGGTGATGTGACGCCCGCGGGGAATGATCGGGTCACCGGCACCGCCGCGATGGGTCGCCTCGCCGCGAACGCGCGCACCGTCGCGCTCGGCATGGGCGGGTACCGGGGCCGCGGCCGTTGCGCCACCGGCGTGAGCGAGACCCTTCGCCGCAGCCTCGGCATTTCGGTGGGCGGCAACGGCAACCAGATCGACAACAACCTCCCGCGCAGCAAGTTCCGCGAGGTGCACATGCCGCTCGCCGAGGCGCTCCGCACGCCGGGGCTCGTGCTCACCTGGGAACAGACCTCGACCCGCCTCGGCAGCCGCTACGGCCACACCGCCATCACCCTGGGCGATGGGCACAGCTCGGCCAGCGACTTCGTCGAGCGGAACACCCTGGCCGCCGAATCGGGCCGGCGTGGGCTGAAGATCTTCCAGCCGATCTGACGGTCCCTTGAAGTGAGGCCCTGAAACTGAGGGCTGCCCAGCAAGCTAAGTGCGCGGATTGAGCAGAATTCCTACCTGACCGAGGCGGGCCGGGGCCTTTACTGTCGCATCGGGCTGAGCCAGAAGGCCCACTCGATGCTCCGCTACGCTGCCGACTGGCGCACGATCGCCTTCCTTTGTTTGTTCGCTGCCCTCGCCACAACCGGGTGGGTGCTCAATCCCACCGGGCCCCTCCTTGTGGGGTGGGTGGTGGTCACCGCGATCAGCTCGTGGATCTGCGCCGTCATCGCGCACAACACCGTGCACTGCCCCGTCTTCCGGAAGCGCTGGGCCAACCGCATCTTCCAGGTCTGGGTGAGCCTCTCATACGGCTTCCCGATCAGTGAGTACGTGCCCGGCCACAACCTCTCGCACCACAAGTTCATGCAGGAGCGGCAGGACGTGATGCGCACCAGCAAGGTGAACTTCAGCTGGAACCTGCTCAACTTTCTTCTCTTCTTCTTCGCGGTCGGCCCGGGCGTGACCACCGGCAACTACCGCTACAAGAAGATGATGAAGGAGCGCCTGCCGCAGTGGAATCGGCAGCTGCTGATCGAGATCATCGCGGTGTGGGGCGTGAAGCTGGGCCTGGCGGTCATCGACTGGCGCAAGACGTTGCTGTTCGTCGCCATTCCCCACCTGTTCGCGGTGTGGGGCATCACCACGGTGAACTTCCTGCAGCACGACGGCTGCGACAACGATCACCCGGTCAATCACTCGCGCAACTTCGTCGGCAAGCTCTTCAACTTCTTCACGCTGAACAACGGCTTTCACGGCATTCACCACGAGACGCCCGGCCTGCACTGGAGCCTCACGCCCGCCGCGCACGCCGAGCGCTACCACGCGACCATTCACCCCGCGCTCGAGCAGCCTTCGCTCGCGGTCTACATGTTCAAGACGCTCATCTACCCGGGCAAGCGCGTCACCTTCGACGGCAAGCCGGTGGTGCTGAGCGGCCACGGACCTGATCAGGACTGGGTGATGGCGACCCGTGACACCGCGGCCGCTGAGCTCGGCGCGGTCGGCTCGGGCAGCTAGGTTCCGGTCGCTGAACAGCCGGGATTGAGCGGGAAGCCGGGGTTGCCTGCGTTTCCGGCGGTGCGCTGCCACTTGGGCCACGGCGCGTTGGAATCGAGCTCGGTGGAGTCGACGATCACAGCGGCAATCTGCCCATTGAGCGTCACCACGTAGAGCGTTCCGGGCCGCCCGTAGGTGGTGCGGTTGCAGTCGAGCGTGGGGTGGGCCACCACGTCGAGGTTGGTCCCGAACAAGGAGCCACTCCACTCGGGCGTCTGTCCTCCGACGCCGCCCGCGCTGGTGGCGTTGTAGACCAGCACCTCTGATTTGCGGTTCACCACGTAGGCCTTGAGCCCGGTGCCGATCACCGGGGTGGTGCCCCCGAAGTTGGTGCCGATTGCTCCGTTGCCCACGTCGACGGGGGTGCCCAGCGTGGTCCCCGTCAGCGTCGCGGAGATGAGCCAGGGCAGCCCCAGCTTGTCGTTCGTGGCGATGATCGAACCGCCGAGGATCGCCGCCGGGCTCGAGAAGAACCACGACGTCGGAGTGACCCCCGTCGACGAGGCCGGGTTGGGGAAGGACCAGGTGGAGATCGGCCGGTAGCTGCTCACGCCCGACCAGGTCGCGACGATGGCACCACCCGAGAGGGCGAGCCCGGTGCCGTACCCGCCGCCGCCGTAGTTGGCTGACGTGCCCTGGTACGTGAGCGGCCCGAAGTTGACGAAGCCCAGCGCGCTGCCGGGCGTCTGCTGGAAGTAGCCCTGATTTCCCGAGACCACGAGGTTCGCGGGCGCGAGCAGGTTCGTCCCATCTCCGGGCGGCTGGCCCACGTTCATGCCGGCGTTCACCGCGCCGGCGCTCACCGTGCTGTAGGTACACACCCGGCCCTGATCGGAGCTGACCACCGGGTTCTGCACCATCACCGCCTTGATGTCGGCCCCCCCGCTAATGACACCGCCGTCGAAGAGCGCGATGGCGGAGCTGGTCGGTCGCGTGAGGTCGTTGCAGCCGATGCTGCCCGTGCCGCCGTCGGTGGTGAGCGTATTCAGTGAGCTCGCGGTGGCGAGCGACACTGCGTAGTAGACGACCTCGTTGAGCGCGCCGCCGGTGGTGACGGTGTCCGAGATGGCGAGGCTCTGCACCGCGCCACCCGCGGCCCTGCTGAAACGCTGAACGCCGTTCGGCGTGAACGAGATGATGCGGCCCAGCGACGAAGCGTCCTGGGTGCCGACGAAGAGGTTGCCGCGTTTGTCGAGCGCAGGCGCCGCGCGCACGCTCGTCCCCGCGGCGGCCACCGTCCCCGTCCAGCGGAAGCGGGTCACCGGCAGGTTCGGCGTGGTGAAGGTGTTGGTGTTGCCGTTGACGTCGACGGCGTTGACGGTCGCGGTGAAGTTGCCCGTCAGGCCGGCGAGCACCGGTGAGGCGAAGTCGAGCGTGCCGCACAGATCGTTGCTGCCGACGGTGGGCAGCCCGCCGCACGACGTGCCTGCCACCGGAGCGCCTTGAGCCACCACGCCACCATCGGTGCCGCGCATGGTCAGGGTGGTCAGCGCCGCGTTGAGTGGCTTGTCAGAACGAATCACGACCGGCACGAGGGCATCACGCAGGAAGGTCGAACCGGCGTCCTTCACGTCGAGCGAGACAGAGGGCGGTGTGCGATCGACCGAGTACGTCACGGTCGCATTTTCTGGCGCGGTCCAGCCTGCCGTGGCCGTGTAGGTCGCCGTGACCGAGGGAAGCAGGAAGGTGGTCGTGTACACGCCGTTGCTGCCAGCGAGGCTCATGGGCGCTCCGGCGAGCGCGGTGGAGAAAGGAATGGGTGTGAGCGTCGGAATGCCGCCATCGACCCGGGTCATGTTGACGGTAAAGGTGATGGTCGCGTCCGAGGCCCCGAAGACCTGCGAGGCGGTGGGCGCCCCGAACTTCAACACGTAGGCGGGCTTGCAGCTGCCGGACACGCACTCGAATTCCGGAGGGCAAGTCACCGAACAAAAGGGCATGCCTGCATCAACGGCGGTGCCGGCGTCCACGCCCGCATCGATGCCAGCGTCGGTAATGAGGCCACCATCGATCGCGGTGCCGCCGCCGGTCGCCGTGCCTCCACCCGTCGCTGTTCCTCCACCCGTTGCAGCTCCGCCACCAGTCGCAGTTCCGCCACCCGTTGCAGTTCCGCCACCGGTCGCAGTGCCACCACCTGTTGCGGTGCCTCCCCCCGAGCCGCCCCCACCGCCGGTCGCCTCGCCGCCGCCATCCGGAGCACCCGAGTCGGGCGGATCGAACACGCAGAAGTTCAGGCCAGGGCCGAGTTCACAGCGTCCACCCGGGCATTCCGAGCTATCCGCGCACGGCTTGACGTTCAGACACGACGAGAAGGGAACGGCGAGGCCCAACGAGAAGAGCATCAAGACGCGCTTCATTCAGAAGCTCCCTTCGACCACGAACAGGGCCCCGTCGGCCCGGGGCGCCAACGAAGCGGTCACCGGCGCATTCGGGGCTGCGATCAACATCACGATGCCGGTCAGGCCGAGCGCCGCGCCCGCGGTCACCAGCCCCAGCGCCGTGCCTTGCTGCGCCCGAATGGTCTTCACCTTCGGAAGGTCGGTGGAGGCGATGTAGCCGTTCGCATCCTTCTCCACGGTTCCCGCGTTGGCGAACACCACCACGCCCACCACCGCGGTCGCGATGCCTGCACCCCCCAGCCCCGCGCCAACGATGCGCAGGGGCGTGCCGGGGTTCGGCGGCTCCGGCTTCTTCACCTTCACCTCGGGCACCGCGGCGGCCACGACCACCGGCGCTGCGCTCGTGGGCCCGGCGTCGAGGCGATCGAAGAACTTTTCGGTGGCGCGGGAAAGCGCGTCGAGCAGCGGTTCCTGGCCGCGGGGCACCGCCACCGTCGCCGCCTTGAGCAGCTTTCCGTCGGAGCGCACCACCCGGCCGTCGAGCACCAGCTCGCGCGCGTCAGAGATGCTCAAGGTGACGAAGCCCGCCACCTTCACGTCGGCTTTGATCGCCAGCTTCGCCAACGACGCGTTCGATTGGGCGTAGTCGCTCGCGGGCGTGGCCTTGAGCGCGTACTCGACTTCCTTGAGCAGCAGCAGCTCGTAGCCCGAGCGTTCGCGCGCCACCGAGAGGAAGCGCTTCTGCATCGCGTCGAGGCTCTCGGTGAAGGCGGGGTTGGGGTCGACCGCGAGCGGGCAGAACAGGCCGGATTCGGGTTCCGCCGCGCGCACCGCGGTGGCGAGCAACAACACCGAGAACACCAGGCGACTCGAGCTCATCTGCGATCTCTCCAGGAACATCACTTGGCTGCCAGCGCTCTCATCTTCTTGAGCACTGCTTCGACGGCCTTGCAGTCTTTGGCCACGAAGGCATCGGCGAGGTCACCGCTGAGCCCTTCGATTTCGTCCTTCTTCGCCGGGGAAGCACCCTTCGACAACAACCCCATTTCGCGGCGCGCCGACTTCGGGGTGGCGACCTCGTCGAAGCGGCACACGGGCGCTGCGGGCGGCGGAGCTTTGGGCGGCGGCCTGGGGGCCACCTGGCGCTTCTTGATCACCCCCAGCACGGAGGGATCGTCCTCGACCGCGGGGGCGAGGCCGGCGTCACGCTCCACCTCGGGCGGGGCGACCGGAGGAGCGACCACCACCCTGGCCGCGTCGGCGATCGGTTCTTCCTTCACCACGGGCCCGGTCACCGGCTTGACCGGCTCCGCCGGGGTGACGACTTCAATCGGTGCCTGCTGATTTCCCAGCGCGATGATGGCCGCGGCGAGCGCCGCCACCACCACCAACAGCACCGCGATCAGTCCCCGGTTCGAGCGCGGCAGCTGCGGGTCTGGCTCGGGCTCGAGCTGCGCCTTCTGCCGCGACGAAGGGAGCGCAGGCGCGGCCTTCAACGTCACCGCCTGCACATCGGGCGCAGTGCTGGAGCTGTCGGACACGTGCTTGGGAGTGAGCACCGAGGTCCCCGAGCGGCGGCGCTGGGCGGCGCTGTGCTCGGTGAGCGTGACGGCCGCGGCCGTGCTGCCCACGTAGGTGCCTGCCTCGGCAAAGCTGCTCTCGAGCCGCGTCAGCCGCCGCGCGACTTCCTGCGCGGTGGGCCGGTCTTCGATGCGCTTGGCGAGCATCTGCTGGAGCAGCTCGTCGAGGTCCTCCAGCAGCGCCAGGGTGCGCGGGTCGAAGGTTGCCTTGCCGAAGCGGGTGATCAGCGCCTCCACCAGCCCCGGCGGCGGCTGGTGAAAGTGCAGCTGCGGCAGTTCTTCGCGCGGCCCGTCGAAGGGGAACGCGCCCGTCATCATCAGGAAGATGGTGATGCCCAGCGCGTAGACGTCGTTGGCCGGGTGCGCAACCTCAGTCGCGAGGAACTGTTCTGGCCCGCAGAACTCCGGAGTGCCCAGCAGCACCGGAGGCAGCTTCCCCGCCTTGAGCGCGAGACCGAAGTCGATGAGCTTGAGCCAGTCGACCAGGCGCCCACCACCACCGCCGTGGTTGAGCGCGAGCATCACGTTCTCGGGCTTGATGTCGCGATGCACCAGGCCGCGGCGGTGCACGGCGGCCAGCGCCTCCGCGACGGCGAGCGCGACGCGAATGGCGTTGACCCGATCGATGCCCTTCTCGAGCACGGCGCTCAGCGACGCGCCGTCGAGGAACTCCATCACGATGCAGTCGAGCGCGGGGTCGTGGGCGTAGACCGTCACCACGTTGGGGTGCTGCAGGTTGGCCATGATCTGCGCCTCTTCCTGCCCTGCGCCCTGCGCGCTCCCCCGCAGCACCTTCACCACCACGCGCTGCTCGAGCGTCACGTTGTTCGCGAGGTACACCGTGCCCATGCCACCGGCACCCAGGCGCTCGGCGACCTGGTAATTGCTGGCGACGATGGTGCCCGGTTCGAGCGGGCGCTCCTCAGGTGTCGTCACTCGTGGGGAACAGCGCTCTCCCGGGGGGTAGGCACCGAAGTCTGCACGGATCAGCGGGGCATCGCGCGTACGAAATGACGGGCGAGACACCTGTCACCGAGCCGGTCGCCTTGACACCTACACGGAGCCGCTGAATCTTGTTCTCGCCCCCAGGGCCAAGGAGACCGGAAGACCCACCATGCCTCTGCACGAATACGACTGGCTGAAGTGCGGCACCTTCGAAGTGCTGCAGAAGATCGACGCCGAACCTTTGACCCAGCACGAGCGCTGCGGCTCGCCGGTCGAGAAGCGCATCTCGCTCTCGTCGTTCTCGTTGAAGGGCGGAGGTTGGTACGCCGACGGCTATGCCAGCTCAGGCCCCCCCGCTCGGAGGGGGCCCGCAGCAGTCAGTGAAAGTCGACCTGGTACTCCGCCATCGGGAAGAGCGTCTCTTTCCCGGTGACCACTTCGCGCGCGAGGCCTGAC
Source organism: Archangium sp. (assembly GCA_043758715.1). Taxonomy (GTDB): domain Bacteria; phylum Myxococcota; class Myxococcia; order Myxococcales; family Myxococcaceae; genus Archangium_A. The sequence continues at coordinate 9,290 of JAYVNA010000516.1, forward strand.
AGCCCGGGGATCTTCTTGAACAGCGGCCGCAGCCCCGAAGCCTCCACGGACTTCGAGAGCAGCGTGACGGCCAACTCCGGAGCGTCTTCGTCTTCGGTGTCGCGCTGCAGCAGCGCTTCGATCAACGTCTTCTTCTTGTCGAAGAGCTTGAGGGCGACCGTCTCACCGGCCGGGATGTTGGCCTTCTCGCGCGCCAGCTTGATCGCCGCGGGGAACCCGCCGAGCTCGTCGATGAGGCCATTCTCCTTGGCCTGAGAGCCCATCCACGTGCGGCCCTGCGCGAGGTCCTGCATCTTGTCGTTGTCCATCTTGCGGCCCTCGGCTGCGAGGGAGACGAAGCGATTGTACGAGGCGAAGAGATCGGTGTCCCACTGCTTGGCCTCGGTGTCGGTGAACTTGCGCGCGGCGATGAGCATGTCGGCGTGTTCGCCCACCTTGAAGGTCTCGTTGTTGAGGCCGAGCTTGTCGTAGAGGCCGCCCAGGCTCGGGACCACCGTGTAGATGCCGATGGATCCGGTCGCGGTGGTGGGCTGCGCGACGATCGCGGTCGCGTCCATCGACACCCAGTAGCCACCCGAGGCGGCCACGTCGCTCATCGAGACGATCACCGGCTTTTTCGCCCGCGCGCGCTCGACCTCGCGCCGCACGTAATCGCAACCCAGCCCCGCGCCGCCCGGCGAGTCGACGCGCATGATGATCGCCTTCACGTCGGTGTCGTCGGCGGCCTTGCGCAGCGCCTTGATCAGCGGCTCGCTGCCCTGGTTCGACTCGCCGCCCAGCGGATCATCGCTGCCCTTGCCGGAGACGATCAGGCCCACCGAGTACACCAGGGCGATGGTGTTCTTTCCCTCGGGCAGACCGGCTTCGGTGGCTTCCACGTTGCGGTAGCGGCTCGCCGAGACGTAGTGAATCTTTTCCTTCGCGTCGGTCACGCCGAGCTTGGTGCGCAGCAGCGTCTCGACCTCGTCCTGGTAACCGAGCTGATCGATCAGCTTCTGCTCGAAGGCCCAGTCAGACTTGGTGCGGCCCTCTTCGATCAGGGTCTTCACCTTCTCCGCATCCATGTGCCGATAGCTGGCGACGGCGTCGACGAAGTGACCGAACGTGACGTCCATGTTGTGGCGAATCATTTCCTTCACGGGCTCGGTGAAGGCGGTGCGGCCGCTCTGCTCACCGGAAACCGACTTGTACTTGCCGTAGCGGAAGTACTGCACCTCGACGCCGATCTTCTCGAGCAGGCCGGGGTAGTGGCTGATGTCGCTGGCCAGGCCGTTGAACTCGAACCACGAGTCCTTCGGCATCACGATGACGTCGGCGCCGAGCGCGAGCGCGTATTCTTTTTCCGAGAGGTACTCGCTGAAGGCGACGACGAACTTGCCGCTCTTCTTGAAGGTGACGATCGCGTCGCGCAGCTCTTCGATCTTGCCCCAGCCGGTGCCTTCCATCGGGCCCAGCTCGAGGAACACGCCCTTGATGCGCTTGTCGGCGGCGGCCTTTTCCAGGTTGAAGACGTGCTGGCGCACGGTGACGGCCGCGCTGCCGAAGATCTCGTCGAGGCCGCTCGAGCGCACGTACTCGGGGGTGCCGCCGGCGACCTTCATGCGCAACACCGACTTGTCTTCGACGGTGCCGCCGTTGTTCTCACCGCTGCTGATGGCGGCGAGCACCACGATGCCGGCGAACCCCAGGGCGAGGAAACCAAAGCAGCCGAGCGCGAGAATGAGGCCAGCACCCATGCCGCCCTTCTTCGCAGGCGGAGGCGTCGGAGGGACGTACGGGGTCTGCGGCGTGGGGACGTTCGGATCCATGTGGGCGGGAGGCGTAACTGGGCCGACTGCTCCGGGCAAGGAACGAAGTCCCTATCTCCCTCTCCCCGCGGGCCCCGCGGGGGAGAGGGTCGGGGAGAGGGCAAACTAACTTTCAGCCAACTCGAGCTTTGCGACGAGGGCGCGCGCATGAACGAGGCGCCCCTCTGCCTCCATCACCTGCTTCTGCAACGCGGAGATCTCATCCCGAATCGCCTCGACCTCAGCGCGCGCCTTCAGCAACTCCGCATCACGCCTGAGCCGCTCTTCCCGCTTCAGCCGTTCGACTTCCGGATCAGGCGGAGGCGGAACCAGCTTCAGCTCCGTCTTCTGGGGAGGCGCCACGACGATCGCCGGAATGCCCGCAGCCTCGAACCCGGGCGGATCGCGATCATCCGTGAGCGCACCGGCAGGCTCGGGCTCGAACCCACCCCGTGCGGCGATCGCCGACAGCGTCGTCCCCACCCGGCGCAAGGTGGCCGGCCCCGCCGCGTTCCCGGCTTCGGTGAGCACCTTCTCCGCGTGGGCGAGCAACCTGGTGAGGTACTCGCGATGCGTCGCGGTCACCGAGAGATCACCTTCCCGCATCTTCTTCGCGGTCTGCAGCAGCACCTCGAATTCCGCCCGGTGACGCCACCACACCTGATTGACCGCCCACGCAGAAATAGGAGGCCTGCCCAGCTTCGCGAAGAAGGCAGCGCCTGCCTTGTCACCAGCGGCCTTCAACTCGCTTGCGAGCCGCTTCCGCTCGGCGACGAAGGTGGCATGCGGTGCCCGAAACAGCTCAGCGACAGCTTCTTCGTAAGTCGCAGCCATGCGGGGCAGCGTACTTCGCGACTACGGGCACGCCACCGTCTCTGCGCGGCGATCAGCACCCAGGTCCACGTACCAGCCGTCGGAGAGCCAGGTGAACTTCATCGGCATCGCGGTCTCGAACCCGAGGCTCTTCGCCTGCCGGGTCACCGCCGAAATGGAGCAGGCAATCCGAGGCAGCTGCTTCTCCTTGCAGCCGTGCGAGCTGGTGACCGAGTGGAGCTCGATCTTCTTCGCATTGACGACCACGTACAGCAGGCAGGGAATGTCCTGGTCTTCGTCGCGCAGCCGGGGATTGGCGAGGCTCTTCGCCGGTGAGCGGAACCAGTAGTTCGCCTCGAACTGGTCGCTGGCGGTGAGATCGACGCGCTCGCCATCGAAGAGCCCCATGACGTCGAAGGTGGTGAGCACCGCGTCGGGCATTCGTTCCCGGGCGAGGGCCTGGGCGCGGTTCAGAAACGCGAGGGCATCGAAGGCGTGGGGGTCGAATTCAGTCGGAAGGCTGGTGGCGTCGGTCGCGGTTTCGATCAGCTGCACACCCTTCGGCGCCGTCACCACTGAGCGTGCTCCCGCGTCTTCGATCACCTTCTCCGCCGGCAAAGGCGACGCCGCCTTCAGCCGGCGTGTCACTGGCTTTGGGAACTCCGGCGCAGGGAGGGCGGTCTTGGGCTGAGCGATGGGCGCCGCA
>JAYVNA010000517.1:0-4153 GCA_043758715.1 Archangium sp.
ACCGCGCGTGGCCTGAAGCGACGCTGCGCATCGTCGAAGATGCGGGGCACGCAGCGCATGAACCCGGAATTTTGCACGAGCTGATCGAAGCCACTGATCGCTATCGGTCACCTGTCTAAACGCCCTGTCCCTTCCCCGCACGACGGAGGCGCAGCCGGAGGCCAGGGAAGACAAAGCGTTCGCGGTACTTGTTGACGTGCTCACTGGAAAGAAAGTAGCGAGCCGCTCCCCATGGCATCCAAGCCTCTCGTGATCGTCGAGTCTCCGGCGAAAGCCAAGACGATCGGCCAGTTCCTCGGCCCCAATTTCAAGGTGATGGCCTCGGTCGGCCACGTCGTCGATCTGCCGGCGAGCGGCCTGTGTGTCGACGTCGATAACGACTTCAAGCTCACCTACGAGGTCACCAAGAAGGAAGTGGTGCGCGAGCTCAAGGACGCCTTGAAGGGCGCCTCGGAGCTCTACCTGGCCACCGATGAGGACCGCGAAGGTGAAGCGATCGCCTGGCATCTCCAGGAAGAGCTCAAGCCCAAGGTGCCGGTCAAGCGCATGGTGTTCCACGAGATCACCAAGAAGGCGATCCAGGACGCCGTCGCGAATTCGCGCGACCTCAACATGGGCCTGGTCGACGCTCAGGAAACTCGCCGCACCATCGATCGCCTCTACGGCTACCAGGTCACCCACGTGGTGCGCCTCAAGGTCGGCCAGGGGCTGAGCGCCGGCCGCGTGCAGTCGCCTTCGATTCGCCTGGTGGTCGAGCGAGAGCTCGAGCGCATGAACTTCCGCTCGGTCAGCTACTGGGACGTGGCGGCCCAACACGGCACTTCGCCCGCGTTCGAATCGACCTTGTGGGCGGTCGACGGGCAGCGCGTCGCCTCCGGCAAAGACTTTTCTGATCGCGGTGTGCTGGAAACGGCGAACGCCGCGTGGATCGATGAAGCGCGCGCGAAGGCGATCACCGCGGGCCTCGAGGGCGCGAACTTCACGGTGAAGAGCCTCGACACGAGGCCGTACCGCAGCTCGCCCAAGGCGCCGTTCATGACATCTACCTTGCAGCAGGAAGGTGGCCGCAAGCTGGGCATGAGCGCTCAGCAGGTGATGCGTGTGGCGCAGGGTCTCTACGAGCGCGGCTACATCACGTACATGCGCACCGACTCCACCAGCCTCTCGGAGACGGCGATCAAGGCCGCGCGCACGCAGATCCCCGAGCTGTTCGGCGAGAAGTTTCTCCCGGCCGAGCCGCGCCTCTACGCGCGCAAGGTGAAGAACGCGCAAGAAGCGCACGAAGCGATTCGCCCGGCGGGCGAAGCGTTCCGCACGCCCGATGAGCTGGCCACCGAGCTCGTGGCCGCCGAGATGAAGCTGTACCGCCTGATCTGGATGCGCACGCTCGCCAGCCAGATGACCGACGCTGAAGGCGAGACGGTTTCCCTCAAGCTCGAGGCGAAGACGAAGGAAGGCCAGAACGTCGAGTTCAGCGCGTCAGGCCGCACCATCACCTTCAAGGGCTACCTGCAGGCCTACGTCGAAGGCAGCGACGACGCCGAGCAGACCGACGACGCCGAATCGCCGCTCCCTGTGTTGAAGCAGGGTGACGTGGTGCCGGTGACTTCGTTGGAAGCGAAGGGTCACACCACCTCGCCTCCGGCTCGCTTTACCGAAGCCTCGCTGGTGAAAAAGCTCGAAGAGCTCGGCATCGGTCGCCCCTCTACCTACGCGTCGATCATGGGCAAGCTGCAGGCCCGCTTCGTGTGGAAGAAGGGCCAGGCCCTCATTCCGAACTGGGTCGCCTTCGCGGTGGTGAAGCTGATGGAAAAGCACTTCGCGGACCTGGTCGACTTCCAGTTCACCGCCGAGATGGAAGAGGACCTCGACAAGATCGCCCAGGGCGATCGCGAGAAGGTCAGCTACCTGAAGGAGTTCTACTTCGGCGACAAGAAGCACCCTGGCCTGCAGAAGCTGGTCGGCCAGAACCTCGAGAACATCGACGCGGCGTCGATCAACTCCATCCCCATCGGTGGTCCCGACAGCGGCGTGGTGGTCAAGCCCGGCAAGTACGGGCCGTACATCAAGCGCGGGGAAGACACCGTCTCGGTGCCCGATTCCCTGCCGCCCGACGAGATGACGCTCGAGAGGGCGGAGGCGCTGCTGGCCGCGCCGCGCGGTGACGTGCCCGTGGGCATCGACCCCGCCACCAGCCTCAACGTGTACGTGAAGACCGGCCGCTTCGGCCCCTACGTGCAGCTGGGTGAAGTGACTGACGACTCGAAGCCGAAGACCGCCAGCATCTTCCCCAACATGAAGCCGGAGACCGTGACGCTCGAGCAGGCGCTCGAGTTGCTCACGCTGCCGCGCACCCTGGGCAAGGCTGAAGACGGTGAAGAGGTGCTCGCGCAGAACGGCCGCTACGGCCCGTATCTGACCAAGGGCAAGGAGAGCCGCAACCTCGGCCAGGGCAACGAGCCGAAGCTGCTCACGATGACGCTCCAGGAAGCGCTGGAGATCTTCAAGCAGCCCAAGCAGTTCCGCGGTCGCGGTCAGGCCAAGCCCGTCACCGTGGTGGGCAAGGATCCCGACAGCGGCAAGGAACTGGTGCTCAAGGAAGGCCGCTTCGGTTGGTACGTCACTGATGGCGAGACCAACGCGTCGCTGCGCAAGGGTGACGAGCCCGGCGAGCTGACCGTCGATCGCGCGCTCGAGCTGATGGCCGCGCGGCGTGAGTACATGGCTTCTCCCGAGGGCCAGGCGAAGGCCGCCGCGCGCGGAGAAAAGAAGAAGGCCAAGCCGAAGGCGAAGAAGGTCGCCAAGGCCGCGAAGCCGGTGGTCGAAGACGGCGAGAAGCCGGCGAAGGTGGCCAAGCTGCCCAAGGCCAAGCCGGTGAAGGTCGTACCGGTCAAAGCCGTGAAGGTCGTCAAGGCCGTGAAGACCGCCAAGGACACCGCCGCCCCGGCGAAGAAGAAGGCCCCTGCGAAGAAGGCGGGCGCGAAAGCGAAACCGGCGAGGAAAGCGCAGTGAGCGCTCCGCGCCCGAGCGCCGAGGAGAAGCAATTCCTCGAGAAGTACCGGCCGAAGGACTACCCGCGGCCCTCGGTCGCGGTCGACCTGGTGATCTTCACCATCATCGATGCGCAGCTGCGCGTGTTGCTGGTCAAGCGGCAGGAACACCCCTTCAAGGGTGACTGGGCGCTCCCGGGCGGCTTCGTGCGCGTCGGTGAAGGCGCCAAAGAGCAGGGCGAAGATCTCGACACCGCGGCCCGCCGCGAGCTGCAGGAAGAGACGGGTCTCGACCCCGATCGGGTGCACATCGAGCAGTTGTTCACCTTCGGCCGCGCCAATCGCGATCCCCGCATGCGCGTCATCTCGGTGGCGTACTTCGCGCTGGTGCGACCCGATCTCGCCCCCTTCGTGAGGGCCGGCGGTGACGTGAGCCACGCCGAGTGGTTGCCCGTCGATCAGCTCAAGAAGACCGAGCTGGGCTTCGATCATCGCGACGTGATCGAGATGGGCCTGGCCCGGGTGCGCGGCAAGCTCGAGTACTCGGGCATCGCCTTCGACCTGGTGCCCCTGACCTTCACCATCCCTGAGCTGCGGCACGTGTATTCGATCGTGCTCGACAAGGAGATGGACCCCGGCAACTTCCGCCGAAAGTTCAACCGCATGCTCGAAGATGGTTTGATCGAGCAGGCCCCCGGTAAACGCATCACGGCTTCCAAGCCGGCCACGGTGTATCGCTTCAAGAGGCGGTGACCTTTGCGGCAGTTTCTGTGCGCTGTGCTGGTGCTCGCGGGCTGCAAGAAGCCCCCTGAGCCGGTGGTGACCGCGCCGACGCCTATGGCCCGGGTCGAACCGGTGGGGATCTACGATCGTGACGCGATGTTCTGGTCGTGGGTGCTCTCGCACGCCGGCGAATTGAAGGGCGTGAAGGCCGGCAACGAGCCCGTGCTCCAGGAGATCGCGCTCGAGCTGCAGAAGGTCGACCCGGGGCTCGTCTTCGAGCTGGGCGCCGGCGACGGGGTGCTCGAGGTGATCATTAGCGCCGATGGAAAGAGGGATCTCTTTCCGGTGGTGGCCAAGCTCGTCGACGCCGCGCCCCCCCTGCCGGGCATGAAGGTGGTGGCGCTGCGCCCGCGCAAGGCGATGGACGAGTTCAGCATTCA
>JAYVNA010000518.1:0-4144 GCA_043758715.1 Archangium sp.
GGTCGAGGTGAGGGCGACGAAGTCGGCGTTGCGCGCCACGAAGTCGGTCTCGGAATTGACCTCGACGATCGCGCCCAGCTTCGAGTCAGGCGACATCAAGAGCCCCACCAGGCCTTCAGCAGCCACCCGGGAACCCTTCTTGGCGGCCGACGCGACGCCCTTCTTGCGCAACCACTCTTCGGCCTTCACGAAGTCGCCTGCCGACTCGGTCAGCGCCTTCTTGCAGTCCATCATGCCCGCGCCGGTCTTCTCGCGGAGTTCCTTCACCATCGCAGCGCTGATCTCAGCCATGTCGTTGCTCCTTCAAAGTGCTTCGAAAAAAGTGTGTGGAGAAAAAATGAAAGAAGCGCCGACTCGCCGTGTGGCACGAGCCGACGCTCCCTTGAAAGGCAGGTAAGCCGGTCGTCCTGAAATTACTCGGCCTTCGCCTCGGCGGCGGGAGCGGCAGGCACCTCGACCGCAGCAGCGGCCACGGCCTCACCCTCGGGGATGGACTCGCCCACGGGCTCGAGGCTGGTGCCACCCTTGTGCTCGACCACGGGGCCACGGCCTTCACGGCGGGGCGCGCGGCGGCGGGAATCGTCACCCGCACCACTGCGGCCTTCGGAACGGCGGCGCTCTTCCTGCGCGTCGCGATCAGCGGCGCCAGAAGCACGGTAACGGGCGGCGCCTTCGATGGCGGCGTCGGCGATCTTGCCGGTGAAGAGCTTGATCGAACGGATCGCGTCGTCGTTGCCCGGGATCACGTAGTCGATGCCTTCGGGATCGCAGTTGGTGTCGACGAGGCCAATCACCGGAATGCCGAGGCGGTTGGCCTCGTGCACGGCGAGCGCTTCCTTCTTGGGGTCGATCACGAACACCGCGCCCGGGAGGCGGCTGGTGTTCTTGATGCCGCCGAGGTTCTTCTCGAGCTTCTCGCGCTCACGCTCGAGGCCCGCGACTTCCTTCTTGGGCAGGCGGGCGTAGGTGCCATCTTCGGACATCGTCTCGATCGCCTTGAGGCGGTCGATGCCCTGCTTGATGGTCTTGAAGTTGGTCAGCGTGCCACCGAGCCACCGGTTGGTGACGTGGTACTGGGCCGAACGCGACGCCTCTTCACGCACCACGTCCTGCGCCTGCTTCTTGGTGCCGACGAAGAGCACCGAGCCACCGCGCGCGGTGACGTCAGAGACGAAGCGCAGCGCCGCGCGGGCGAGCACGACCGTCTTCTGGAGGTCGATGATGTAAATGCCGTTCCGGGCGCCAAAGATGTACGGCTTCATCTTCGGGTTCCAGCGCTTGGTCTGGTGACCGAAGTGCACCCCGGCCTCCAGCATCTGGCGCATCGTGATGCCGCCGGCGGGGGCCATCTGCTGCTGCTGCTCGTTCTCGCTCATGATGATGACTTCCTTGCGTACTGCGTTTGGTTGTTCCGCCACGTGCCCGTTTCCACTGCGGCTTCTCTGGTGGGAGAAGCCTCCGGCATCGACTTCCGACCCCATGTCGGAAGCACCGTGGCCGGCGTGGCACGTGTGAGTATTTTTGCTGCTTGCCCGGCCCCGCCCTGACAGGCGCGAAGAGAGACGCGGAGGCGTGTAACAGACGCTTCCGCCGGATCGCAAGCTTTCACCCGCGGGTGATTCAGCGCTCGAAAACGAGCGGCAGGGTCACCTGACTGGGCGCGGAGCGCCGCGGAAAGACGTGACTTTCCAGGGCCTTACGCACAAGCGAGAGCAGGCGCCGGCGACCTTGGGCGTGTTCCTCGAGGGTCCGGGTGGTGTCGGCGAGCGTGCGCACCCGGGTGGCCCGGCCCGCGGCCGTGACGGTGAAGCCCAGGGAAAGCAGGCCGGCCAGCGGCAGCCCAGCCTCGAGCAGAGGCGCGATCGCCCCGGTGATCCGGTGGATCGCGCCTTCCAGCGCCTTCTCGGGCAGCGGGCCTTCGATGAAGGGCCGGGGTTGCACGAACCACCCGTGGATCACCAGGCGCCCTTCGGTCGGATCCATCGAGCCCTCGACGCGGCGCACGCCGTGGGGGATGCGCGGGTCGAAGGCCACCAGCCGGTTGAACCGGGCGGGCACCTCGTCGAGCACTTCAGGTTCTTCGACCGCGCGGGTGCTGACGAAGCCGCGCCAGAAGTCGAGCACCTCGTCGCGCAGCAGCAGGGTCTCGCCACCGCGGAAGGTGCGGCGGTCCCACCGGGTGAGCGAGAACACGAAGGCCACCGGGCCGTGCGGGAGATCACCATGCAGCCGCTGCTCGCAGCCGTTGACGTAGCAGCTGAGCCAGGGTGGCGAGACGTCGTGACAGCCCAGGGTGCGCCGGCCCCACCACACCAGCCGTTGGTGAAAAGCCTCGTAGGCCTTCTTGGGGAAGAACTCCCACGCAGGGGTGCGGAGCGCCGTGTACTGGCCGGGCACGTGCCACAGGTCCCACACGAAGCGATCGGTGGTGGCCCGGCGCGGGTCGGCAAAACGCGCCTCGAAGTCGCGCCGCAGCGTGCTCGCTTCCTTCGCGAACTTGTCGACGACGAGCAGCCTCATCGGCTTGCTCAGTTGCAGCTCAAGGTGCTGGAGAACGTGCCCGAAGGCGTCGACCCGCTGCCTGCGTAGAACAGCGACTGGAAGGGAGCCCAGTTGGTGAAGCCCGCCTTGTCGCCAGGGCGGCAGGCGGGGTCCGACGCGCACGAACCCGAGGTGACCGACAACTCGACCGCCGAACCCGCGGGCGTGCGTGCGCCGAGCAGATCGACTGTGCGGGTCATCACCTGCTTCTTGAAAGTCGAGGCGTCGGCCACGTACCGAATCGCCGACATCCAGATGCCGGTGGCGGTCGCGCTGGTGCGCGGGCGGGCGATCGAGTTCACCCCGTTCTGCGTGCCGTAGGCAAAGTACGCGAAGTGGTAGCTCGGATCGTTCGTGAGCCAGTACTGCAGGTCGGCCTGAGGGGTGGTGGCTCCGGAGTCCCTCATCACGTAGGCGACCAGGTACTGATCGGCGTTCGCGCTGTCCTTGAAGTACGTGAGGTCGGGCTCGGCGAGCACCCGCGGTGACGACTCGGTGTCGGCGACAATCTCGACCTCTTTGCTGGTGCCGTTCTCGTTCACCCGGAAGAAGTTCAGGCTGGTCGCGGTGCTCAGGTACGCGATGGCGATGCGGCGCTGCGTGGCCGTCGAAACGCAGGTCTGCGTGGGCGTCCAGTCGACGTGCGACGAGTCCGCCGCCACGCCGGGGATCGCCGTGGTCGAGGCCGAGATGGTGCTCGAAGTGAGCGTCGTCGAGGCACAGCCCGGCGCGCGCAGCTCCCATGCACCAGCCACCGGGCACGCTTCAACCTGAGCCATCTTGATTCCGGTGCCGTTTTCTCTCCACACCACCGTCACCCGACGGCCGTTGCCCCGCACCACGCGCAACGAGTCGAGCGTCTGGTTGGTCGCGCCGACGAACTGGGTGTAGCGGTACGTGCGCTGCGCCCCGTTGGCGTCGACGTAATAGAGGTCGATCTCCGAGTTGTTGATGGCCCAGACGCCCGCGGCGATGAAGCCGTCGCCGGCCTGCGCGAAGTCGACGTCGGCGTAAGTCAGCGCGGTGAACGAAGTGCTCCCGCCCGCCGGCGCGCCCGCGGTGTCGAGCCGCTGGAACTTGATGCTGCTGGTGCCCACGCCCATCAGCAACGCACCGCCCACCAGGGTGTCGGTGCCACTGCCGCTCACGCCGCCCGCGCAGCTGCCGGCCGAGTAATAGTAGGGGCGCACTTCGAGGTCCTGAAACTCGGGGTTGGAAGCGTTGCTGCCGACGTTTCTCGTGGCGGTGAGCACCGGCTCGTCGACGATGCCGTCGCAGTCGTTGTCGAGCCCATCGCAGCTGGCGGCCGTGGGGCTGCCCGCGCTGGCGTTGCACACCACGCCGGTGCCCGCGCCGTTGCACACGTTGGTCCCGTTGCGCAGGCACACGCCCACGCCCGCGCTGCACGTCGTGCCCAGGCCCGCGAAGCCTTCGTCCGCGCTACCGTTGCAGTTGTCGTCGAGGCCGTTGCAGGTCTCGGTCGTGGGGGCGACGTTGCGAACGCACGCCACCGCAGCCGACTGGCAGGTGAGCGTGCCAGGCGCGCACACGCCCGACTGGCCCGTGCTGCAGGCGCCGCCACCACCCGGGTTGCCCTCGTCGA
>JAYVNA010000519.1:0-12554 GCA_043758715.1 Archangium sp.
GGCCCCCTTCGCCATCTCGAGCAGACCCTGGCGAGGCTGCAGAAGCGCACGCAGGGCCGAGGCGATCTCTACCGCCGGCTGGCGCGGCTCGCCGACAGCCCCGCGCGCGACGCCAGGTTGTCCCGCGCCAGCTGGACCGAGGTGCTCGGCGAACTGCCGGGTGACGAAGAAGCGTCGGCCCGACTGCTCGCCCTGACGCGCGCGGCCGGTGACGACCTCGCCCTCGAACGGCTGCTCACCGACGCGCTCACCCGTGAACCCCGCGGTGCCAGGCCCCGCCTCTGGCGCGTGGAGCTGGTGGCGTTGCTCGAGCGCGCCGGGCGCCCGGCCGATGCCCTCGATGCGCTGAAAAATGCGGTGCGGGCCGAGCCGGGTCATCGCGAAGCGTGGCTCGCGTACGCCGACCGCCTCATCGAGCTGGGGCAGCGGGAAGCCGAAGCGGCGTGGGCGCTCGAGCACGCGGCCACCGCCACCGACGATCCGCTCCAGCGCTTGCGGCTGTGGCACCGCCTGGGCGCCTTCGTGCGTGAGCACCTGGGTGATGAGGCGCGCGCGGTGACGTTCGAGACCCGCGCAGACAAGCTTCGCGAGCAGCTCCAGCCTGAGGCCCCCTCGCCCCTGCTGATGCAGCCGACCCCCGTGCGCCCGACCGCCCTTCCCGGAGGCCCGCTGGTGATTCCACCCCGGCGCGCGCTCAAGCAGAAGACGCCGCAGGGGGCGCTCTCGGTCGCGCAGCAGGAAGCCTTCGAGAAGCTCGCGGTGAAGATGGGCGCGCGGGTCGAGCCGCAGCAGAAGTCGAGAGATCACGTGCGCATCGCGCCCCGGGTGGCCAGGCAGCTGACGGGCTTCGCCGGTGAGCCGTTGCTGGTGCCCGGCCGCCCCGGTCCTCCGGTACCTGACCTCGACGACTCGCGACCCTCGTACGAAGAAGACGACGAAGAGCCGGTCGCACCCACCAGCGAGCTGGCGATGGAAGAAGAAGACCTCACGCCGACTCCCGCGTCTCCGGCGGAGCCAGAAGAGATCTCTTCTTCCGAGCTCGAGCTGCCCGATGAAGAAGAACGTCACCGGGGGCCGGTGCCGCGGACCGCGCCTGAGCCGAGCGAACCTCTTTTTGTCGAACGAAAAACCGCCGAGCTCAAAGTCGAGCTCGGTGACCCGTCGGTGCCGGTGCCGCCCTCGTTCGGGCCTTCGCCGGCGCGGGCGCTCAGCGCCGAACGCGAAGCGCTGTTCGAGCACGTTCGCGCCAACCCCATCGAGGCCGATGGCTACCGGTTGCTCGCCGAACACTTCGATACCGCGAACGACGCCTCGCGCTCGTCCCTGATGCTGGAGATCGCCCGGGCCCTCGAGGGAGATCCCCACGCCGCCCCCCGCGCGCCCCGGCTCATTCTCAACGCGCAGGACCGCGCTGGCCTCAAGCACCCCGCGCTGCGCGGCGAAGGCGGCGAGCTGCTGAGCCTGGTCGGCACCGCGCTGTGCCGGCTCAACCCCGCCCGGGGCAAGGACGCAGGCACCGACGACGAGTTCCATCTCGACGCAGGCAAGGGCGCGCGCGCGGTGGCCGATGCGTTGCTCGCGGCGGTGCGGATTCTGGGCGTGCGTTCCCCCGACGTGTACCTGGCGGACGAGCCGGGGCCTCCGCTCTCGCTCGTGTTCACCACCGAGCCGAGGTTGCTGGTGGGCAAGCTCGCCGTGAAGAAAGACGTCAGCGACGCCGAGCTGCGCTTCTTCGCCGGCCGCGCGCTCTTCACCTTGCAGCCTGAGTTGATGGCGCTGCGCAGCTTGCGTCGCGAGCAGGTGCTGCGCGGGCTGGTGCTGGCCTCGCAGGTGGGCGAAGGCCGCGCGTCACCGGCCGAGACCAAGCTCTTCCGCGAGGCAGTGCCCGCGCGCGCGTGGGATCGGCTCAAGCAATTGGTGAAGTCGGTGGGCACGCGGCTCGATCTCGGCTTGCTCACCGAAGGCGCGCGGCATTCGTCCAATCGTGCGGGCCTGGTGGTGTGCGGCGGCATCGCCCCGGCGATCGCCAGCCTGCGCGCGAAGAAGGCCTTGCCCAGCGAGATGATGGAACTGGTGCGCTTCGCCGCCAGTGAGCGCTACCTGCAGCTGCGCAATCGCAACCTGCCCCGCAAGTAGCCTCGCGGGTGGAGCGCTATTCCTCTTTCGACTCGACCAGCCCGTACTTGTGCAGCAGCGAGTACAGGTGCTTTCGATCGAGCCCGGCGTCGCGCGCGGCCTTGGCGATGTTCCCGCGGGTCTTCGACAGCAACCGGGTCAGGTACTCCCGCTCGAAGCCGCGAATGAGATCGTCTTTCACGTCCTTGAAGGGGCCCGCGTAATTGACGGGCAAGGTCTCGCCGTCCTGCTTGTCGGGCCCGGAATACTCCCGCAGGAAGTTTTCGCTCGCCAGCTCGGGGATGTCGGCCACGTGCTTCAGCCGCTCGACGGCGTTGCGCAGCTCGCGCACGTTGCCGGGCCAGGTGTGGTTCGTGAACATCTCGCGCTGCTTGTCGTGAAGCCGGTTCCACAGGTTCGCGCCAGCCAGGGCGTCGATCAGCAGCGGCAGGTCTTCCTTTCGATCGCGCAGGGTCGGCAGCGTCAGGGTGAAGACCGAGAGGCGGAAGTAGAGATCTTCGCGGAAGCGTCCGGCCTGGGTCTCGGCCCAGAGGTCCTTCTTGGAGGCCGCGATCACCCGGGTATCGAACTTGTGGGCCGAGCCCGACTGGCCGAGCCGGCGGAACTCGCGGTCTTCGAGGGCGCGCAACAGCTTCGGCTGCAGATCGAGCGGAAGGTCATCGATTTCGTCGATGAACAAGGTGCCGTCGTCGGCGCGCTCCAGACAGCCGACCCGCTGCGCGACGGCGCCGGTGAAGGCGCCCTTCTCGGGACCGAACAGCTCGCTCTCGATCAGATTCTCCGAGACCGAGGCGCAGTCGAAGATCACGAACGGCCCGGTGGCCCGGGGCGAGAGCTTGTGAATGGTGCGCGCCGCCGCTCCCTTGCCGCACCCGGTCTCGCCGATGAGCAAGAGCGTCGAGTCGGTCGGGGCGATGCGCTGAATGAGCGCGAAGATCTGCCGCATCGGCACCGAAGCACCGACGAGATCGCCCAGCCGGTTGTCGGCCGTGGGAGAGACCTCGAGCGACTTGAGCAACGGCTGGAAGCGCAGCTGAACGTCGCCGACCTCGAGCAACGCCCCTGCGCGCAAAAAACCTTCTTTGATCTGCGCGCCGTCGATGAAGGTGCCGTTGGTGCTGCCCAGATCCTGCACCAAGAAGACGTCACCCTGGCGGCGCACGTTGAGGTGGTTGCGGCTCACCGTCGGGTGATCGAGCACCACGTCGTTGTCCGGCGCCTTCCCGATGCGCAGGGACTGCCCGATCGGAAAGGACTGCCCACTCTGGGGGCCGTTCACCAGGACGAGGCTGAACTCCTGTGAGGCGAAACGATCGCTCACCGTCGCGGCTCGAACGCCGAGCACCGTGCGCTGGGGAATGCTTGATCCGCTGGACATGAACGAGCGCAGTGTAGGCCAAAAAGCGAACGTGGCTATCAACTCGTACCGGCGTAGATCCTCCCCGTGGCCCCAGTACTCGCGCTCGATGGACCCAGCCGCTTCTATGGAAAGCGTCTGGTGGCTTCCGGCCGGGTGCTCGTGCTCGGTGCAGGAGATGGCCTGGTCGCCGCCGCCCTGGCCTCGCGCGGCCACGAGGTGGTCGCCGTCGAAGCCTCGCCGTCGCTGCGGGCGCTGGTGATCGACCGCAGGGCCACCCTCCCACACCCGGAGCGCCTGCTCGTCGTCTCCGATGACCCCCGAACCCTCGACCTGGGGAGAAAGTTCTCGCTGGTGGTCGCTCCGCATCAGGCCCTGGGGCTGGCGCGCAGCCCCGACGAGCTTCACGCCCTGCTCGCCGTGATCGCCCGGCATCTCGAGGCCGACGGCACCTTCGCGTTCGATGCCCTCAACGAGCCGTCGACGGGCGAAGTGCATCGCGCGCGGGGCGTGCCCCACCTGCGCGATCGCGCAGCTGCCATTCACCCGCTGGCGCCGCTGCGTCTTTCAGCCCCAACGCTCGACGACGCGCTCGAGTCGGTCGGGCTGGCGCCCCGCGAACGTTTCAGCGACTTCAACGAGACCCCCTTCGCTCCCGAGGCTCAGCTCCAGGTCGTCGTGGGTGGCTGGCCCTGACTCCAGCTCATCCCGCAACCCCGGCGCTTCCCTCGACTCGAGCCGGGCGGGGGAATAGTCAGGCGCGCGCGTGAAGGCGATCCTCCTCATTCGGTACAGCGCCCTGGGAGACGTCGTGCTCGCCACCAGCGTCATCGCGCCATTGCGCGAGCGCTACCCCGGCGCCCGCATCGAGTGGGTCACTGACGGCAATTATGCCGGGCTCCTTCATGGGGTGGTCGACCGCGTCATTGCGTTCTCGCGGAAAGATCCGGCGAGTCGGGCGGCGGTCCTTCACGACGTGAAAGGCCGCTTCGACCTCGCGATCGATCTGCAGAACAAGGTCTGGTCGATTCGAGTGGCGCGCGCCGCGGCCCCCAAGAGGCTTCGTTTCGTTCGCCGCACGCCGCTGCAGGCGCTGGGGTCGCTGCTGGGCCGCGAGGTCATCTTCGACGACGCGCCCACCACCGAGCTCTACGCGAAGGCGGCGGGGCTCGACCGCAGTGGTCCCTTGCAGGTGGGGGTCGATGACGCTGCGACGCAGCGCGCGGCTGAATTGCTTACTGAAGGGAAGTGGATCGCCGTTGCTCCCGGTGCGGCGTGGGAAACGAAACGCTGGCCCGCAGCTCGCCTGGGAGAAGTCGCCGCCGCACTCTCCCGTGACGGCTATCGGATCGCGCTCGTTGGTGGCCCGATGGATGGTGCGTTGCTCGATGCGGTGCGCGCGGGCTGCAAGGTCGACGTCGACTTGAGCGCCGAGCCGCTGCCCGTGCTCGCGGCCGCCCTCGCGCGGGTGAAGCTGTTGATCGGCAACGACTCGGGCCTGGTGCACGTGACCTCGGCGATGGGCCGGCCTGCGCTCGCGCTCTTTGGTCCGACCTCGGTGAAGCGATGGGGTCCGCGGGCTCCGAGCGCCTCGCTCTCACTTCAGCTCGACTGCGCGCCCTGCTCGAACCACGGCGCTCGCACGTGCCCGCTGGGCCACCACGACTGCATGCAGCGGCTCGAGACCTCGGCGGTGCTGGCGAAGGCGCGTCAGCTGCTCTGACTGTCGAGACAGATGGTGACGGGGCCGTCGTTGACCAGCGCCACCTTCATGTCGGCCGCGAACACGCCTTCCTGCACCGTGAGCCCGAGCGCGCGGCACTTCTCGCAGAACGACAGGTAGAGCCGCTTCGCTTCTTCCGGCTCCATCGCGTCGATGAAGCTCGGCCGCCGGCCCTTGCTGGTGTCGGCGAACAAGGTGAACTGGCTGACCGCGAGCAGCGCCTTCGAGGTGTCCATCAGCGAGAGGTTCATCTTGCCTGCGGCGTCTTCGAAGATTCGCAAGCTGGGGATCTTGTCGACCATGAAATCGAGATCCTTCGCGGTGTCGCCCTTGCCCACGCCGAGCAGCACCAGCAGGCCGGGGCCGATCTGGCCGGTGATCTTCCCGTCGACGGTGACCGATGCCTCTTTGACCCGCTGCAGAACGGCGCGCATCTACCCTCCGTACTTCGCGATGTACTGCTTGACCGAGATCTTCTTCGCCGTGTTGTCCGACGACATGTAGCGCAGCTTGCCGAAGATCGTCCGCTCGGGGCCCCACGCGCGATCGTAGCGGCCGAGCACCCAGAAGTAGCCGCTCCAGGAGATCGGGTCGCGCCCGTCGAGCGAGTACTTGCCCATCAAGTGGGCCATCGCGTGGAGCGCGTCATCGGCGTTCTTTGACCACTGGTAGATCTTCTTTCCCCAGAGCATGCGCAGGTAGTTGTGAAACCACCCATCGCGCCGCAGCTGCCCCATCGCCGCGTTCCACAGCGGGTCGTGGGTCTGCGAGCGCTCCAGCTGCTCGAGAGAATAGAGGTGGGGCCGCGGGTCTTTCGCGTGCGTGGCGATGGTGGCCTTCGCCCAGCCGGGGAGTGAGTCGAGCGATTGATACGAACTGGGCCGGTGCGAGGCGAGGTTGAAGCCCAGCTCTCGCCAGGTGACGAATTGATCGACGTACGCCTCGGCGGAGGGCGACATCTTCCACCAGCCCTCGCGCGCGCCGCCCACTGACTTGCCCAGCTTTTCGACGTGCCACTTCTCGAGCTTCGCGATGCGCGCGAACAGCTGGTGCGAAGAGACGTGCCCGAA
This sequence comes from Archangium sp., assembly GCA_043758715.1. Lineage (GTDB taxonomy): Bacteria > Myxococcota > Myxococcia > Myxococcales > Myxococcaceae > Archangium_A. The sequence continues at coordinate 6,287 of JAYVNA010000519.1, forward strand.
GTGGAGGTAGGGCGAGAGTGCGCTGGTGCCGTCGAGCTCGGGTTCGTTTCGCGCCTCGCTGTACTCGCCCAGCTTCTTGCTCACGAAGAGCTCGAGCCGGGCTTCTCCTGCGGCGCTGCCGCCTTTGAAGGCGACCCGCGGCACGGAGTGATCGATGGGCAGCGCGCTGAGGTCGGTGAACACGCCCGGCTTCCAGCGGGAGACGATCGCCCTGGGCAACGACACCTGCGGCAACTTCACCCCTGCGAGCGGATCTTCGAGCGGGAACGCGAGCAGCAGCGGCGGCAACACCTTCTGCAGGTGCGTGCGGAACGAGTGCGCGGTGGTGAAGACCCGGGTGGTGTGGTGCATCGGGTAGAGGCCATTCGAGTCGACCACCTCGAAACGCGCGTCGAGCTGTTTGACCGCGGCCGCCTGCATCTGGGGCACGAAGAAGCTCGGCCAGTCATCACCCACCACCACGCAGGCCCGGGCTCCGAGCGCGGCCAGCAGGCCCTTTCCTTCACCCTCTTCCCGCTCGACGTAGGGAAAATAGTGGGCCGAGGTCTGGGCGAAGCGGCGCTCGTTTTCCACCATGCCCTCGAGCAGGAACCCATGCAGGCGATCGTTCGCGAAGGGGTAACCCACGCGCAGCGGCTCGAACACCACCAGCGGCTTCTTCAGGGAGCGCGCGTGCTCGACCGCGCGTTGCAGGGCAAAGTTCCAGCGGGACCTGCGAAACGACGTCATCCAATAGAGGACGAAGTCGCGGTCCGCGCGAACGGGCGCGGCGTTAAGCACTCGAACTCGAACTTCCGGGGTGGTCACTTCTTCTTCTTCTTCGCGGGCGCCTTCTTTTTCACGGGTTTCTTGCGCGTCAGAGGCTTCTTCACCTCCGGCAGCGTCACGCTCCAGACCTCGGCGTCGGGGTCCAGCGGCGAGCGTACATACTTCACCTTGAGCTTTTCCTGGTCAGTGCGGCCCACGCTGTCGCCCTCAGGCAGCTGCTTGCCGCGGCGCACCACGTAGGCGAGCAGATCGTAGAAGAACTCGAAGATGCCACCATCGCGCGTGCCCGCGTTCATCAGCAGGTCGGGCAAGCCCAGCTGGTGCATGCCGACGCTCAGCAGCTGATGGCCCGCCGCGGTCTTCGCGACCGAGACCCCGACCCACACCGGCAACGGCAGCTCGCTGCGGGCGATGTCGACCACAAACTCCGGGTGATGGGTGGCGCCGCCTTCTCCCCAGTACACACCGACCGCGTGGGTCGCGCGCACGATCGCCGCCACCACCCGGGTGAACGCAGTGAGGTCCGCCAGATCGCCGGCTTTCGCGCCCTGCTGGGCGATCACCAGGTGCGCCCGGTGTTCAGGCAAGGTCCAGCTGCCGTTGAGCCCGCTCAAGCTGCGATCGGTCGCGCCCTCGGCCTCGCCTTCGGGCACCGGCATCGGCATCAGGGCGGCGAGCACGTTGATCCCGCCCACGCTGAACGCGCTGGTGTCTTCCCGGGTCGACGACAGCCAGCTCACCTTGCCCAGCTCCGGGAAGTCCGTGAGCGACTTCTCCAGGGAGGCAGCGACCAGGGGCTGGGACTCCGGCAGCAACACGAAAGACAGGCGCATGAGTCGTCTCGTACCCGGAAATCAGTGACTTGGAAGCCTTCATGCTTCTTCACCCGGGTCGATGCGGTGGCTTCACAGAGCCTTCCTACTTTCTGTCTACGCAAAGGCGACGAGCCGGAGCGAGTGGGGGCCATGTCGGCCCCTGTCGCAATCGAAAGGGAACACCATGTTTGGATTTCTCATTGGAACGCTCAGCCTCATCGGTCTGGTCAAGGTTGCCCGGTGGGGTCGTTACGGTCAGCGCGGGTACGGCGGCGGCCCGCGCCGGTGGATGATGCGGCGCCTCTTCCAGCAGCTCGACACCACCCCTGGGCAGGAGAAGGTGATCGCCCAGGTCACGGAGAACGCAGAGCGCGTGATGCATCAGGCGCGCGAGCAGTTCTTCCGCGCGCGCAGCACCTACGCCAACGCGGTTCGCGGGGAGACGTTCGATTCCACCGCGGTCAACGAGGCGTTCGAGGCGCAGCAGGCCTCGGTCGATGAAGTGAAGAAGGCCGTGCGAGAGGGCATGCAGGCGATGCACGAGGCGCTGAGCCCGGAGCAGCGCAAGGCCCTGGGTGACCTCATCGAGTACGGCCCCCGCGGGATGCACGGCGGTGGTGGCTGCGGTCATCACGGCCGCTTCGGCCACGCGCGTCACCACGGCTACCGCCCCGCTGGCGGCGAACCCCATTCCGTCAACCTCTGAAGTTCTGATCACTCTCTAGAAAAGAAAAAGGAAACAACACCATGCGCCGCGTTCTTCTTGTTCTGCTCAGCTTCGGAGTCTTCGCCGGTTACGGTTCAGCCATCGCCAGTGCCCGTTGGCACGCTCGCCACCAGGGTGAGGGTGGAGGGTGTGAGAGCCGTTGGGGCCGTACCTCGGAGTTCGAACAGCCCCGTCCGGCGGCCGCCCCCGCGCCTGCCCAGACGGTCGTCGTGCCCCAGGCTGCGCCGGCCGCCGTGCCCGCCCAGCAGATCTTCCTGATCATGCCGGGAGCCCAGGCCGCCGCGCCTGCCGCCGCCCCCCAGGTGATCACCATTCCCATGCCGGCCGCCGCGCCGGCTCCGGCAGCGGTTCCCAGCAACCCGTAACGGGACTCTGGCTGACGCGAGGGTATGTTCCATGACGATGGCTTCCCGGGTGCTGCTGATCGATGACGACGTGCGATTGCCTGATCTTCTGCGCTCCTATTTGGAGCAGAACGGAGTCGCGCTCAGTCACGCACCAGACGGCGCCCGGGGCCTCATCATGTTGGAGCAGGGCGCGTTCGACGCCGTGCTCCTCGACGTGATGATGCCCGGCATGGACGGGCTCGAGGTCTGCAGGAAGATCCGCGGCAAGAGCAACGTGCCGGTGATCATGCTGACGGCCCGCGGTGACGAGACCGACCGGGTGGTGGGTCTCGAGCTGGGCGCGGACGACTACGTGGGCAAGCCGTTCAGCCCCCGCGAGCTGCTCGCGCGGTTGCGGGCGGTGCTGCGAAGGTCGAGGCCCGAGGTGATGAGCGAGCAGCTCAGCACCGGTGACATCGTGGTCGACGTGCCCGCGCGCACCGCCACCTTGAAGGGCGCGCTGGTCGATCTCACCGGCATCGAGTTCGACATCCTGGTGGCGTTGGTGAGGCGGGCCGGGCGGGTGGTGCCCCGAGACGCGCTGTTGTCGGAAGCGGGGCGCAGTGACGTGGTGGTGGGTGAGCGCACCGTCGACGTGCACATCAGTCACCTGCGCGCGAAGCTCAACGACGATCCTCCGCGGCTGATCAAGACCGTTCGCGGAGTCGGCTACGTGCTGACGAAAGACTGAAGATGTTTCCCCATCACCACCACCCCCGCATGCGCATGCACCGGCGGCCGATGAGCCCGCTGGGCCGCTTCGTGCGCGCCAAGCTGCGGCGGCGAATCTTCGCCTGGTTCATGGGCGGTATCGTGACCACCGGGTGCCTGGTGATGCTCTCGATGAACGTGCTCGCGCGCGTGCAGGAACCCACCAACACCTGGGAGCGCAGCCGCGAATGGGTCGGCAAGCAGTTCGCGCGCGAGTGGAACGACCCGGTCGCGCGCGCGCGCTTCGCGAAGGAGACCGCCAACGATCTCGAAGCGAACGTCGATCTCTATGACGCCAACGGCGCGCTCCTGCTCTCCACGGGGGTGGTGTGCCAACACGCGATCATCGAGGCGCCGGTGCGGCAGGGCGGGGCGCTGCTGGGCGTGGCGAAGGTCTGCAGCCAACGCCCGCATTCACCCTGGTTCCCCCTGGTGGTGCTGCTGATCGGCCTGACGGCGGTGTGGAAGATCTCCGGGGGCGTCGCGCGCAGGCTGGCGCGGCCGCTCGACGATCTGACCGCGGTGGTCAAGCGCATCGGCTCGGGCGATCTCAAGGCGCGCACCGACCTGACCTGCATCGAGCCCGACGAGATCGGCGTGGTGGCCGACGCGGTGAACGACATGGCCGCGCGCATCGAGAAGCAGGTGGCCGATCAACGGGAGCTGCTGGCCACCGTCTCGCACGAGCTGCGCACGCCGCTGGCCCGGCTGCGAATCATCTCAGAGATCGCCCGCGACACCGGCGCGACCCCCGCCACCTTCGACGATTTCGATCGCGAAGTGCTGGAGATGGACGCGCTGGTGGGAGAGCTCCTCGCCAGCTCGCGCCTCGAGTTCGGACAGGTCGCCAAGCGCGATCTCTCGGTGCGCGACATCGGCACCCGCGGGGTCGAGCGGGCCAATCTCCCGGCCACCGCGCTCTCGGTCAGCGGCGAGGCCGACAGCGTCTCCGCCGACCCCACGCTGCTGCAGCGCGCGCTGGCGAACCTCTTCGACAACGCCCGGAAGCACGGCCGCGGCGCTGATGCGCTCGAGGTGACGGTGGGCGACCGCGAAGTGAAGTTCGACGTGCTCGATCGCGGGCCCGGCATCACCGGTGATGGCCAGGCGCTGTTCAAGAAGTTCAACCGCGGTCAGAACGGTGATGGCGCCGATGGCCTGGGGTTGGGGCTGGCGCTGGTCAAACGCATCGCCGAAGCGCACGGCGGCGCGGTGTGGGCGGTCGCGCGCGAAGGCGGCGGCGCCCGGGTTGGCTTCTCGGTCAAGCGGGCCTGACGGTTACTCCGCGTCGACCGAGGCGGCGCGCGTCTTCCACGCCCGGGCGATGGGCATGAAGTTGTCGCGCGGAATCACCAGCGATCGATCGGGCAGCTGCGGGTCGATGATCAAGATGTCGGCCTTGTCGAAGATCGCCACGTCGAGAATCGAAGTCGCCGCGGCCGACTGCGAGGCCACGCCCTCGACGCCCCGCCACCAGGTGCGCGCGGCCTGGGGCTCGAGGAAGGCGTAGATCACCTGAGCGCCTTCTTTGTCGGCGGTGATCGCCGCCTTCGACTCTCCGGGCTTAACCCCCACGAACAGGATCGAGCCGCGCAGCGTGTTCAAGCAGGCCTCGAGGTTCTCTTTCGACTCCTGTCTGCCGAAGGCATCGAGCTTCGAAGCCAGTTCGGTGTTCAGCAGAGGCGAGGGCTCTTCGGCTTCTTTGGGGGCCTGCTTGCAGGCCGCCAGCACCAGAAGTACCCAGATCAGGGTTCGCATGCCCCGGGAGTTAGCACAGCCTGCCCTCGGCGCTCATTCGGACGACAAGATGTTGGCCACGCACATCTCTTCGCTGGAATTTTCACCCCAGTTCGTCTCGACCGCGCCCGGCAGGCTGTTGTCGAAGGTGCACTTCACCCGCAGCTTGTCGCCCGGCTCGAAACGCACCGGCTCGGACAGCTGGTATTCGATCTGCCAGTGAAAATCCCACGCGGGCACGTCGAGGATCTTGAGGTGCCGCTTGTCGGCCTTGTCGAGCCACAGCTCGCCGTGTTTCCCCAGGGTGTGCATGTGGAACATCACCGCTTCGAGGTTGAAGCCGCGGGTGGTGTCGAGCGGTGAGCCGAGCAGCTGGAAGAACGAGCGCGGGTCGGCCGAGAACTGGTGCAGCACCGCCGGCTCGCCCGCGGGAATGAGCATCTCACCGCCGACCCAGGCCACGTTGAGCAGCGGCTGGTAAGCGAGGCGCCGCTCGACGGTGTCGGAGAGGGTGAACTGCATCGCCGTCTGGTCAGCCTGGGGCTGGCCGACGTTCGCGAGGTTGTAGTGCATCTGCATCACGATCGTGGCGCCCGGCTCGATCTTGATGCCGCCTCCGCGCGGGAAGGTGCTGCCGCTGTAGCCGGGGATCCACGCGGTGAGCAGGTTGACCGCGAACTGCTGAGGCCTGTTGCCGAACGGCCCGCCGAAACACTCGTACCCGGGGGTGGCGTCTTCGGCGTCCCACATGCGCGGGTACATCGCGTCTTCGGGGTTCACCAGGTACAGCGCGACGTGGTGCGCCTGTGCCACCACGCCGGGGAGCGCGTTGACGCCGGTGATGTACTTGGTGGTGGTCTCGGGCCACTGCAACACGAAGCAGCGGTACTCGTCGGGGCTCAGCCGCGGGGTGTAGGGCTCGGCCATCTGCACGGTGCGATCGACGCGCTCGACCCCGCCACCGATGGGCGCGATCACCGCCCCGGGTTTCTTCGGGTCACCTTCCAGCGGGCTCTTCGCCCACGCGACGATGGCGGCTTTCTGTTCCGCGCTCAGCGATGGGTCACGCAGGTAGGTGACGTCGGCCGGGCCTGCCTTCCAGGGCGGCATGCGGCCTGACTCGA
>JAYVNA010000520.1:0-4122 GCA_043758715.1 Archangium sp.
CGACGGAGGCGCAGCGGGAGGCCCCGGCGGCCGGCATCGCGATGCGCTCCACCGCGCCCTGGGGGCGGGTGACGAAGAGTTCAGCGGAGTCGAGGCCGCCGGCGAGCACGCCGCACAACCGCTGCGGGCCGGTCGGTTTGGAGAAGGCGCGAGGGAAGGGTGCGAGCTCGATGCGCCGGCGGGCGAGCAACACGATCACCGCGCTGCGCTCGGGGCCGACCGCGAGCCCCACGCCCACGTGCGTGCTCGGCTCGCTGCCGAGATCCTGTCTTTGAAGTTCCGCGCCGATCGAATCGGTCGAGGCGCGGAGCGCCACCACCACGGGGTTCGGATCCCACGCCTGTTGCCGGGAAAGAGCGGCGGTGACCCGCAGCAGGCTGGCCGCGTCTTCGACCCCGTGCCCCAGCGCGCGCCGGGCCAGCTCGTCCGCCGCGCGGGACAAGCCAGCGTCGATCGGCGGCGCCGTGCGGCCGACGGCCTCGAAGCGATCGCGCACGGTGCGCTCGAGCTCGGCTTTCGTGGGCGCCGCGCTGAGCAGCGCGAGCACCACCAGCGACGTCATCAAGACTGCGAGACCTCCAACACGATCATCGACACCGATTTGTCTCCCATCGCCGCGCTCAATTTCCTCGAGAGGGAGGTGCGCTCGGGCTCGAGCGCCGTCCGCCACGCTTCACCATCGCAACGGATGACGAGGGCTTTGCCTTCCCACCGCACCGGCCGCGTGTGTTTGGCCACCACCTCGCCCACCACGCGTTCCCAGATCGGCGTCATCGCCGCGGCGGAACCGGTCTGCTTCAGCACTGCGCCCATCATGTCTGCGAACGACTTCATCGGGGCTCCATCATCGGTCATACGCGACACGACTGTCGTGGTTGACGCACTGCAATGGAGCGAAACCCTTGCGGAAAGAATGTGGTATGGCGCTCGCTAGCGACGGTTGACCCGACTCTCCCGGAAAGCGAGAGTGCGCCGCCTTTCGCAGTCAGCCTTTTCCCCACCATGAGGAGTAACGAATGACTTCAGTGACTCAAAAAACGCTCTGGACGGCGACCGTCCTCGCGTTCAGCTTGCTCAGCCTGACTGCGTGCTCCCCGCCCGTTCCCCCGAAGTGTGATGGCGGCTCGTGCGGCGGAACCGGCGGCGGCGCCGGCAACGGTGACTGTGTCGATGACACCGACTGTGCTGACCCGCTCTATTTCTTCTGCAACACCGTGACCTCGAAGTGCGAGCAGTCGTGTCGCACGGCCGCGCAGTGCAACCCGGCCAGCGTCAACGGCGGGCAGCGCCCGGCTCAGTACGCGCTCGACTTCTGCACCGGCACCCTCGGTTGCCAGTGCGACGAAGGCAAGTGTGTCGGCTCGTTGTGCTCGGCTGACTCCGACTGTGGAACCCTCGTTTGCCGCAGCGGCGCGTGTGTGACGCCTCCCGCCGCGAGCACCGTGGCCAAGTGCCAGGTCTCTCCTGATCTCGCCGTCATGGGCGCCGGTAGCAAGGCGCGCTTCTGGGTCTCCGCGTGGGACGCGCAGAACAACCCGGTCGTGATCAAGGACGGCGCGACGTTCACCGCCGTGGGCTCGGCCGTCACGGGCTCGGGCACCGGCGCTTTCGCCGACTTCACCGCTGGCACCGCCGCGGTCACCACCCCGACGGCCTCCGTGCAGGCGGCTTTCGGTGCGGTCAACTGCCAGGCCAAGGTCATCGTGCTCTCGGCCCCTGCCGCGGGTGAAGTGAAGGTCTCCGTCATCGACGAGCTCTCGGGCCGTCCGGTGGTGGGCGCGAAGGTGATGCTCTCCTCCACGGCGGGCGCAGTCATTCAGCAGCAGGGTCAGGAAACGGTCGACACCGACGCGGCCGGCTCGGCGGCGCTGAACCTCACCGGCAACCCCACCGCGTACAGCGTCACCGTGTTCCACCCGGAGTTCAGCTACGTCACCGTGGCGAACTACGCGGGCACCTCGCGCTTCCTCTCGTTCGCGCTGCGCCGCAACTCGTTGGACAAGTACGGCGGTTACAAGGGCGGCTTCACCAACGTGCCCGCGACCTCGAACGTGCACGCCGCGCTCGCCGGCATGTCGCTGGCCGGCAGCATCACGAACTTGAACGTCACCGCGCTGCTCGGCCCCTCCGTGCCGACGGACATCGTGATTGGCTCGGCCATCAACCAGATGGACGTTCCGATTCCCGCGGGCGCGTTCCTCGGCTTCGGCAGCCAGAAGATCAAGGACGACATCGCCGGCCAGGGCCTCAACGGCACCTGCGTCGACGGTTCGGGCGCGCCGGACGAGGCGAAGATCGCCGCCGGTACCTGCGGCACCCGCACGGCGTGGGCGCTGGCCGGTGACGTGCCGCTGGGCGACCTGCCCATCGACGCGGTCGCTGGTGGCCTCGGCAACATCAACATCGGCATGCTGCTCGGCCGCATCGTTCCGATCTTCAAGAAGTTCAACTCGTCGGTCGTGCGCGACGTGCAGTTCACGCTGCGCCCGACGCCTGGCGCCGACGCGGGCGTGCCGAACTTCACCGATCAGTCGCAGTACACGACGGCGAACCACGACTTCACCCAGATCCCCCTGGCGTTCAACTTCGTGCTCAAGATGCCGGACCTCCCGCGCTTCAAGGGCACGTACGTCGACGGCGTGGCGGTCATCGGTGGCGCGAGCGCGGTCGGCCGCGGCGTGGTCCCGCTGGGCATCGGCGTCGGCGTGAACACCGCGCCGGTCGACGCGCAGATCGACAAGCTGGAGCCCCTGCAGATCGGCCAGATCGGCGTTCGCATGGCCCCCACGCACCACGGTCTCGAGGGCTCGCACTACGGCCTGCTGATCGCGGCGATCTCCGCCAAGGCGCTGTCTGATGCCTCGGCTGGCGTCGGCGCCTCAGCGCTGTTCCCCCGGCTGCCGGGCAACAAGCTGGTCTTCGATCCCGCGGGAAACACGCCGCTCGATCTGTCGGGCCAGGCGTTCCCGGTGTTCCCTGAAGGCGCGAAGTTCAACTACGCCGGTACGGCTGACGGTGCGGTGCCGGCTCGCAGCTTCCGCCTCCGTGCGGCTGGCAGCACCACCGGTGCGGTTCCCGGCGTGAATGTGGTTCGCGTCTCATTTGCGGACGCGATCGAGACGCGTTGGGACATCCTGGTCGATGCGACGAACACCGACTTCACGGTGCCTCCGGCGCCGGGCACGATGCGTGATCGTCTCTTCGCCAACAACATCGCCGGCGGGACCCGCTCCGATCTGCTCGTGCAAGCCTTCCGCATGACGAAGGACCCGCTCGTCAGCACCAGCGCGCCAGTCACCTTCAACGACTACGTCGAGCTCAATGACACGAACGCGGAGCGCACCACGGACTTCCTCACTGCGTTCTCGTTCCTCAACTACGGCCGTCCGACCATCACCTTCAAGACGCCGGCCGCGAGCCCCGCCACCATCACCGCCGGCAGCAAGCTGGTCGTGACGGTCAAGGGCTTCGTGCTCAGCGCCACCGATGGCGCGGTCAAGTTCGGCTTCACGGGTGGTCCGGCTGCGTGCACCGGTGGTGTGGTGAGCGCGGAGACCATGGCTGGCAGCGGCGACGTCGAATACACGCTCCCCGCTGGTTGCGTGGGCGCGGGCATCACGGTGCGCGCTGAACTGGTCAAGGCCGTCGACTCGTCGGTGCTCTCGCCGGCAGTGGCTGCCACGTTGACCGCGACGATCCAGTAAGGGTCGCCGGAAGCTTCAAGCTTCATTCGGGGCTCCTCCTTCGCGGGAGGGGCCCCGTTTCATTTTTGAAGTGTTAGCGTGATCGGCTGTCCCCGATGTCGCGCAAGCACACCACCGCCATCACGGTCATTTCGAAGATCTCCCAGCGGGCGGTCAACCGGGCTGCTGCGCTGGTGTTGATTCACGGCGAAGACCTGGGGCGGAAGTTCGACCTGGTGTCCGAGGAGACGCTGATCGGCCGCAGCTCGAAGGCCGACATCCAGGTCGATCAAGATTCGGTCAGCCGGCACCACGCGAAGATCCGCGTCGATGGCGCGCGCATCACGGTCGAAGACATGGGCTCGACCAACGGCACCATCGTCAACGACGAGCACATCGAAGACACCCTGCGCCTGCGCAACGGCGACCTGCTCAAGAT
>JAYVNA010000521.1:0-12506 GCA_043758715.1 Archangium sp.
ACCTACCTGGCGGCGAAGGAAAAGCCGTCGGCGCTCTCGCCCGTCGAGGCGACCCGCCGCGAGCTGGCGCGAAAGAGCGAGGCGCTGGCGGCTGACGTGCGCCGCGGTATGAACATCATCGCGTCGGTTGGCTCCATCGCGCCGTTCGTCGGGCTGCTCGGCACCGTGTTCGGCATCATCACGGCCTTCCAGGGCATCGCGAAGGAAGGCTCGGGCGGGCTGGGCAGCGTGTCGCTCGGCATCTCGGAAGCGCTCTACGAAACCGCGCTCGGCCTGGTGGTCGCGATCCCCGCGGTGCTCGCGTTCAACTGGCTCTCGTCGCAGGCCGACTCGCTGCTCCTCGCGCTTGAGCAGGCGCGCGGCGAGTTCCTCGACTTCCTCGAAGCGCGTCACATCGGGGAAAAGAAGCAGGCGCAAGGCGGCCTCTCGCTGGAGCAGGCGCACGGTGAGTTCCTCGACTTCCTCGAGGCGCGCCGCGCCGGAAAGCAGCAGCAAGTTCATGGCTAAGCGCGCGAGTCTGAAGCCGGAGATCAACATCACGCCGCTGGTCGACGTGGTGCTGGTGCTGTTGATCATCTTCATGGTGGTCGCTCCGCAGATGGAGGCCGGCGCGTCGGTGGTGCTGCCGTCGCTGTCGAACCCTGATCAGGGCAACGGCGCACTCGAGCCGACCACGGTCACGTTGACCAAAGATGGGAAGCTCTTCTTCGAGAAGGAAGAGCTCTCTGAAGCGGTGTTGGTCGAGAAGCTCGCGAAGTTGCACGCTGACAAGCCGAGCGCCCGCGTGGTGCTCAAGGCGGATACCGGCCTCGCGTACGGGAAGGTGCGCGCGATGTTCAAGCGCTGCCAGGAACTGGGCTTTCCCGGAGCGTCGCTGCAGGTCATCGATCGCGCGAACAAGCAGGGGTGAGTCATGAGTATCGAACTCGAGAGCGGTGGCGGTCAGAAGCGCATCAAGCCGGTGATGAACATCACGCCGCTGGTCGACGTGGTGTTGGTGTTGTTGATCATCTTCATGGTGGTGACGCCGCTGCTCACCAAGCAACTGTGGCTCAACGTGCCGCCGAAGGCAGAGGAGCAGGCGCCGCCTCCGCCGCCGGGCGCGATGCCGCCGTTGGTGCTGACAGTCGAGCGGGATGGCACCACCAAGGTGAATGGTGAGGAGATCGCACGGAGTGAACTCGCGGTGCGGTTGCTGCGTATGGTGAACGCGCGGCCCGACAAGGTCGTGTTCTTCGATGCTGATTCGACGATGGATTACGGGCAGGCGCTCGAGGTGATGGACCTCGTGCGCGGGGGCGGCGTGACGACCCTGGCTGTGCTGGCTGATGAGACTGTCGAAACCGCCTCCCTCTCCCCCGCGGGGGAGAGGGCGTACTGAGAATGTCTCTCGTCGTTTCCTGAACGTGACTTCGCTGTGGTCGAGAAGTGACCGCAGCGCCCAGAAGACGCCACGTCGCGGAGGCAGATAGCGCTTCGTGAAAACGTTCTTCTTCACCGCGGTGCTGATCTCGTTCGGTGCCTGGGCGCAGGACGCAGATGGTGGCGTCAGCCCTCTCCCCGACCCTCTCCCCCGCGGGGAGAGGGAGCCCAGCGGTGATGTTGACGCCGTCGTCGTCCCCTCCCCCGAGAAAAAGTTCACCGGCATCCGCGGCCGCGTCACTGACGCCCGCACCGGCGAAGGCCTGATCGAAGCCACCCTCAAGGTCGTCGCGGGGGCCAACAAGTCCGCGCTCACCGACGTCGACGGCCACTTCAAGCTCAAGCTCGCACCCGGCACCTACGAGCTGCGCGTCTTCTACGAGCTCTACCAGGGCCGCCGCATCGGCAACCTCGAGGTCAAGCCCGGAGAAACGCTCACCCTCGACGTCGCACTCGAGCGTGACAGCCGCGCAGTTCAAGAAGTCGTGGTCGAAGCGAAGGTCGACAAGCGCAACGAGACGGCCCTGCTGCAAGAGCGCAAGAAGGCCATCGTCGCTCAGGACTCCGTGGGCGCGCAGGAGATGGCCCGCACGCCCGACGCCAACGCAGGCGACGCGGTCAAGCGGGTGGTGAGCGCCACGGTGGTCGATGGAAAGTACGTCTTCCTCCGCGGGCTCGGCGGCCGCTACGCGCAGACGCTGCTCAACGGCACGTTGATGCCCAGCCCCGAGCCCGACGAGCCCTCGGTGCCGCTCGACCTCTTCCCCGTCGCGCTGCTCTCGAACCTCAACGTGCTCAAGACCTACAGCAGTGAGCTGCCCGCGACGTTCGGGGGCGGCTCGCTCACCATCGACACCAACACTTTCCCGACCGAGCTCGAGGTGAAGGTGCGCGCGCAGCTCTCAGGCGACACCCTCACCACCGGCCAGCTGCGCCCCAACGAAGCGAGCACGCCGCTCGAGAACCTCGGCTTCGGCCCCGATGCCTCGCGCAAGCTGCCCGCCGCCATTCCCACCGACGTGCCGGTGGTGAACGCGCGCCTCGGCTCACCCGGCGTGACCCCCGCGCAGCAAAAGGCCGCCGGTGAGAGCTTCCTTCAACGCTGGACCCCGCAGTCCGTGCGCGGCCTGCCCTCAGGCACCTTCGGCGCCACGCTCGGCAACACCCACCGCCTGGGGAAGGAAGCGCGCCTCGGCTACCTGGTGGGCGCGCAGGTCTCGCGCAAGGAACGCCATCAGCACCTGAACCTCGAATCGTTGCGGCTCGACGACGGCGTGCCCACCAGCGTCGAGTCGAGCGTCACCGACATCGGCACCGTCAGCGGCGCCACCAGCGTGCTGGGCAACGTCGGCTTGCAGCTCAACCACGACAACGAGATCAACCTGCTCGGGCTCTACTTGTGGAACGCCGACACCAGCGCGACCACCAGCAGCGGCTTCGACAGCCAGCAGAACGCGAACGTGACGGGCAGCCGCCTGCAGTTCACCCAGCGCCAGCTCTTCTTCAACCAGCTCAAGGGCTTTCACCGCCTCGGTGCGCTCGACGCCGAACTCGAGTGGCAGGTGAACTACTCGCGGGTCAACCGCGACGAGCCCGACATTCGCGACCTGCGCAGCCTGGTGAACGACGACGGTTCGCAGCAGGTGCGCTTTCAGCCCAACTCGGTGGAGCGCTTCTTCCTCACCCTCGCCGAAGACAGCGGCGGCGGCACCGCGACGCTCACGATTCCCTGGCGCAGCCTGCGCTTCAAGGCGGGCGGACTGAGCCAGTACTCCGCCCGCACGTTCGACGGCCGCCGCTTCCGCTACCTCGCGCGTCTCACCGGGGAGCAGGAGAAGTACTCGGTCGAGGACCTGCTCACGCCCGAGCACATCGGACCGCCGCTCGAAGGCTCGCAGCAGATCACCCTCGAAGAAACCACCCTCACCTACGACCGCTACACCAGCTCGCTCGCGGTCTACGGCGGCTATCTCTCGGTCGACTGGAAGGCCACCCCCTGGCTGCGTGCCATCGCCGGAGTGCGGGTGGAAGGGTCGACGCTCAAGCTCGACGCCGGCTCGCCCTTCGCCACCGGGGGAGCGCCACTCGGTGCGCCCGTCGACCGCACCGTGGCCGACGTGGTGCCGAACCTGAACGTGCTGCTCGCGCCCCGCAGCGATCTCAACGTGCGGCTCGCGTATTCCTACACCCTCGCCCGCCCCACCTTCCGCGAGCTCGCGCCCTTCCTCTTCTTCGACATGGTGCGCCGGCGCAACGTCAGCGGCAACCCGCACCTGGTGAACACGCGCATTCACAACGTCGACGCCCGCGTCGAGTGGTTCCCCGGCGCTGACGAGGTCTTCGCCGCCACCGCGTTCGGCAAGCAGTTCGAGAACCCCATCGAGCGCATCATCGTGGGCGCGAACAATGGCGTCGGCGATCTCGGCTACGCGAACACGCCGGGCGCCACCCTGCTCGGCCTCGAACTGGAAGCGCGCACCTCCCTGGGTCACTTGGCCAAGGTGCTCGCGCCGGTGCGCGTGGGCGCGAACTTTTCGCTCATCTATTCGCGCATTCAGCTCGCCGCCGCTTCACCGCAGACCAACCGCGAGCGCGCGCTGCAGGGCCAGTCGCCCTACGTCGCCAACGCGTACGTCACCTGGTCACGTCCCGAGTGGGGCACCGAGGCGGGCGTCTTCTACAACGTGTACGGGCCGCGCATCTCCGACGTGGGCATTCAGGGTCTGCCCGACGTCATCGAGCAACCGTTTCACCGCCTCGACGTGACGGTCACCCAGCGCCTCGCGGCCGGCTTCAGCCTCAAGCTCGCAGCCAGCAACATTCTCAACCAGTCGGTGCGGCTGCAGCAGGGCGGCCTCGACGTGCTGACCAACCCTCCGGGCGTGCAGGTGATGGGCACGCTCTCCTGGAACTTCACCCCCGAAAGGAAATGACCATGCGAATCATCGTGACTCTGGTGTCTTCATGTTTGTTGTTGATGGCCTGCCCCGCGGCTCCAAAACCTGATGGAGGCACCGGCGGCGGCGGCACCACCGCGGGCGTCGTGAACGTGACGGCCGACGTCACCGCCGACACCACCTGGACGAAGGACAACGTCTACGTGCTCAAGCAGTTGACCTACGTGTCTTCGGGCACGCTCACCATCGAACCCGGCACCCTCGTCACCGGCGACGCGGCGTCGGCGTTGATCATCTCGCGCGGCGCAAAGCTGGTCGCCGCGGGCACCGTGACCGAGCCCATCGTCTTCACCAGCAGCCTGCCGGTGGGACAGCGCGGCAGCCCGCAGGGTGACTGGGGCGGGTTGGTCTTCCTCGGCCGCGCGGTGATCAACACCATGGGCGGCGAGAACAACGCCGAGGGCCTCGTCGATGAGCCGCGCAACAAGTACGGCGGCACCGATGACGCCTACGACTGCGGCACGCTCAAGTACGTGCGCGTCGAGTTCGCCGGCCGACCGCTGTCCGCCAACAACGAGCTCAACGGCATCACCCTCAACGCCTGCGGCAGTGCCACCACCATCGACTACGTGCAGGTGCACCGCGGCGTGGACGACGGCATCGAACTCTTCGGTGGCACGGTGAACATGAAGCACCTGGTGATCACCGGCAGCGACGACGACGGCCTCGATTGGGACAAGGGGTGGCGCGGTAAGGTGCAGTTCGCCATCACCGCGCAGATCCCCGGGCGCGGCAACCACGGCATCGAAGCTGACAACGACGCCAGCAACGCCGACCTGATGCCCCGCAGCGCGCCGACCCTCTACAACGTCACGCTGGTGGGCCGGAACCCGGACACCGCCGCTTCCGAAGGCCCTTCTCGCGGAATGATTCTGCGCGCGGGCACCGCCGGAAAGCTCTTCAACGTGCTGGTGATGAACTTCACCGACAAGGGCTTCATCGTCGACGGCAATCCGTCGAAGGCGCAGTGGTCCGCGGGCAACCTCTTGGTGAGCCACAGCCTCTGGTTCCAGAACCCCACCAGCGGCGTGACTGATTACGTCGCGCCGCTGCGCGCGGATGGGGGCGTGGCCGACAACCTGTTCAACGAGCCCACCGAGCTCGCCGCGCCTTCGCTGGCGAATCGCTTCGACCTCGACCCCAAGCTGGCGGCGCCGACCAGCGTCACCTCGCCTTCATTCAAGCCGTTGTCTGATTCACCGGTGCTGATGGGCGGCGAGGCCGCTCCGGCCGATGGCTTCTTCGATGCGACCGCGACCTTCGTCGGTGCGATCGGCAGTGACGACTGGACCGCGGGCTGGACGGCGTACCCGGAGAACTGAACCAACCGTCAGGCCTGGGCGAAGTTGGGGGGAACCCCGCTCGACTTTCGCGCGGGCCAACACGTTCGGGAGCGCACGGGCTGCGTCACCCGGCTGAATCTGCAGGTGGCCAGTGCAGTGTCGAAGTCGTCACCAAGTCGTCGCGCGGCTGTCTTCGGCGCCGAGCAAATGCATGGGGAGTTCCTCGAAAAGGAGATCCCCATGAAGCGCTGCGTCTTGATCTGCCTCGCTGCCGTCGTCCCGCTCAGTGCCCTCGCGGGGCCGCTGACCATCAAGGGCTCCGACACCATGGTCGTCCTCACCCAGCGCTGGGCCGAGGAGTACATGAAGGCCCACCACGAGGCGAAGGTGCAGGTCACGGGCGGAGGGTCGGGCACTGGGTTGTCGTCGTTGATCAACGGCACCACCGACATCGCTACCTCCAGCCGGCCGATCAAGGAGGCGGAGCAGAGCCAACTGCGCGCCCGCTTCAAGTCGAGCGGCGAGGAGGTCGCCGTCGCGAAGGACGGCGTCACCTTCTACGTGAACGAGAAGAACCCGCTCACCTCGCTCACCATCGAGCAGCTCAGGAAGATTTATCTGGGCGACATCACGAACTGGAAGGAGGTCGGCGGTCCCGACGCGCCCCTCGTCCTCTATTCGCGCGAGAACTCCTCGGGCACCTACGTGTTCGTGAAGGATCACCTGCTGGGCGGCGAGGACTACTCCGCCACCGCGCAGACCCTGCCCGGCACCGCGGCGGTGGTGAACGCGGTGGCGAAGGAAAAGCATGGCATCGGCTACGGCGGGGCGGCCTACGCCAAGGGCGTCAAGGAGCTGAAAATCAAGGTGGGCGCCGAAGAGTTCGGCCCCAGCCCGGAGAACGTGAAGAGCGGCAAGTACCCGCTGGCGCGCGATCTCTTCTTCTACCTGCGCGCCAAGCCCAGCGGCGACGCCAGGGCATTCATCGACTACTGCCTCTCGGACGCGGGGCAGCAGGTGGTCACGCAGGTCGGTTACTTCCGCGTGAAGTAGCGGCGAGGCGATGCGGTGAGCTCTTCGACCGTGACCCAGAACCTACCGCTGCGCGCGCGAGGACGCGTGAGCAGCGCTCGCGTCAGGAACCTCAAGGAAAAGGTGATCGCCGGGGTGGTCACCGCGGTGGGCTTCTCCGGCATCGCGGTGTTGCTGCTCATGGTGATCTTCGTGGGCCGGGAAGCGTTGCCTCTCTTCTTCGACGCGGAGATCGGGAAAGAGGCGAGCCTCGCCAAGCTGTTCCTACCGCAGGTACTCCGCGCGGGCCGTCCGGCGGGCTTCATGTGGCAGCCGGTCAGCGAGGTGCCGAAGCTCTCGATGATCCCCCTTCTGCTGGGCTCGCTCAAGGTCACCGTGGTGGCGATGGTGGTGGCGGTGCCGCTCGCCCTCGCGGCCGCGCTGTTCAGCGCCGAGTTCGCACCTCGGCGCGCGCGCGAGGTACTCAAGCCGGTGATCGAGTTGCTCGCGGGCATTCCTTCGGTGGTGCTGGGCTTCTTCGCGCTGATGACGCTGGCCAGTTGGGCTCAGGGCGCGCTGGGCCTCACCTCCCGCCTCAACGCGCTGGTGGCCGGTCTGGCGATGGCCATCGCCATCATCCCGCTGGTGTTCACGGTCGCCGAGGACGCGCTCACCGCAGTGCCGCGCAGCTACAGGGAGGCGTCGCTCGCGCTCGGGGCGACCCGCTGGGAGACCGCCTGGCGGGTGGTGTTGCCTGCCGCGGCGCCCGGTGTGCTCGCCGCCTGCGTGCTCGGCCTGGGGCGCGCCATCGGCGAGACGATGATCGTGCTGATGGCCTCGGGGAACGCGGCGATCGTCTCTGCGTCGCTCACCGATTCCACCCGCACCATGTCCGCCACCATTGCCGCGGAGATGGGCGAGGTGGTGTTCGGCGGTGCGCACTGGTCGGTGCTCTTCTTCATCGGCGTCCAGCTGTTCGCTATCACCCTCGGGCTCAACCTGCTCGCTGCGGCCTTCGTGCGCCGCGCGGTGCGTCGACTGGGAGGCAAGTCGTGACGGTGACGGTGCGCAGGCTGAGCTCCGGCGTGTTCTCCGGCCTCACCGGGGTGGCGGCGGCGCTGGTGGTGGCCATTCTCCTCCTCATCGTGGGCGACGCGTTGGCCGGGGGCTGGAGCCGGCTGTCGTGGGAGTTCCTCACCACCGCCCCTGCGGAAGGCATGACCGCGGGCGGCATCTTCCCCGCCATCTGGGGCACGGCGGTGCTGACGCTGTTGATGACGGTGGCGGTGATGCCGGTGGGGGTGATCACCGCCATCTATCTCTCGGAGTACGCGCCTCCCGGCTCGCTGTGGGCGGCCCTGGTGCGCACGGCGGTGCAGAACCTCGCCGGGGTGCCCTCGGTGGTGTTCGGATTGTTCGGCCTGGGCTTCTTCGTGCGCTTCGTGGGCGAACGAATGGATCGCGCGCTGGGCGACGAGCTGACCTGGGGCCAGCCGGGCCTGCTGTGGGCCGCGCTGACCCTCGCGGTGTTGACCTTGCCAGTGGTGATCGTCGCCACCGAGGAGGCCTTACGCACCGTGCCGGAGGACCTGCGCACCGCCAGCCTCGCGCTGGGCGCCACCAAGTCCCAGACGATCGGCCGGGTGGTGTTGCCAGGCGCGCTGCCGGGGATCCTCACCGGCGCCATCCTCGCGGTCTCGCGCGGGGCGGGGGAGGTGGCGCCCATTCTGCTCACGGGCGCCGCGTACTACCTGCCGGAGCTACCCAGGGCGCTCTCCTCGCAGTTCATGCACCTCGGCTACCACACGTACGTGATGGCCACGCAGTCACCCGACGTCGATGCCACGCGGCCGCTGCTATACGCGACGGTGCTGGTGTTGCTCGCTCTCACCTTTTCTCTCAACCTCGTCGCGATCGTGATCCGTTCGCGCTCGCGCCGACGGGCGGGCTGAGCCATGAGCGCTCACCAGCCCAAGCTCAAGATTCGCGGCCTCTCGATCCACTACGGTGCCAAGACCGCGGTGAAGGACCTCAATCTCTCCATCGCCGAGAAGCAGGTGCTCGCCCTCATCGGCCCATCGGGCTGCGGGAAGTCGACCTTCCTGCGTTGCCTCAACCGCATGAACGAGCTCATCCCCGGCGCGCGCCAGGACGGACTGGTGCTCCTCGACGGGCAGGACATCAACGCGCGCGGGGTCGACGTGGTCGAGCTGCGCCGCCGGGTGGGCATGGTGTTCCAGAAGTCGAACCCCTTCCCCAAGTCGATCTTCGAGAACGTCGCCTACGGCTTGCGGGTGGCCGGCCTCAACGACAAGACCGAGCTCGCTGCACGGGTGGAGGCGAGCCTGACGCACTCGGCCTTGTGGGACGAGGTGAAGGATCGGATGGGCGAATCGGCGCTAGCGCTCTCCGGGGGACAGCAGCAGCGGCTCTGCATCGCGCGGGCGCTCGCCGTCGAGCCCGAGGTGGTGCTGATGGACGAGCCCGCCAGCGCGCTCGACCCGCTCTCCACCGCAAAAATCGAGGAGCTGATCCACGAGCTCAAGGCCCGGTACACCATCGTGATCGTCACCCACAACATGCAGCAGGCCGCGCGCGTCTCCGATCAGACCGCCTTCTTCTACATGGGTGAGCTGGTCGAGGTCGGTTCCACCGCGCAGATCTTCACCAACCCCGGCGTGAAGCGCACCGAGGACTACGTCACCGGCAAGTTTGGGTGAACCATGGCGACCCACACCGACCGAGCCTACGAGCGGGACCTGAACAAGTTGAGAGATGGGCTGCTGGCGATGGGCGCGCGGGTAGAGACGATGATCGCCGAGTGCGTGCGCGCGGTGGTGCAGCGCGACTCGAAGCTCGCCGAGCACGTGCTGAAGAGCGACGTCGCGGTCAATCGCCTCGAGCTCGAGATCGACGATCTCTGCCGGAAGATCATCGCGCTGCGGCAGCCGGCAGCCAGCGATCTGCGGCTGATCACCACCGCCTTGAAGATCGTCACCGACCTGGAGCGGGTGGGCGACCTGGCGGTGAACATCGCCGAGCGCGCGGTCGACTTGAACAACTCAGACGCGCTGCCCATCTACGACGACCTCCCCAGGCTCGCCCAACTGGCCCAGGAACAGCTGCAGAACGCGCTGGAGGCCTTCGTGAAGGGCAACGTGGCGCTGGCGGACCAGGTGCTCAAGAGCGACGACTTCCTCGATGCGCTCTTCGTGAAGCTCCTCAACGATCTGCTGCAGCTGATGATGGAAGACTCGAAGAACATCCGCCGCGCCACCAGCCTGCTGTTCGTCGCCAAGCACCTGGAGCGGATCGGTGATCACGCCACCAACCTTGCGGAGATGGTGATCTACCTGGTGAAGGGCACCGACATTCGCCACCCCCGCAGCCAGGGGACCTGAGCGTTTGCCACTCCCTTGGCAGCGGGGTGCGACGATCACTCGTCTCGTTCAACTCGCGGCTTCGTCTGACAGGCGGTACCCGACACCGCGCACGGTCTCGATCGCTTCGCGCGCGGGCCCCAGCTTCTCGCGCAGCCGCATCATGTGGGTGTCGACGGTGCGCGTCTCGAGCGACGAGGTCAGGCCCCAGACGTCGGTGAGCAACCGCTCGCGTGACTGCACCAGGCCCGGCTCTGCGAGGAAGTGTTTGAGCAGCTTGAACTCGAGCGAGGTGAGCTCGAGTTCGGTGCCGGCCACCCAGGCGCGGTGAGCGCCGGTGTCGAGCGAGAGCAAGCCCACCGTCATTCGCACGCCCACCGTTCCCGGGTGAGCGCGTCGCAACAGCGCCTTGAGCCGCAACACCAGCTCGCGCGGGCTGAAGGGCTTGGTGACGTAGTCGTCGGCGCCAACCTCGAAGCCCTGCACGCGATCGAGTTCTTCACCCCGGGCGGTGAGCATCACCACGGCGACCTCGGCCGTCCTGGGATCAGCGCGCAGCCGCCGGCAGACTTCTTTCCCCGAAATGTCCGGGAGCATCAGGTCGAGCAGCACCACGTCGGGAACGCGCTGACGGGCCAGCTCGAGCGCTTGCGCACCGGTGATGGCGATGTGCGTCTCGAAGCCGGCTTGCTGCAAGTTGAACTCGACCAGCGCAGCGAGGTCCTGCTCGTCGTCGACGATGAGTACGGAAGCCATGGGGCTTCCTAAGAAGGTGCGTCGACGCTCACGTGGAGCGACGGTCACAACCGTGTGACGAAGTCAGTCGGTCTCGGACTTCTTGATCGAGTCGTCTTCGGTCTTCTGCTGCTGCGCCTCGATGCGATTGGCAGCCTTCTGCACGTTGTCGAGCCGCTGCTTGGGGGCCGAGACGCCCTGCGCATCAGGTATCGCCGCGCCCCGGTACATCGATCGGTAGCCGAGCCAGCCCATGATGGCGATGACGAGAATGCCCATGATCAGTCGTCCCATGGGCAGGGACCCTAGCGTGAATTGCCCGCTACTTGTTCTGCGCCTCGGCCTCCATCAGGGCCAGAAGGAGATACGAGCGGGTGGCGTTGAGGTCGTTCTGACTGAGGGCGGCGCGCGCGAGCTGAACGTCGTGCTGAGCGTTGCCGGTGAAGACGCTCTCGGCGTATTGCAGCGCCGAATCGACGCCGGCGGTGTTGCCCAGCGCCAGCCCACCAAGCACGCCGTTGAGGCTGGTGCTCGCGGCCGCTTTCGCCGACCTGTGCGACTGCGCTGCTTCTTCGGCATCGGAGCGCCGTTCCTCGGTCTCGTTGAGCTTCGTGAGCTGGCCCTTCATGTCTTCGAGCTGTTTTCCGAACTTCTCGAATTGCGCGGTGAGCGCGTCGGACTTCGTCTGGTTCTGACGTTCGAGCTCGGCCGTGCGCTGCCGCAGCTCAGCGACTTCCTTGCGCAGCTTGTCCACCTCCGACGAGCCGCCGCCCTGGGCGACGGGAGTCCCCGCATCGCTGGCAGCAGGCCGCGCCACCGTGACGCCGGCATCCGCGCGGGAAGGACTGACAGCGGGCCGGGCCTGCGCGAGCACGAACGACGCGACGACCATCACACTCAGGAGCAGGGTTTTTCGAGCCATCGTGACAACTCTGCGCCCGGCGAACGGTCAGCGCCAGTCTGCATGCAGCAGCTTCGCGGCGTTCTCCGAGTAGACCTTCCTGAGCACCTCGGGAGGAAGCCCCAGTCCATCGATGGTCCACCGGCCCTGAATGGGCGTCGGGTGAGGAAACGCGCGGTCTGAGGTCTCGAAGAAACGCCAGGTCGCGGAGAAGAACCGATCGATGTCAGCCTGATTGGGCGGGAGCGCCCCGGTCGAGCCGAGCATCAAGTCACCCGGCGCTTCGCCCACGCCGAGGTCGGTGCCGAAGAGAATGCGGTCGGGGAAGCGCAGGAAGATCGCTCGCACCACCTCCGCCTTGCGGCCCAGCTCAGGGACCCGCGCTCCGGTATCGACAAAGAGGTTCGGATACTTCTCGAGCATCGCGGCGACGCGCTCGGGCAGCTCCGGGGCGTTGCCGAAGTGCACGCCGATGAAGGTCGTCTTCGGGTGCCGCGCGATCAGCCTTTCGTACGAGGAGAACAAGGTTTCCCACCCGGGCACGTCCTTGCCGAAATAACTCCAGCCCGGGTGCGCTTGCAGCTCGTCGAAACGCTCGTTGGTTTCATCGGGGGAATTCCAGAAGGCGATGGGATCGCCCGTGTGAATCGAGACCGGCATGCCCAGCTCGCCCGCCTTCTCGAACAGCGCATCGAGCCGGGGGTCATCGACGGCGAGCAACGTTCCCTCGGGGTTTCCGTACCGAAGCCCGAGCGCCTTGAAGATCTTCACGCCGCGCGCGCCGAGGTCGTGCGCGCGCACCAGTTCATTCGCGAGG
>JAYVNA010000522.1:0-4109 GCA_043758715.1 Archangium sp.
GCAGCACCCCCTCACTCACCGTGCGCCGGCATGCATCGCTCGAAGGCACTCCCATCGACGCGCCGCTGGGGAAGTGCACCTTCACGCTCAGCGACGACACCCTCGATGTCGCGATCGAAGACGGCGTGTTCCGCGGTGAGCTGATTCTGCGCCTGGCCTGGTACCTCGCTGCCACCCGGCAAGGCGCTGTGCTCATTCATGCCTGCGCGCTGAGAGAGGGCGAACAGGCAATCGTCGCTTCAGGCAAGAGCGGCGATGGGAAGTCGACGCTCTCGCGCCTCGGCGTCGGCGCGGGAATGCAGCTCCTCACCGATGAGGTGGTGATGCTGTTTCCGGATGGCCGCGTGTGCGGGACTCCGTTTCGGTCTGACTTCGAGAACGCCGGACAGCCCGGGTTGGTGAAGGCGAAGTACTTCTTCGCGCTCGAGAAGGCCCAGCACGAAGAGCTGAAGGAATTGAGCGCGCTGGCGGCCGCTCAGCTCGCGATGGCGCAGTGCTTTGACGTCGCGGAGGTCGCGTTGCCTCGCGCCGAGGTCAGGAAGCGGCTGCTGGCGTTTCTGGGGAATGTCGAGTTGCGGACTCTGGCGTTTCGGAAAGCGCCAGAGTCCGGGACGTTCGTGCGGGGACTGCTTTCGCTTTAGCCCCTCACCCCGACCCTCTCCCCCGCGGGGGAGAGGGAGACAGGATTTTACGGAGCGGCGGGCGGAGCGACCACGGCCGGCGCCGGGCCAGCCATCGCTTCAACGTGCGCCGTGGCTTCCGCCAGGTACGCCAACCGCCGCATCTTGATCTCGTCCGGCAGCTCAGCGAAGGCCTTGAACGCCTCCGTCAACACCGATCGATTGCCGTTGCTGGCGATGTGCGCCAGGTCCTGGCTGGGCTCGGCAGAATCGACCGCCTCTTCCCAGTTGTTGTCCGGCATGAAGCCCGCCTCGATCAACGCCGAGAACAGCTGCACCGCCGCCAACTTCATCCTCAGCTCGCCCAGCACATCGAGCGCTTCCGAGGAGGCCTTGAGCTCGAGCAGCGCCCCCGTGATGCGGGGATCGACGTCGGCGGTGGCGTCTTCCACCTCGACCGCCTCGCGCAGGTCCGCGTTGAGACCGTCGATGGCCGCTTCGCTGGGCACCACTTCTTCGCCCACCTCGCGCAGGTACATGACCGCCACGGCCGCATCACCGCCACCGCTGGCCACCACTTCCTTCGCCTTGGCCACCATCTGCATGTCAGGCACCGGGCGCCGGCCCTCGAGGCGCGTCTTCACGGCCTCGCGGTACTGGTGCTCGAGGCTGGCGCCGGGCGGCATGCGCACGGGCAGGGGAGGACGCAGGCCCGGCACGTCGAGCACCCACGGCGGCGGGTTGGCGATGTGCTTGAGCCCGCGGAACAACAACGTGCCCGGCGCGTCACCCGGACGGAAGGGCGGCAGATCGCTCTCCGGCGCCGCGGTGTTCAGCCCCATCACGTGCGCGCGCTGCTCACGCGTGAAGCTGGTCACGCCCACCGCGGGCGGCGGAGGAGGCGGCGGCGCATCTTCACCGTCGAGCCCGGTCACCCGGTCCATGTCGCAGTCGTCGAACTCGAGCTGCTCCAGCCCCGTCGCGTTGGTGAAATCGCAGCGCAGCAGCTTGAGCTTTTCGAACGTCGCGCCTTCCATCTTCGCCCCGCGGAAGTCGCAGTCCTGCAGGCGGCCCCCGTGGAAATAGGCGCCCGAGAGGTCAGCGTCCTTGAAGCTGACCTTCGACAGATCGCACTTTTCCCATTCCGTGCCGATGAGCGTGAGCCCCGACAGATCGGCGTTCGCCGAGAACAGCTGGGGGAACGTGGCGCCGGTGTGATCCAGCGGAACCTTGTTGTCCTTACGAAGCTGGTTCCACTGCTTCGACCCGGACTTGAGCAACTCCTCGATGCTGACCTGCTTTCCCATGCGGGCCCTCTTATCGTCAGCCTCCAGCACCTTCCACAACTGCGTTCCGCTGAGCTACAGGCAGTCCCAGATGCTCGAGTACAAGGTCACCGACGATCACACCGGGGTGCGCCTCGACAAGTACCTCAAGAAGACGCTCGCCAGCGTCCCCTTCAGCCATCTGTTCAAGATGATCCGGGTGAAGAAAATCCGGGTCAACGGCAAGCGGGCCAAGCCCGAGCAGGAACTGGTCGCCGGCGACGTCATCACCGTGCGGGGCACCGACGCCCAATTGCTGGGGGATCGCGAACGAACGCCCCCTCCGCCCCCGCCGGTCGACTTGAGCGAGCTCGACATCATCTACGAGGACGACTGGATTCTCGCCCTCAACAAGCCTTCCGGCATGGCCGCCCACACGGGCAGCGGCATCACCGGGGGCACCGTGGTCGACGTGGCCCGCGCGTACCTAGGCGACCGCGCCGAGCGCAACGGCTTCTCTGCCAGCCCCGCCCACCGCCTCGATCGCGAGACCAGCGGGGTCATCATCGTGGCCAAACGCCGCCCCGCGATGGTGCACTTCACAGAGGTCTTCACCGAGCACAAAGCGAAGAAGCGCTACTACGTGCTGGTCAAGGGCAAGCTGCAGCAGCAGAGCGGGCTCATCGACCTCCCGTTGCAGGAACACCAGCAGACCGCCGAGAGCCGGGATCGCCGCGGCGTCAACATGCAGGAGGCTCGCACCCGGTACCAAGTACTGTGTCAAACCGCCCACGCGGCTTTCGTGCAGTGCACGATTGAGACTGGCCGGACGCACCAGATTCGGCGACATTTCACGGCGATTGGCCATCCGGTGGCGGGGGACCCAAAGCACGGGGACTTCGCGTTCAACCGGGAGGCAAAGGCGCAGTGGGGTCTCAAACGGCTGTTCCTGCACTCCACCAGGCTCGAGTTTCCGCACCCGGAAGACGGACGGAAGATGGTGATTGAAGCGAAGCTCCCGGAGGATCTGGTCGATGTGCTCAAACGTGCAGGTCTCGACTGGAAGCCTCCGGTTCCGCACGCAAACGGCGGGGAGCATTCCGCATGACTGAAGGGAAGCTGCTGTTGGTCAACGTGCCGTCGAAGCGCTGGTGGAAGCTGCCGTTCAAGCTGTTCGGGTTCCTGTTGCTGACCGGCGTCACCGCCGGCGCGATGGGCTTTGGGTTCGTGACCTGGAAGTACTCCGACGGGTTGCCCGACATCCCCAAGGTCGACGCCTACCGGCCGCCCATTCTCACCGAGGTCTACACGGGCGATGGCGTACTCGCGGGCGAGTTCTACAA
Source organism: Archangium sp. (assembly GCA_043758715.1). GTDB lineage: Bacteria > Myxococcota > Myxococcia > Myxococcales > Myxococcaceae > Archangium_A. The sequence goes on from JAYVNA010000522.1 coordinate 3,229, forward strand.
CGAGCGCCGCAAGGTGGTGCCTTACGAGCGCATTCCCAAGCGCCTGGTGCAGGCCTTCATCGCCGCCGAAGACGCCGACTTCTTCGACCACTTCGGCATCGACATTCTCGGCACCGGCCGCGCCGTCTTCAAAACCGTGATGAAGAAGGTCACCGGCAAGGGCAAGGTGCAGGGCGGTTCCACCCTCACCCAGCAGACCGCCAAGGCGGTGCTGATCTCCGCCGAGGGCTACAAAGAATCGACCGCCAAGACCATCAAGCGGAAGATCCGCGAGGCGCTGCTGGCTCGCAGGCTCGAGAGCGAGCTGACCAAGGAAGAGATCCTCTATCTCTACCTGAACAACGTCTACCTCGGGCACCACAGCTACGGCGTGCAGTCGGCCGCCGAGAACTACTACCGCAAAGACGTCAAGGACCTCACGCTGGCCGAGATGGCGCTGCTCGCGGGCTTGCCGCAGGCGCCCTCGAACTACTCCCCGTTCCGCGACGCCGAGAAGGCGCGCAAGCGCCGCCAGTACGTGCTCGGCCAGATGAAAGAGAAGGGGATGATCACCACCGCGGAGTTCGACGAGGCCAGCAAGGCCGAAGTGAGCGTCTACCCGGTGGAAGACGTCTTCCATCAGTTCGCCCCGTACTTCACCGAAGAGACCCGCCGCGACGTGGTCGATCGCTTCGGCAACAAGATGCTGCTCAACGAAGGCCTCAAGGTCTTCACCACGATGGACAGTGAGAAGCAGCGCGCCGCGCAGGAAGCGGTGCTGTGGGGCCTGCTGGCCGTCGACAAGCGCCAGGGCTACCGCGGGCCCGTGATGCAGTTGGCCACCAAGGCCGAGCAGGACAAGTTCATCGAGCGGGGCAAGAAGGCCTACGACGCCGCGCTCG
>JAYVNA010000523.1:0-4103 GCA_043758715.1 Archangium sp.
CGCCTCACGGAATCGGCGGTCGGCACCGAGTTCACCCGCAATGGGCTCCGCTCTCACAGCCGCATCACCGCGCGCATCGTGGTCAAGCAGCTCGATGGCCAGGAGCCCTTCGACTTCACCTTCTGGGATCGCCGCAGTGGCCGGGTCGATGAGGCGCCGGAGCTGGTGCGCGGGTCGGCTGACTCCATCGCGCAGAGCCTGGCGGCGACGTTGTTGCCGGGCCGCCAGCGCGCCGAACTCACCCTCGAAGACGGCGGCCCGCTGAGCCAGGGTGTGAACCTGCTGCTCTCGAGCAACTGGGATGGCGCGATCAGCTACTTCACGCAGCTCACCCAGCAGCAGCCTGAGCTCGGCGGCGCCTGGTACGACCTCGGCGTCGCGTGGGAAGCGCGCGGTGACTGGGGCCAGGCGCTGGTGGCCTACGAGCAGGCGGCCGCGCACGATCGCAAGCGCATGTACCTCGACGCGGTCGAGTCAGCGCGGCGCATGGCGCCCCCTCCACCTCAGCAGCAGTTGGGGACCGTGCCGGTGCCGATCCCCCAGTGATGGGAATGCTCGCCGCGCTGTGGCTGTGCGCGGCCGAACCGGGTCTCGGCGCGCCGCCGCCTCCTGCGCCTGAACCCCTCAAGTGGGGGGTGACGCTGGCACTGGGCCCCGATGCTCTCGCGATCCGGTGGCCGCGCATCGAAACCGTTTCGGGGTGGAGCGAGCTCGAGCTGAGCTACCGCGCGCTGCGCTGGCTCCGGTTCGGGGCTCACTTCGGTGCGGCGTACTCGCCACCCAATCGGCCCACCTTCCCGGGACACCACGGCGTCTTTCGCGCGCTCGCCGGTGCAGACGTGCTCATGGCCATTGGCGCGGCGGATCTCTTCGCCGGCGTCGCTGCGGGCGTTCAACATACGAACCTGCTCGGCGACGAGGACTCCCCGCCCCACCTCGGGTACTCGAGCCCCTGGGGAACGGGTCCCGCACTCGTCGCTCGAGTCGGAACTGATTTCCACATCTCTGCGACGCTCTCGATGGGCGGCGCGCTCGCGTATGAGTTCTTCTTCCTGTTTGCCGATGGCTATCAATCGGCGGAACTCCGCTGGCGGCTCACCATCCTCTTCTGATTCCCAGCGCTCACGCGCGACGCTCGCGAAGAATTTCCAGCTGCTGAACCCCTGTTGTCGCGACAGGTCACCTTGCCGCGGCTACATTCGATCGACCATGTCTCCCCGCCCGAAGTTCGAGCTGATCATCAAGGGTGGGGAGAAGGTGTTCGCCATCGACAAACCGACCTCCTTCGGGACGGCGCAGGGCAGCACCGTGCGGCTCAAGATCGACGGCCAGATTCTGCCGACCCACGCCGTGGTGGAAGAGCGCGACGGCGTCTTGATGGTGCAGGCCACCGGCGTCACCATGGTGAATGGAGAGCCGGTCGCCTCCGCCGAGCTCAACGCGGGTTCGGTGCTGCGCATCGGGCGGCTCGAGTTGGTGGTGCGGCTCGTCTCGGCGCGGATCGACGTCACCACCCAGCCCGAAGCGCAGCCTGACCTGACCGCTCAAACCCCGGCGCTAATACCCGGTGCTCGGCCGGTGGCGAACCCGGTGATGCAGGCCTCCGCGCCCCGCGCGAGTGGAGCGGTGCCCGCCGCTGCGCGGCCCAGCGGCGTGAACAAAGCCGTGCGCGCGAGTGGCGTGAACAAGGCGGCTCCAGCCGTGCGCGCCAGCGGTGCGGTGCCCGCGGTCACGGCCCCTTCTCGTCAGAGTGGCGTCATTTCCGCTCCGGCGCCGGCCGTGCGCGCCAGTGGTGCGACGCCCGCGGTCACCGCCCCTTCTCGTCAGAGTGGCGTCGTTTCCGCTCCGGCGCCGGCGGTGCGCGCCAGTGGTGCGATGCCCCCGGCCGCCCGTGACAGCCGGGCCATCTCTGCGCTGGGGCTTCCCAAAGTGGGCCAGGCCCCGGCGGCCCGTGCCAGCAGTGCCATCTCAGCGCTGCGCCTTCCCTCCGTGGGCCAGGCCCCGTCAACCCCGGCCAGCGGCGCCATCTCGGCGCTCGGCGGTGAAGACGCGCGTCGCAGCGCGGTGATGGCTTCGGCCGAGCCGCACGACGACGACGATGGGGGTGGCCACACCATGGTGCGCCCCAGCGGCCAGCAGAACGTGGCCGCGGACCCCGTGCCCGCGCCGGTCGCGTACTCCGGCGAAGAAGACTTCGATGCCTCTTCGGTCGAGGCGACTACCATGAGGCCGATACCCACCGGGCCTCCGGGCAAGCTGCAGCCCGGTGACGTGATCGCCGGCCGCTACGAGATTGTCTCGCACCTCGCGGAAGGCGGCATGGGCGAGGTCTATCGCGCCACGCACATCGAGCTGGGCCGGGTGTTCGCGATCAAGGTGATGAAGTACGAGCTCAGCCAGGACCCTGAGTTCGTCGAGCGCTTCAAGCGTGAAGCGGTCGCCTCTTCGCGCATCGGCCAGCAGAACATCGTCGACATCAGCGACTTCGGCCGCACCGACACCGGCCGGTTCTACTTCGTGATGGAGTTCCTCGACGGGCCCACGCTCGCCCAGCTGATTCAGCGCGAGCGGGTGCTCTACGCCACGCGCGCCGTCGGCATCCTGGTGCAGATCGCCCGGGCGCTGGCGGCGGCGCACGAGCAGGGCATCGTGCATCGCGATCTCAAGCCGGAGAACGTGATCATTCTCCAGCGCTCGGGCCAGAAGGACTTCGTCAAGGTGGTCGACTTCGGCGTGGCGAAGGTGGCCGATACCTCGGGCTCGGGCGCGCAGACCGCCCTGGGCGTGGTGGTGGGCACCCCTCAGTACATGTCACCCGAGCAGGCGTCGGGCCTGCGGGTCGACGCCCGCAGCGACATCTATTCGCTGGGCCTGATCGCCTGGGAGCTGATCGCGGGCCGGGTGGTGTTCGAGTCGGACACCGTCATCGGCGTGATGATGGCTCAGATGAGGACGCCGGCGCCCCCGCTGGTGTCGGGCCTCCATGACTCGTTCGTGCCCCCCGAGCTCGCGGCGATCATCATGCGCATGCTCGAGAAGGAGCGCGAAGCCCGCCCGCAGTCGATGCTCGAAGTCGTCGAGGTGTTCGAGCAGTTCCTGTTCGGAGCGCTCAAGGGTGCCGGCCCCTCGCCCGTGGCCTCGGAGCGCGTCTCGGGTGCCTTCAACAGCCCGCCCTCGCGCGCCTCGTCGGTCGGCCCTGCTCCGATCGCGTTAGTGACGCAGGCAGAACCTCCATCGGAGAACGTGCCCGCGGTTCTGGTTCCCACTCACGCGCCGCGATCGCGCTGGCCGCTGTTCATCGCGAGCGGGTTGGTGGTGGTGCTGCTCGCCGCCCTGGCCTTCGTGCTCACCCGGCCGCCCCCGCAGGTGCCGGTCGCGGTGCCGGTGAAGGTGGACCCCGTGCCCCCGCCGGAACCCGTGAAGGTGGTGGAGCCCGTCAAGCCGCCGCCCCCGGCCATCAAGACGGTGGTGCTCAAGATCACCAGCACGCCGGACAAGGCCGAGGTCTTCGATGGCGATGTGCTGCTCGGCCTCACGCCTTTCGAGATGAAGTGGAATGAAGGAACGCTGCTCAAGCTGAAGGTGACCAGGGAAGGCTTCCTCGACGAGCTGCGCAGCTTGAGCCCGGTGGCCGATCTCCCACTTGAATTCGAGCTCAAGAAGAAGCCCGTGGCCCCCCGGCCCAAGCCGAAGCCGCTCCCGGGCGACGATCTCAGTCCCTCGCCCTACAACTGAAGCAGGGTCCCTCGCGCGCGAAGGCCAGGGTGGCGCCATCGAGCGCGGTCAGCGTCCAGCCATCACCACTGAGCGCGAGGGGCTTCTTCGCTGCCGGGAGGCAGGCCCCTGAAACGAGACAGAAGGTGGCCACGCAGGAGCGCATCTTCGGCGCAGACTCGGTGCAGCACAGGCCGTCGGCGACTGGTCGTGGTCACCGTCGCCACGCGGCCTTCCCACCGGCCCCCAGCGGCGACGATCTTCAGCAGGTCGCTCAAACGGCGTTCGCCGAGGTCCTTGAAGGTCACCGGTGCGCCTTTCGCCTTCGCCTCGACGGCGATGCGCACCAGCTCGTCGGTGCTGCGCCGGCGGGCGTCGATGTGGTGCGA
>JAYVNA010000524.1:0-12464 GCA_043758715.1 Archangium sp.
GTTGCGACGATTGGCCGGGTGGCTCGTTCCTCGAGCACCTGAAACGATCCGCGTCGAGCTCGAGCGCCGCCAGCTCGCGCGCATTCGACAACACGTGCCGATGATCTACGCGATCGCCTCGCTCAACACGCTGATCGTGATGGCCGTGTGCGCGCACACCGGAATCGCTCTTCGCGCTTACGCGTGGATGTCGCTGCTCGTCGTACTCGCGGTGGTGCGGACGACGGTTTGGCTGCGGAGGTCGCGAGCCGAACTCTCCCCCGCAGCAGTGTCAGTCTCTCTGCGACGGTCCGCCTGGATCGCCTTCTCGATGTTGTTCGCGCTCGGGGCGTTCGCGACCTGGACGTTCGTGTCGGGGACGTTTGCTCGCTCGACACTCATCCCGATCTCGTTGGCCTTCGGCTCGATGTCGATCGCTCACTGCTTCGCGACGCTCCGCCCCTCTGCCGTCGCCGCGCTCGCGTTGGGGATCGTTCCGATCTCGGTGGCGATGATGTCGGTCGGTGACTTCGACTCCCGGGTGTTGGGCGTGAGCATGCTCAGCATCGCCGTCTTGATGGTCCGCTTCGTCGCCGATCAGTTCGACCAGTTGGTCATCGAGCTGCAACTGCAGGGTGAGGTGCATCAGCTCGCGAACACCGACGCGCTCACAAACCTGCTCAATCGTCGCGCGCTGGTGGCCCTGCTCGAGAAGACGCTCACCGTCGGAACGGAGGAAGCGTTCGCGATCGCGCTCCTCGATCTCGATGGGTTCAAAGGCGTCAACGACAGTCTGGGGCACCCCGCCGGCGACGCCCTGCTGCGCGTGGTCGGCCAGAGGCTTGCTTCGAGCTGTGGGGCTGGTGGCACGGTGGGACGCCTCGGCGGAGACGAGTTCCTGGTGGTTCTCCACGCGGTTCAAGGCGAGGCCGACGTGAACCGACGCGTCAACACCTTGCTCGAGGCGCTGTGCCAGCCGACCGAGCTCGCGGGTCAGTCCGTGCCGGTGCGCGCGAGCCTGGGGCTGTCCCTCTTCCCTCGCGATGGGAACACCACCACAGCGTTGCTGGCCGCGGCAGACGTCGCCCTTTACGCGAACAAGCGGGCACGCGCGGCCCCTGAAGACACAGGTCAATCGGCAGACCGGCGACGACGACGCACCTCTTGACGGTCGAATTGAAGGCCGGCCGAAGCTCAGCAGAGGAGTCAGCGGGGCCGCCGTGATTAGCTGCTCCCCATGAAGCGGCTGACTCTGATCATCGCGGCGGTCTTTTGCGGCTGCCCCAAGCCGACTCCGCCGGCCACCGTCACGTTGCAGGGTGATGGCTTCACCGCGCGCGTCACCGCGTCGCCGTTTTCCTTCAAGGTGACCGGTGCCGATGGGGTGACGCGCCTCGAGACCAGCGGCGGCCCGCAGGTCACTTTCGACGGGCACACGTACGAGGCGCAGATCGTCCCCGGGTGGGATGGCTACCGTTCCAACGAGCGGCCCTGGCGAAACCTCACCAGCGGGACCATCGAGTCTTCCGATGCGACCTCGGCGACGTTGAAGCTCACCGACGATTTGGGAGTAATCGAAGTGAAGCTGCGCACCCAGGGGACGCGGCTTCGGTACGAGCAGTCGGTCGATGACGCGCGGCACTTCAACAAGTCCTCGCTCGCGTTCGTGATGCCGGCGAACTCGCACTTCTTCGGCATGGGCCAGCGCACCGCCACGCTCGATCACCTGGGGCAGACGCTCTACTCGTGGCCGGAAGAAGGCGGGCTCGGTGGCGGTGAAGACGCGGGCCCGAGCGCAAACAACCCGTACCCGAATGGGCCCTCGATGACCTACTACCCGGTGCCGTTCTTCCACACCACGCACGGTGTCTCGGTGTGGGCCGACACCACGCGGCGCAGTGAGATGCACTTCGGCACCGACGCCGACGCGCCGGGCACGTTCCGGGTCGCGGTGGACGACAGCCAACTGGCGCTCGTGTTCTACGTGCGTGATCGACCGCTCGAGGCAATCGACGACTTCACGGCCGACACCGGGCGGCCGCTGATTCCTCCCGCGTGGGCGTACGGTCCGAGGCGCCGCATCAATCGGGGCGCGAAGGTCGAGGGCGTCGATGAATGGCAACTGATGCGCGATCGCAAGCTGCCGCTCACCGCGGTCGACGATGCGCTGCACGTGCTGCCCTCAGGCTCGCAGATCGGCATCGAACCGGAGCTGCGGGCGTGGACCGCGTTGCTGCACGCGAACGGCTTCAAGGCGATGGCGTACAACAACCCGTACGTGTCGATGACGGCGGCCGGCAGCGCAGCGGACTATCGCTATGGTGACGAGCACCACTTCTTCGAGATGTCTCCGGACGGTGGCTCGGCCACCAGCTTCTTCCTCTCGGGCGGCGCGCAGACGATCTCGACCATCGATCTCACCAACCCCGAAGCGGTCGCGTGGTTCCAGGGCATGCTTGGGCGCTCGCTCGACCTTGGATACGACGGGTGGATGCATGACTTCGGCGAGTACGTGGCGCGTTCGTCACGTTTCGCTGACGGCCGAACGGGTGAAGAAGTGCACAACGCTTTCCCGGTGCTGTCGGCGAAGGCGGCGTACGACCTGCTGAAGGATCGCGACTCGATGTGCTTCCTGCGCTCGGGATACACGGGCAGTCAGCAGTACGCGTTCGAAGTGTGGGGCGGAGATCCCGAAGCGAGCTTCGACAACACCGAGGGGCTTCCCGCGATGCTGCGTGGCGGGCTCAACCTCAGCATGACGGGCGTGCCGTACTGGAGCACCGACACCGGCGGCTACAAGTGCATCACCGACGCGCCGCACGACAAGGAGATGCTGGTGCGCTGGTACGAGATGAGCGCGCTCTCTCCGATGATGCACGACGAGGACGCGTGCTCGAACCCGATCGGTGGCAACCGGGTGAAGGCGCGGTTGTGGGACGACGTGGAGACGCAGGACATTTACCGGACTTCAGCTTCACTCCACACGAGGCTCGCGCCGTACTCGCGGGCGTTGGCGGTGCAGGCGCATGCGACGGGCATTCCGCTCACGCGTCACCCGTTCCTGCTTTTCCCCGCGAGCCCGGAAGCCTGGACCGTCGAGGACACGTTCTTCATCGGCGATTCGCTGTACGCGGCGCCGGTCGTTCGCCGAGGTGTGACCACGCGTCACGTGTGGCTGCCTCCGGGGCGCTACGTGGAATGGACGGAGCACACGGTGCACGCGGGTCCGGCGTTCGTCGACGTGCCTGCGCCGCTGGGGCGCATTCCGTTGTTCATCGTGGAGAACCAGCTGGTGCCGTTGCTCGACGCCGAGGTGCAGACGCTCGCGCCCTCGACCAACCCTTCGGTGGTGACGGAGCAGTCGCGCGCCGACGTGCTCGACGTGGTGGTGGCACTGGGGCCTGCAGGCGTAGCGACGTTCACACTCGCGGATGGCACCGTGCTCAAGGCGACGCGGCTCGCCGCCGACTCAACGGCGACGTGCACAGCGTGTTCGGTCGATACCGTGGGTCAGGTGCGGCGCGTGCGCATCACCGGCGCTGCGCAATTCAAAGACGTGCAGGTCGAGTCGACGGGTTCGCGCACGATTCGCTGGGAAGTCCTCGAGCTCTGAAGCTCACTTCCTCCACTCGTCGATGAGGCTCGCGACCAGGCCCGTCCAGCCCGTCTGGTGACTCGCACCGAGGCCTTCGCCGGTCTCTGCGTGGAAGTACTCGTAATAGAGCAGCAGGTCTTTCCAGTGCGGGTCCTTCGCGAACAACTCCGCGCGGCGAGTTCCTTTGGGGCCGTGGCAGGGCCGATACCCTTCGGCGTCGGGCAGGAAGATCGAGATCATCCGGTCGGCGAGATTCTGCGCGAGTCCATTGAGGGTGACCTTGCCCAGTTGCTGCGTGCGTTGATCAGCGACGCCGATGGTGACGTCGGTGCCGAACGCCTTCTCGAGTTTCCGAAGCGTCTCGATCATCAGGAAGCTGGTGGGAAACCACACCGGCCCGCGCCAGTTGCTGTTGCCGCCCTTGAGCTTGCTGACGGCTTCGGCAGGTTCGTAACTCACCACCGCGTTGCCGAACACGAAGGGGTTGGCCTGGTGATACTTGCTCAAGCTGCGCACGCCGCACGGAGACAGAAACTCGGCCGGGTCGACCACACGCGCGAGCAGTGTCTCGAGTTGATGGCGATCGACGACGGCGAGCACGTGCGTGGTGGCGTCACCGGTGGTCACACGGGTGACGGTCTGCGCGGTCATCTCGGGCCGGAACTTCATGAACCAGCGGAAGTTCTCGGTGAAGACGGGGAAGGGCTTGATCCACGCTTCCTCGAGCCGCTCGATCGCGAAGAGCGGAATGAGGCCCACCAACGACCTCACCCGAAAGGGAATCGAGCGCCCGTCGGGAAAACGGAGCAGGTCGTAGAAGAACCCGTCGTTCTCGTCCCACAGCGTGCGGCCATGGCGCTCCATCTTCATCGCGGCGCCGATGTAGACGTAGTGCTCGAAGAACTTGGTGGCGAGACCTTCGTAGACGCTCTGAGTTTTGGCCAGCTCCAGCGCCATGCGCATCATCACGAGCGAGAACATGCCCATCCACCCGGTGGCATCGCTCTGTTCCAGTGACGCGCCGCCGGGGAGCGGGTTGCTGCGATCGATGACGGTGATGTTGTCGAGGCCGAGGAAGCCGCCCTCGAACACGTTGAGTCCTTCGCGGTCGACCTTGTTCACCCACCAGGTGAAGTTGAGCATCAGCTTGTGAAAGCAGCGCTCGAGGAACTCGAGGTCGCCCTTGCCGTTCTGCACCCGGTCCATGTTGTAGACGCGCCACACGGCCCACGGCTGAACGGGAGGATTCAGATCGGAGAATTCCCACTCGTACGCGGGGATCTGTCCGTTGGGATGCTGGAACTGTTCGAACAGCATCAGCCACAGCTGTTCCTTCGCGAACTCCGCGTCGATGCGGGCGAAGGGCACCATGTGGAAGGCGAGATCCCACGCGGCGAACCACGGGTATTCCCACTTGTCGGGCATCGACAGCACGCGCATCGAGTTGAGATGGCGCCAGTGGCGATTGCGGCCCTTCTTGCGGCTCGGGGGCGGAGGCGCGGATTGATCATCGCCGTCGAGCCAGGTGGACACGTCGAACAAGTAGCTCTGCTTCGACCAGACCATTCCCGCCCAGGCTTGCCGCTGCACCTGTCGCTCGATCTGGGTGGCTTCCGCCGGGTGCAACGCTTCGTAGAACTCGTCGGCCTCGGCGCGGCGCACCCGCACGAGCTCGTCCATCGCGTCGGCGGACGAAGGTGTCTTGTTCGCGGGGCACAGCCGCATGCGCATCACGACCGAGCCCCCCGCGGGGACGACCGAACGCTGCCGTGCGCACGCCCTCGTGCCCTGGAGCTGCGGGTTCACGGCGCCCAGTTCGTTCTGCACGAGGCGCCGATGAAAGGCGTCCTTGGTGAACGCGCTCTTCGATTTCGCCTCGCTTCCGAAGACCCGGGGCGCGTTCGTTTCGTTGTCGGTGAAGAAGAGTTCGGCGTCAGGCGGGAGCTCGAGCCGGTAGGGGCCGAGCCGCGAATCAGCGAGCAACCCATCGAGCTGCGGAGCGTGCGAATCGTCGGCGAGGAGCGCGTTCACGCCCGCGGATCGATCGGCGGTGATGATCGGCTGCACGCGCGCGTCGGCGCCCCAGCTCCAGACATTGCGAAACCACAGGTTGGGGATGAGGTGAATCGCCGCGGCCTCAGGCCCGCGGTTGTGCGCCGTCACGCGGAACACCATCGAGTCTTCGTCTTCCTTGGCGAACTCAATCTCGACGTCGAAGTATCGGTGTTGATCGAAGAGGCCGGTGTCGATGAGCTCGAACTCCGCGCCCTGTCCGTTGCGGCGGCGGTTCTCGGTGATCAGCTGCTCGTAAGGGAACGCGGCGTGCGGATACTTGTAGAGCATCCGCATGTACGAATGGGACGGAGTGCCGTCCGGGTAGAAGTAGCACTCCTTCACGTCTTCACCGTGATTGCCCTCGGTGGAGTCGAGGCCGAAGAGGCGCTCCTTCAAGATGGGATCGCGTTCGTTCCACAGCGAGAGCGACCAGCAGAGGATCTGGTAGCGATCGCTGAAGCCCGCGATGCCGTCTTCGCCCCAGCGGTAGGCCTTCGAGCGCGCGAGGTCGTGCGGGAGGTAGCTCCATGCGTCGCCGTTCGCGCTGTAGTCCTCGCGTACGGTGCCCCACGAACGATCGGAGAGGTACGGGCCCCACTTGCGCCAGCGACGGACGTCGGGACCGTGGAGCCGCTGATACTCCTTCGTGGCGCGCTCCCTCACCGCGGCGACCCTACCCCGATCTCCTCTGACCAGATCCGGTGAGTCGCGCTCATGTGCCTCGGCATCGAGCCCCAGACCGCCGGTCAGCCGCTTGAGAAGGCCTCGCGCAGCACCGACTTTCCCGGCTGGAACGAGCCGCACCGCGCGAAGGCCTCGATCGTCGGACACATTGGCACGAGAGTGTGGCTCGCCCTCCGTGAACCTCGGGCTCCGTGAACCTCGGGCTACCTCGACATGCCCTCGTAAACAGTCCGTGCACGGGCCTCGGCTTCGTTCAGGAATTGCCTCAGACCATTAAACGGGCCGCGACCGGCAAGTAGCTGCAGCGGTGCATCTAGCCAGCAGGCCTGTTCGCGAGCCGAATCACGTTCGGAGAGGAGTGCGAGCGCGCGCTTTGGACTCAGGATCTCGTGGTCCAGGCGATTCGTCAGCCGCTCTGATTCCAGGGTCGGGTCAAAAGTCAGCTCTTGCTTGAGCGCCTTTAGAGCGGCGTGTTCCCGAGGAGATCGCGCCTCAAATCCGCAGAGAATCCATGACTCGAGCTCGAGAGAAGGAACGCCGATGCAAACGATCAATTTCGCGTTGAACTTGGAGACGAAGGACGCGACGCCTTCGCGAATGGAGCCTTCGCGCTCGAGGTCGCCATCTTGGTCACGCAGAATTAGCACAAGCTCACAACCCGCCTCGACGAACTCCGCGAGCAGCCGGCTTGTTCGATAGGCGTCGCGACCGCGAGGAAGGCCGTCAAACCGACCGAATCTGAACTTAGGTACCTGAGCAGGCTCTGACGCCCATCGTCGTTCTTCAGCCCAGACCCTCACTGAATCCAACTGGCCTGCGGCCCAGTCAATGGATGCTTCAGTTACGCGGTCAAAGAGTGCGCGGCCGACGAGGTGATCCAGTGGTGCCTCTGCGAGTGAACCGAAGCGAATCACTCGGGGCGGACCCATGACTCACCAGCCCACGACCAGAACTCACCGAGCCCCATGGTGTCCTTCCACTTCTCGAAGTCAGGATGCGCGTCGAGACGCTGGGCGATCGAACCACCGACGGTGTTGTCCACGACAACAATCTCCTCAGGTCGAAGGTGCTGCAGGAAGAAGGGCGAGTGCGTGGTGCCAATGAACTGTTTGGTCAACCCAGCCTTCATCAATGAACGGATGATCGCTACGAGTTCTCCTTGAGCTTTGGGGTGAAGCCGCATGTCGATGTCATCGAGCAGCGCGATCGCAGGTGGGTCGATGCCCCCCAACGCGGTAAGAAGACCGAGCGTGAGAATCGTGCCTTCGCCAGCTTGGCTCGCGGGGATGCCCGTTGCCCCCTGCATGTCGAACAACAGCTCGTTTCCGATGTAGCTGCGTTTTTCATTGAGAGTCGTGGCGGTTCCGTCGATCACGACGATTCGATTTTCCTCGACCTGAACCTTCGTTCTCGGTGCGCGAATTGCCTCCAGCCCCGGCACGACCCGACGAAGATATTGCTCGATCCTTGTGAAGACCTCCGAATCCTCCTGCTTCATCGACGCAAGGACGGTCGGAAGATGCGATCCGTCTTCCTGGACTCGTGGACGTTCGTCCTGGCTATAGCTGTCGGCTGCGAGACGACGGCTTTCCAGGCGAAGAAGCCGGAGCCGGGCAAACTGCTCCAGCAGCAGATCGTTGCCTTCTGCTTTGACCAAGCGACCCTGGCTGCGCCAGCTAAACGGAACTGGAACCTGCCCAGTCACAGAGACGTCGGCCCCGTCAGACACGAGCGTAAGATCCACATCTCCCTTCGAACTCAGCTCCATTCGCTCCGCCCCGCTGCGTAGAAATGTTGCCGCGACGCCGGGACGAGGGGACCACCAATTGCGGGCCACACCGGCCATGTGCGCCATGAAACTGAGCGCCTCGAGGACAGTCGTCTTGCCGCTGGCATTCGGCCCTACGATCACCGTCAACGGAGACAGCGGGATCGTGGCCGACTTCCAGCTACGGACATTGTTCAGCGTGAGCGACGTCAACATGGGTTCACCTTACCGCGATGGGAGGAGAGCGCCTGATTCCGGTGAAGCGCCTACGTGTCTCGAGTGCAGTGGACGCTGCGCCCACTGCATTCCCCGGGCGACAGCATTCGTATCGGGTGTAGTGCGCGTGATCTCGCGTTCGTGCAGTTGATGAGCGAGCAGGGCATCCACTTCATCAGCGAGTAGCCGCCGAGTGAGCGGCGGAGGAGAGACTGGCAGACCCGCAGAACTGCAGAGATGACTCACTTCTCAAATCGGAGCACCTCGACGGGCACGCCACTGAACGCGGCATTCCCGCTGAGCGCATCGATCGCCAGCTCATCCGTGAGATCATTCACGCTCTCGCCCGCATGCGCCGCGGCGACCTGCAGCCGAACACCCTCGCGGCCATGCCCATACCCATGCGGCAAGCTCACCACGCCGCGCATCATCGACTCGCTCAACTCCACGGGCACCACGACCTCACCGACGCGCGACTTCACCCGAACGCGATCACCCGCCACGATCCCCAGCGGCTTCGCGTCATCAGGATGAACGAGCAACGTGCACCGCGCCGGCCCGCTGACGAGCTTCGGCGCGTTGTGGAGCCACGAATTGCAATCGCGCAGCTGTCTGCGATTGATCAGCTTGAACCCGGGCACGACGACCTGACTGAGCGACGCCTCCAATCGCGCGACGTCATCGACCAGCGCCTTCGGAGCAAGGTCGACCCGCTTGGTCTTCGACTGCAGCGCCCCCGGCAGCACCGGCTCGAGGGGACCCAGGTCGATGCCATGCACCGCCTTCGCGATCTTCTTCAAGGTCAGCCGCTTCGGCCCGAAGCGCAGGGAAAGGTCGAGCATGCCCTTCACGCCCAGGCGTTCGAGCGCCATCCACGTGAACGCGCGGCCCAGCGAGAACCCGCGGTGCCGCTCGAGCCTGCGAGCGAGCCCCAGCAAGATCTCCCAGTCGTGCCGCGCGTTGGGCCCCTTGTCGAACACCGCCTCGGCAAACCTCGTGGTGTTGCGCACGGCGAGCATGTGAAACGCGATGTCGTAGTGCTCGCGCTCGAGGGGCGAAGGCGGGGGAAGAATGAGGTTCGCGTGGCGAGTGGTCTCATTGAGATACGGGTCGACCGCGATCATGAACTCGAGGTCGCTGAACGCGCGATCGAGCTGCCGTCCATTCGGAGTCGACAGCACCGGATTGCCCGCGATCGTCACCATCGCGCGAATGCGCCCCTCGCCCGGGGTGAGAATGTCTTCCGCGAGCGTGGCGACCGGCAATTCCCCGCCGGTCTCAGGAAGGCCGCGCACCCTGCTCTTCCACCGCCCGTGACTGCCGCGACCGCCGCTGAGCGCCTTGGGCAACGTGCGGGGATCGACGACCGGCGAAGGGAACATCATCCCGCCTGCGCGATCGAGATTTCCCGTGATGAAATTGAGCACGTTGATGAGCCACGCGCACAACGAGCCATACGCCTGCACCGAGGTCCCCATGCGGCCGTACGCAACCGAAGCACTCGAGGCCGCGAAGTCTTTCGCGATGCGGCGAATGGTCTCGACGGGAACGCCGGTGGCAGCGGTGACGCGCTCGGGCGGGAACTGCTTTACGATCGGCCGAATCACCTCGAGCCCATCGACATACGAAGGCACCTTCGCGGTGGGCATCAGCTCGTGCAGCAGCGCGAGCAGGAACAGCGCATCAGTGCCCGGCGTGATGAACACGTGTTCATCGGCGCGCTCGGCGGTCTCGGTGCGGCGCGGGTCGACCACGATCAACTTCCCACCACGTTTGCGAAGCGCCTCGAGCCGCCCCTTGATGTCTGGAGCCGTCATCAGGCTGCCGTTCGACGCCAACGGGTTCGCGCCCAGCATCAGGAAATACTGCGTGCGATCGACATCAGGCACCGGGAGCAGCAGCTGATGCCCGAACATCCAATACGCCACGAGCATGTGAGGCAGCTGATCGACCGAGGTCGCCGAGTACCGGTGCTTCGTCTTGAGCGCCTTCACGAACAGGCTGCCCATCAACATCGCGCCGGTGTTGTGCACGTTGGGATTGCCCAGGTACACGCCGACTGAATTGGTCCCGTGGCGCTGCTGCACCTCGTGAAGTCCGCGCGCCGCTTCGTCGAGCGCGACGTCCCACGAGATCGCCTCCCACTTGCCATCGCGTCGGCGCATCGGCGTGCGCAGCCGGTCAGGATCTTCGTAGAGAGCCTGCAGGCCGGTGGCCTTCGGGCAGATGTGCCCGCGGCTGAACGGGTCATCCACGTCGCCGCGAATCGAGAGCACCTTGTCGCCCTCGTGCTCGATTCGGACGCCGCACATCGCTTCGCACAGGTTGCACGCCCGGTAGTGAACGCTCGGCATGCCGCAAGGTAGCGTTCCTGTCTCTCGCTGCGAAGCGGGGAGGCTAGGGTGGGGCGATGTTGCGCGCGCTCATCGCCTGCTCACTGCTTTCCTTTTCCTGCGTCGGCGTCGTCGCTGAACGGCCCGACGCAGCCGTCTCCATCCCCGATGGAGGAGCTCGATCGTGCGCCCCCGGCACGCACGACTGCGCAGACACCTGCCTGCCCGATGACGCAGTGACCAGCTGCGGGAGCTCCTGTTCCCCCTGCGCCACCCCGGCCAACGCGACCGCGACGTGCACCAACGGCGCCTGCGGCTTCACCTGCGCGAGCGGCTTCGAAGCCTGCCTGGGTCAATGTCTGTCCGCCGACGCGGGCACCTGCCCCGTCAACCTGAGCCCGAACACCTTTGCGCTCCTCACGGAAGGCGACGTGGGCACGCGCACCCAGGCCGCGCTCGTCTATCTCCCCTCGACGCAGGAATACGTGTTGGTGGGCGGCGCGCGAACGCACGACCCGCAGCCGTACGACGTGCAGGCGTTGAAGCTCGGTGAGACCACCTGGCGCAACGCGTTTCCGCCCGGGAAAGAAGGCGTGTGGGGCCCGGACTCGGGCATCTCGACGGCGCCGGGTTTCGCCAGTGAGTCTTTCGAGGTGAGCGATCTCTCCGGCTTTCCGCGGCCGAGCTTCGAGGTCTACGGCGCGCTCAACAGCTTCGGTCAGTACGCGTGGCTGAGCGGGTCGAACCGGCTGCTCTTCTATTTGTGGAACCGCACCTTCTCGTACGACGCCCTCGCGCGATCGTGGACCTTCCACGCGCCGGCGATCGACCCCGCGGGAGGAGCGACGGAGCCGCGGCTGATGTGGAGTTCGATGACCGCCGACGCCACCGGCAGCAAGGTGTTGCTCTTCGGCGGCGCGAACGTGCAAACCGACGCGGGAACCCCGGGCACGTGGATCTACGAGCCGGCCACCACCACCTGGCGCAAGGTGACGGGGGCCGAGCCACCGCCGCGCAGTTACGCCAACCTGGTCACCGACCCCGAGCGAAACCAGGCGCTGCTCTTCGGAGGTGACGAGCTCGACCGCGTGCTCGCCGATACCTGGACCTTCGACTTCGCGAATGAGACGTGGACGCAGCACACGCCCGCGATTTCCCCCGCGCCGCGCGGAGGACACCGGCTGCTCTACCTGCCCGGCGCGAAGGCGACAGTGCTGCTCGGTGGTTGGACCAGCAACTCGACCACCGGCTACGTGAGCGATCCGTACCAGCGGCTGCCGTGGGAATTGTGGCGCTTCGATTTCGCGACTCACGCCTGGACGCTCATCAAACACTTCAGCGGCACGACGCCTGACTTCGGGCCCTCGTCGACCAGCGGTGGTTTCACGTTCGCAGCGGCGGTCGGCGCCGACGACATCGCGGTGTTGCACTTCAAGCGCGGCTACCCCGGCCAACAGGAATACGGACAGACCTGGGCGATCAAGCTCGACGTCTCCGCGCCCGACCCCGCCGGCACCACGATGTATGGAGTTGCGCCCGGCACGGTCACCACCCGCACCGATCGCTACGATCCGGCCTGGTTCGACGCGGGCATTCCCGATGCGGGCGAACTCGCCACCATCGCGCAGCGCATCTCGGGTGCTCCCGACAACGCCTGGGTCGAGGTCACCGCGCCCAATCGCCCCGGGACCAATCACGACTGGGGCACCGCGGCGTTCGACTCAGACACGCGGCAACTGCTGCGCTGGTCAGGCGGGCACTCCGCGTGGTCGGGCACTGACGTGTTGCAGTACGCCCTCGACGAAAACCGCTTCTCCATCGGCTACCGGCCGGA
>JAYVNA010000525.1:0-12462 GCA_043758715.1 Archangium sp.
TTGCCCAGCTTGAGCTGGACCTCGCCGGCGAGTTCCCACAGCGCCGGGTCCTTCGCGTCGAGCCTGGCCGCTTCCTGGTACGCCGCCACCGCATCTTCCAGCCGGGTGGCCTCGACCAGCCGGTCGCCCAGTTCGCTGAACACCGCCCCGCTCTTGAGGCCCTTCTTCACCGCCGCTTCGAGAATCGCGACCGCCTCGCCACCCCGCCCGGCCTTCTGCAATTCGGCGGTGACGCGGAGCACCAGGTCACCGCGGGTCGACTCAGGGGCCGACTCGCTGGCGGCGATCAGGTTCTTCACCGCGTCATCGATCTTCCCCTCTTCCAACTGCACGTCGGCGAGCGTCTCGAGCGCGTTGAAGTCTTTCGCGTTGGCAGCCAGCGCCTTCTCGAGCGCCGCGCGCGCCTTCTCCTTCTCGCCCTTGACCGAATAGAGATACCCGAGCCGGCTCCAGGTGGTGCCGCGCTTCGGGTCAACCTTCGACGCGGCCTCGAACGCTTCGATTGCCTCGGGCACCTTCGCCTCTGACAGGTACACCTCCCCTTCCGCCGCGGGCAGCCGGGGGTCGGTGGGGTTGAGCGTGCGCACTTCGGCGAACTGCGTGTGGGCCTCTTCAAACTCGCCCTTCAGGTACGCCGCCTGGCCCGCGAGGTAATGGCCATCGGCGCGCATCTTCGGATCGACGCCATCGCCCGGCTTGGGACACCCGAACGACAGCACGGCGATCACCACCGCGAGCACAGACCGGAACTGGAGCGACCTCACGCCTTGCCCATCTTCTTGAGCGTGTTCGCCTTGCTCTGCACCGCGGGAGCAAAGCCCGGCGAGAGTTTGAGGATCGTGTCGAGGGTATCGAGGCAATCGGGGTACTGCTTCATCGCGCTGAGCGCGGCGGCCCGGTTGTAGAGCGAAGGCACGTGGTTCTCGTCGAGCCGTACTCCGACGTCGGCTGCGGCCAGGGCGCCAGAAGGGTTGCCCGCCACCAGCCGCGCAAACGAGAGGTTTGCGTAGACGTCAGGCAACGTCGCGCCCCACTGCACCGCGAGCTCGAGCTGTTCCAACGCCCGCTTGCCCACAGTGGCGTCGCCCGCCTTCACCTTCTCCAGCAGCGCGGCGCCCAAGTTCGAGCGGTATTCGGCGATCTCCGGCTCTCGCTTCACGGCGAGCTCGAACTCGGTCACCGCGTCATCGAGCTGGCCGGTGCGCACGGCCATCGCGCCGCGCGCGTAGTGCCAGGCGCCCGTGCGTTCTGTCACAGGAGCCGTCTCGAGCGCCTTGAGCGCACCCGGCAGATCGCCCGCCTGTTCCAGCTTCCTCGCCTCAGCCAACAGGGTGTCGATGGCCATGATCAGAACGTCCACGCGAGCGTCGAGAGCGCCCACTGCTTGAGGTTGGTGACGAACGATTCCTTCTTGAGCTCCGCCAGGGTGACCGGAACGGCCTGCTTGAGGCCGCTGGCGAACCGCTCCTCGAGGGCCTTCGCGGTGCCGGGGTCTTGAACGGCCAGGGCCACCTCGGCGTCCTGGTTCTTGGAGCGCCCGTTGAGATTGACCGACCCGACCACGCTGAACTCGCCGTCGAAGGTGGCGGTCTTGGCGTGCAGGGTGCCGCCCTGCTTCTCGCTGATCTGCACCCCCGCCTTCATCATGTCGTCGTAGAAATAACGGGCGGCGTCGGCCACGAAACCCATGTCGCTCGAGGCCCGCCCGTTCGTCATCACCTTGATCTCGACGCCGCGCCTGGCCGCGTCGATCAGCGCCTTGCGGATCTCCGGCGGCGGCAGGAAGTAGGCGTTCTCGATGGTGATGCTCTTCTGCGCGTTCTCGATGGCGCGCAGGTAGAGCTTGTCAGTCGTCCCGACGAGGCCCTTCACCTCGGGGTTGCTCTGCACCACCCGCACCGACGAACCACCCGTCACTTCGGACAGCTTGGGAAAGAGCTTCTGGCGATCGGTCTGACTGAGCTTGCCGCCCATCTCGTCCCAGTTGCGAACGAAGGCCTTCATGGCATCGCCCACCGCGGGGCCCTCGAGCTTGATGTCGGCGTCGCGCCACGCCTCGGTGCCGACCTTCCCGTCACCGCGGGAGAAGACCTGCTTGCCCGAGCCGCCCAGCGCGTACTCGTTGGCGACGTTCATGCCGCCTTCGACCGACGCCTTGCCGTCGACGATCAGGTGCTTCTCGTGCCAGCGATCGTTGACGTCCCAGACCTTGTATTTCTCGCCGTAGGCCTGCACGTCGACCCCGGCCTGCTTCATCATCTCGAACATCTTGGGGTCGGCGCGGCTGCTGCCCGAGGCGTCGTAGATCACCCGCACCTGCACGCCCTGCTTCGCCTTCTCAGCCAGCTTGGTGGCCAGCGCGCGCCCGGTGTCGTCGGAGTTGAAGATGAACGTCTGGAAGCAGATCGACTCCTTCGCGCCGTCGATCATCTTGTTGCGCTCGGCGAACGAGTTGACGCCGTCGAACAGCATCGAGACCTTGTTGCCCGGGCGGCTGACGGAGTTCGTCTCGCGATCGAGCTGCGCCTCGAACACCGCGCTGCGCACGCCAGCCTTCGGCACCGCGGTGCTGGTGACCGGACGGAGCGCGGGCCTGGAGGCGGTCGGCGTCTTGGCGCCCCACCCCTTCGCGAGCTCGGCGGCCTTCGCGGCCGTGGCCGGTTCCGGCGCCTTGGGAGCGGGAGTCGAGACGGCTGCGGGCTGCCCTCGTTGGACCTTCATGCGTCAGGAACCTACCAGAGGACTCAGGCTCCGGTCGTCATGCGCAGCACTTCTTCGAAGCTCGTTTCCCCGTCAGCCAGTTTGCGCACGGCGGCCTCGCGAAGTGTCCGCAGGCCCATGCGCCGGGCGGCCCCGACCAACTGCTCCACCGGGGCCTTGTTGGCGATCAGCACCTTCACCTCGGGCGTGGCCGAGAAGATCTCGAAGACCGCGGTGCGGCCCAGGTACCCGGTGCCACGGCACTTCACGCAGCCCGCGCCCTGCTGAAATTTCGGGCCTCCCGGGAGCAGCGGAATCGGGCACCCGAGGGCGGCGATTTGCTGGGCCGTCAGGGCCACCGGCTTCGCACACGACGCGCACACCTTGCGAACGAGCCGCTGCGCCATCACCCCCAGCAACGCCGAGCTGAGGAGAAACGGCGGGACCTCGAGATCCTGCAGGCGGTTCACCGCGCCGAACGAGTCGTTGGTGTGCAGGGTCGAGAGCACCAGGTGGCCGGTGAGCGCGCACTGCACCGCGTTTTCGGCCGTCTCCGCGTCACGAATTTCGCCGACCATGATGATGTCGGGGTCCTGCCGGAGGATGTGGCGAAGCGCGTTGGCGAAGTCGAGGCCCACCTTCGGCTGCACCTGCACCTGATTGAAGGCTTCCCAGACCATTTCGATCGGGTCTTCGATGGTGGTGACGTTCACGTCGGGCCCGGCGAGCGCCTTGAGCGCCGAGTAGAGCGTGGTGGTTTTGCCGCTGCCGGTGGGGCCGGTGACGAGAATGAGACCGTGGGGCTCGGCGATCCACCCTTCGAACACCTTCTGTTCCACCGGGTCGAAGCCGATCTTGTTCACGTCGACCGCGAGCGACTCGGGGTCGAAGATGCGCAGCACGGCTTTCTCACCGAACGCGGTGGGCAGGGTCGACACCCGAATTTCGATCTCGCGCCCATCGCGGTCGACCTTGATGCGGCCGTCCTGAGGCTTGCGCTTCTCCGCGATGTCGATGCGCGAAATGGTCTTGATGCGCGCGACGATCGGCACGTGCAGCTGGCCGGGCAAGCTGTAGACGTTGTGCAACACGCCGTCGATTCGCAGCCGCACCACCGAGGCGTCACGCTTGGGCTCGACGTGAATGTCGCTCGCGCGGTTGTCGAACGCGTAGCGCAGCAGGTAGTCGACCGCCTGGATGACGGGTCGATCACCGGCGTCGAGCTCGCGGCCGGTCGAGAGCGAGACCAGCTGCTCGAAGTTGCTGATGCCTTGCGAGGCATCGGCGTGTTCCACCGCGGCCGCGGCGAGGGTTCGCTTGAAGCCGTAGACGTCGGCGATGCCCTTGAGAATGTCGGCCTTCGCCGAGAGCACGGGCACGATCTGCGCGTTCGCCAGCTGCGCCAGGTTCTCGAACAACTCGTAGTCGAAGGGGTTGGCGACCGCGACCACCAGGGGCACGCCCGGCGCGTTGCCGCCGTCGAGCGCGAGAATGCAGTGCTTCTGCGCGAAGGGCTTGCTCACCATCTTCGCGGCCAAATTCATGTCGAGCTTGAGCGGGTCGATCTTCCGGTAGGCGATCCCCGCGGCGGGCGCAGCGAACTCCGACACGCGATCTTGATCGAGCACCTCACCGGCGCGGGCGCCGATGGGAATCTGAAAGGCTGCGACGATCTCCACTGGAGAGACGGAATACTTTTCGATGTTCGAGCTCTTGATCACCCGCGCGCGCGCCTGCACTTCTTTCGCGCTGATCTCGGAGGCCTGCGTCTGGGTGAGCGCCTTCGAAGCCACCAGGGTCTCGAGCAGCCACCCCAGCGAGAAGTCCTTCGCTCGACGACGCTCCGGTCCTGCTACTGCCGCCACGAGCGCCTCCTCGAGATGAAGCTGAGCAACCCGAGCAACGCGAACCCCACCGAGGGATCTACGCTCGCGCAGCCGCAGCCGCCCGTGCCTCCGTTACCCGTGCCCGCGTCTTTAGGCGTGATCACGATGGGCCTGCCGGCGTCCGTGCGGCATTGGAGAGTCGAGCAGCCGCCATCACCTTCCATCGGGGTGTAGCACTCGCCCAGGTAGCAGCTCTGGCCCACCGGGCAGTCGGTGTTGTTCACGCAGGCCGGCAGGCAGCTCTTGCTCACCTGGGTGTCGGCGCAGCGCAAAGCGGGCCCACAGGTCCCAGGGCCGGTGCAATCACGCAAGCAGAAGAGCTCGCCACGAGCGGCCGGCGTGCAGGTGGATCCCGTGGGGCACACGCCGCACCCGCGCGAGCACTGCAACACGCACTGCTTCTGCGCGCTGTTGCTGTCGGTGATGCGGCAGACCTGGCCAAGGCCACACTCAGCGTCCTGCAGGCAGGGGTTGCCGATCTCGCCCGCCGGGTTCTGCCGCGGCACGCACAGGCCATCGCAGGTGCGGCAAGCGTAGAGGTCGGGGCGCGCACAGTCTTGGTCGGCGAAGCAGCGCGAGAGGCAGACACCCGAAGTGGCGATCGCGTCGATCTGCGCACAGGCGTAGTTCACCCGGCAATCGGCGAGGCCCACCCGGCAGCTCTGCAGACACCGCTTGCCGATGTCGAGCTGGGTGCAGACCGAACCCGAAGGGCACACCGGCTGCCCCGGCTCACAGGCCTGGGTGCAGTAGCCCGCGGACCAGAACTGGTTCCCGCCTGAGGCCGCCTGCGGCAGCTCGCAGTAGCCGAGCGAGCTGCCGCACTGTTTGTCCATCGTGTTGTCCATCGTGCACGGCTTGCCCACCTGGGTGGCGATGTCTCCGGGCAGCTGGCACGCGCCGCTGAAGCCGGAAAAGGCCGTCGAGTAGAGACACGACAGCGGCATGTCGCAGACGCCGTTCGCCCCCGGAGAACAACCGCGCGTACACAGGTTGAGGCTCAGGCCATTGGTGACCGGCTGCGCCAGACACTTCAAGTCGGTCTGCTGGCAACCCCCGTCGGCGAAACACGGCGAGGCCGACTCACCCACGAGGGGATAGCGCGTGCACAGCTTCGTCACGTCAGCGGTGGTGAGCACGCGCACCGCTTCGCCCTTCTCCACCACCTGGTCCATCACCGAGTCGTAGGGCCCGGAGTGACCCAGGCCCAGGCAGTGCCCCGCTTCGTGGAGCATGATCGTCTCGACGTCCATGTGATCGGGCGGAGGCACGGTGTCGACGGTCCACTGGGTGTTGGGGCCGTTGAAGAAGATGTCGCAGGTCTGGAGCACCCCGGCGTACGCGCGCGGCAGCGTGATCGCCGTCACCAGCGAGATGTTGCCGAAGATCTGCTGCGCGTCGGCATCGGCGGTCAGCATCCACACCGGGGTGACGGAGTAGCTATCGAAGGTCTCGGTGGGGTTCTGCACGGTGCCCACCGCGGGGCCAAGGGACCGCACCTTGGGGTACGCGCACTGCACCGCGTTCCAGGTGGCCCAGGCACGCTCCACCGCGTTCTGCATCAGCGGGTACTGAATGCCGCCCGGCGAGTTGCTGCGCGAGTCGACGTAGACCGGGAACGGGTTCTGCGCGGTGCTCACCATCTTGAAGGCGAGGTAGTCCTGCTGCGCGGCGGCGAGCCCCGAGAGTCCGAGCACCGCGAGGAGTACGAGGCGCTTCACGGCTTCACCGGAATCGCGAGCTCGCTCACCAGGTTGCCGAGGGTCTTCCTGGTCCACTTGCCGGTGAAGAGGTCCTGCACGAAGACCTCTTCGCCCGCGACGTCGAGCTTGCCCTGCCCCATCGCGACCAGGTGACAGCGATCGACCGCCAGGCGGCAGCGCAGGAAGAGCACCGCGGTCTCTCCGATGTGGAACTTCGCGTCTCCGGGGATCTCGAGGGTCTGCAGCCCGACGCTGCCGCCGAGCTGAACCACGGTCAGCTCAGTGGGCCCGGTGCCGCGCAGGTTCTGACCGACGACCACGCGGGTGTACGTCTTGAGAGGAATGGGCGCGCCCGGCGTCTCTTCGACCCGCTGCGAGAGCACCTGCACCAACACCACGCGATCAGACTGCTCGGCGCGTTGAAGCAGGGTGTGGGGGACGAGCGTGGTCGCGACGGCCAGGGTGGGCAGAGCCAAAAGCCCCGCAAGAACAGGAGTTGGACGCATGCGTGTGTGAAGCCTACTCCGAGAGGGCCTCGAGCGCGGCATCGACCACTGCGTCGGCGGCAGGGGCGGAAGCGGTCGCATACACCTCCACACCCAGCGCCTGGAGCGCCGAAGCGGCCGCGGGGGTGGTGGCGACGATCTTGAGCCCCGCGGCGGGGATGGAGCGCGGCGCCTGCGAGCCCGCTGCGAGGGGGCCGCAGCACTGATCGGCCTGCGGGTTTGAGACCGGGAACCCCTGGGTCAACTCGATGAAGGCCTCACCCGCGGCAGCGGAGTGGACGATCACGACGCCCCCGAGCGCATTGGTGGGGCCCGGAGCCGGAGTCGAGGGACCCACGGCCACCTGCGTAAAGCTCACGCCGGCCGCATCGAGCGAGTCGATCAGGATCTCCGGCGCCTCGCCTTCGTGCAGCACCAGCACTTCGTCATCGCGCGTGAGCAGCCCCGAAACGGCCGAGGTCCACTTGCCATCGCCGGGCACCCGCACGGTGCCACCCTGCCGCTCGATCGCCCGCGCGGTCGGCGCATCAGCCGCCAGCCACTGCACCTTGGTGAGCGAGCGCCGGGTGCCGGCACTGTTCACGGCCTCCAGGAACGCGCGCAGCGGCCCCCGGCCGATCGCCACCACCCAGGTCAGCCGATGAATGTGTTCGGCCACCGCCCGCAGCCCCATGGGCAATTCCCGAGGGAAATCGAGCACGGGCCAGTAGCAGGGCTCATGGCCCTCCTCTTCGAGGAGAAACGCGAGATCGGCAGCCTGCTCAGGCGCCGTGAGGAGGAGCACCCGGGCCAAGCGCGTCTAGAGCTTGTCGAGAATGAAAGCGGCGAGGAGATCTGCCTCGGGAGAGCCGGTCTTCTTCTTCGGGTCGGCCCTGGCGATCAGCGCGGCGGCCACTTCGGTGACGTAGCCCTCGACCACCTCGTAGGCGGCTTCGCCGACGATGCACGAGTCCTGAAAGTGCTCGGCGTTGAGGGCGCTGAGCTGGGCGGTGGACTTCACGCGCCCGAGCAGGCCCTGGGTGTCTTCCCCCGAAACGAGCTTCGCGAAATGCACCGCCGCCGCCACCGGGAACGACGCTTTTCCCTCGGTGACGAGGAGCTTCCCGTCCTGGAGATCGGCCTTTTCGGCCACCATCCAGTCCTCGAGCGTCTTGTGCGGCAGAAAGAGCTTCACGTAGGTCCTCTTTTTTCACTGCCCTGCAGGCGGCGTGATTGGGTATTAAAACCCGCGGATGGCCAAAGATACAGTCACAGTCCTCGATGCGACGTTCAAGAGCGAAGTCCTCGACTCCCAGACCCCGGTGCTGGTCGACTTCTGGGCGACCTGGTGTGCGCCCTGCCGGGCCATCGCGCCCGCGTTGGAGGAACTGGCGACCCAGTACAAAGGGCAGCTGAAGATCGCCAAGGTCGATGTCGACGAGAACCAGGGCATCGCTCAGCAGTTCGGAATCAGGTCGATCCCGACCCTGCTGATGTTCAAGGGCGGCAAGGTCGTCGAGCAGCTGGTCGGCGCGGCGCCGAAAGCGAAGCTCGAAGACGCCATCAAGAAGGCTCTCTGAAACACTGAAGTCAAAGGTTCCCCGTGCTCGGTCATCTGCTGAAACCCGAGTACGAGGAACTCATCTCCAAGAAGGACTGGGAGTCGCTGCGCATCGCCTTCGAGGAGGTCGATCCGGCGGACATCGCGGAGATCCTCGAAGACCTCCCGGCCGCCGACTCAGGCGTGATCTTCCGCATCCTTCCGCGCAACGTGGCGGGCGTGGCGTTCGAGTACCTGCCGCTCGATCAGCAGACCGAGATCGTTCAGACGCTCGGCAGCGAAAACCTCAAGAACGTCCTCAACGACATGGCGCCCGACGATCGCACGCGCCTCTTCGAGGAGCTGCCGGCGGAGGTCACCAAGCGCGCCCTCGAGCAGCTCTCGGCTGATGAGCTGCGGGTCGCACGCACGCTGCTGGGGTACCCCGAAGACACCGCCGGCCGCTACATGACGCCGGAGTACATGTCCCTCAAGCCGGGCATGACCGCGCGCGAAGGCATCGAGGCGATCCGCAAACACGGCCGCGGCCTCGAGACGCTCAACCTGCTCTACATCATCGACGAGCGCGGAGAGCTCCGGGCCGATCTGCGGCTCGGTGAGCTGGTGATGGCCGACCCTGACGCCAAGGTGGGCGAGCTGCCGACGCGTCAGCTGGTCGCCATTCCCGCCACCGCGAAGAAGGACGAGATCATCAGCACGTTCGAGAAGTACGACCGGGTGGCCTTGCCGGTGACTGACTCGCGCGGCGCGATGCTGGGCATCATCACCGCCGACGACGTGCTCGACGTGGCGGCCGAACAGGCCACCGAAGACATTCAGAAGATGGGCGGTATGGAAGCCCTCGACGCGCCCTACATGGAAATCAGCGCGTTCGAGATGCTGCGCAAGCGCGGCGGCTGGCTCTCGGTGCTGCTGGTCGGCGAGATGCTCACCACCACCGCGATGACGTACTTCGAGGGGGCGATCGAGAAGGCGGTGGTGCTCGCGTTGTTCGTCCCGCTGATCATCTCGTCGGGCGGCAACTCGGGCAGCCAGGCGACGTCGATCATCATTCGCGCCCTGGCGGTCAAAGAGATCGAAGTGAGCGACTGGTGGAAGGTGCTGCTGCGGGAACTGCGCAGCGGCGTGATGCTGGGGATCCTGCTCGGGGTGATCGGCCTCGCGCGCATCTTCACCTGGGAGCACCTGCACTTCGCCGGAATGATCACCAGCTCGTACGGGCCGCATTACCGGCTGGTCGGGCTCACCGTGGCGTTCAGCTTGATGGGCGTGGTGCTGTTCGGCTCGGTGACGGGCTCGATGCTGCCCTTCATCTTGAGGCGCTTCGGGTTCGACCCCGCGACTGCTTCGGCCCCGCTGGTGGCCACCCTCGTCGACGTGACCGGCATCATCATCTACTTCACCGTGGCGACGCTGCTGCTGGGCTCGACGCTGCTCGCGAACTGAACCGCGCGCCTCGGTCCCGCAACGACAGCGTCACAACGACGTCACAAAGAGGCCCGGAGGTGCTGGTACGCAGCGCCCCATGCTCGCTCTCGCCCTCGCAGCCGTGCTGGCGCAGTCACCCGTTCTCGACGTGCCTGATGCGGGAACTGAACCGAAGCACGAGTGGACCCTCGAGCTGTCGACCCTCGAACTGCTCCACGGGCGCGGGGTGCTCAACGACGCGGAGTTCGATTCGGCGGTGAAGGACCTGCGCGACTCGGTGGGGATGAAGGCGCCTGACGGGATGACCCTGGTGGCCAGCAAGTTCGCGCTGACGATGTACGGCTTCATTCAGGTCAACGCGATCTACGACACCACCCAGAGCTTCGCGGAGCAGATCGGCAACGGCCTGGTCGCCAAGCCCACCACCTACGCCGGCACGCACGATCGGTTTCAACTGAGCGCGCGGCACACGCGGTTCGGCTTTCGGTTGAAGGCGCCCGAGTTCTTCGGAGTGCGCGCCTCGGCGCAGCTCGAGATGGACTTTTTGGGCACGCAGCTGCCGGTGGGAACGGGTCAGCCGTACTTCGGCACGGAGGCGAACTTCATCGCGAACCCGTCGTTGCGCGCGCGTCACCTGTTCCTGAAAGTCGAGACGCCGGTGGTCGACTTCATCGTCGGTCAGTACTGGCCGGTGTTCGGCGGTCAGCCCGCGGGGAACCCGAACACGCTGGAGATCCAGGGCGTGCCCGGCCAGCTCTACAGCCGCATGCCGCAGGTGCGGGTGTCGAAGACGGTGCCGTTCGAGGCGGTGAACCTGGACTTCGTGGCGGCAGCCGTGCGTTCTCCGCAGCGCGATGCGGCGTTGCCTGATGGGCAGGCGGCGGTGCGGCTCTCGTTGAACAAGTGGCTGGGCTTCTCGACGGGCGGCGCCACGTCTTCGGGGCTCAACCCCGCGTCATTGACGATCTCGGGTGACGTGCGCTCGGTGCGGTTGCCGGAGTTCTCAGCAGCCCCGACTCGCAGCACTGAGGCGCTCGGTTTCGGCGTCGCTGCCGATCTGTACCTGCCGATCATTCCGGCGACGAAGAAGAGCCACGCGGGCGCGCTCACCTTCGTCGGGGAGATCGTTCACGGGCGCGGCACGTCTGATCTGTACTCAGGCTTGAACGGAGGGGTCACCTTCCCTGCCCTGCCGAACCCGAACGGGCTCTCACCGGCGCCGACCTGGTCGCAAGACATCGACAACGGCATCGCCGTCTACGACATGGACGGCAACCTGCACTTGATCGAGTGGACGACGGGCCTTGCGAGTTTGCAGTGGTACCTGCCGGTGCTCGACGGGCGGCTGTGGTTGACCGCGATGTATTCGCGCAGCGTGTCTCCGAACACGGCGCAGTGGGCGGGCATGGGCGCGCGCAAGACCCTCGACTACGCGTCAGGGGCGCTGTTCGCAGACGTGTTGCCGTCGGTGCGATTGGGGCTCGAGTACGCAGTGGCCATTGATCGTTCGGTCGGCGACGTGACGGCGACCAATCACCGCATCAACTTCGCCGCGTATTATTTGTTTTGAAGTGCGCCTCTGCGCCGGGCAGTCACCATCAAGTCAGTGCCCACCGCGACGGCATCGATTGCCTCGAACTGCAGCGCCTTCGCGGGGTCCTGAATCCCGAGCGCGCCGCTCCAGGTGATGCCTGAGTCACCAAAGAGCTTGGGCGCAACGAAGAGCACGAGCTCGTCGACCAGGTTCTCTTCGAGGAATGACTGGTGCGCGGTCGCCCCGCCCTCGACCAGCACGTGCAGTGCTCCGTCTTTCACCAAACGCCGCAACACCGGCTCCAGCTTGATTCGGCCGTTCGCGCCCGTGGCCGTCCACACCTCGACACCGCGCTTGGTGAAGGGCAGCGCGCGACGCGAGCCTTCGGCTTCCAGCGTGACGACGATCGTGCGCGCCTGCTTCGTGTCGTAGAGCTTCGAGCGCGGGTTCGTTCGCAGCACGGGGTCGAGCACCAACCGAGTCGGGTTGCGCGTGCCCTTGCGGCTAAGTCGCGTCGTCAGCTGCGGATCATCGGCGACGACGGTCGATGCACCCACCACCACCACGTCGACCACGTCGCGAAGCTGATGCGCCACCGCCCGCGACGCGTCCGAGCTGATCCACTTCGACGCACCGGTCGAGGTCGCGAGCTTCCCGTCGAGGGTGATGGCCGCCTTCGCGGTCACCCACGGCAGCCCGGTGCGCATCGCCTTCAAGAACGGGTGATTGAGGCCATCTGCCGCGTCACGCAGCACGTGCGGCACGACTTGAATCCCAGCGGCCCGCAGGCGCCGCACACCCTTCCCGTTCACGATCGGGTTCGGATCACTCGAGGCGTAGACGACCTTCTTCACCCCCGCGGCGATGATCGCCTCGCTGCACGGAGGCGTACGCCCGTGGTGATTGCAGGGCTCCAGCGTCGAATAGAGCGTCGAGCCCTTCGCCTTCGCACCCGCGTTGAGCAGCGCCACGGCTTCCGCGTGGGGCCCCCCGAGCTTCGCGTGATAGCCCGTCGCGATCACCTTGCCGGCTTTCACCAGCACCGCACCGACCGCGGGGTTCGGGTGCGTGCGACCGAGGCCTTTGACGGCCTGGGCGATCGCGAGCGTCATTGCGGCTTCGTCGTTCATCCGGGGCTCAGCCCTTGCCCTTCGGCTTCTCGGCC
>JAYVNA010000526.1:0-12447 GCA_043758715.1 Archangium sp.
CACGCTGACTCCGCAGCTGGCCGTCAATGGCTGCGCGGAAGCCATCGAGACGTACAAGAAGGCCTTCGGAGCCGAAGAACTCTCGCGCGCGATGCACCCGAACGGGAAGAGCGTCTGGCATGCGGTGCTCCGCATCGGCGACTCGGGGTTCTTCATCAACGACGCCGTCCCCGAGATGGGCGGCCCGAGCACCGCCACCTTCTGGCTCTACAGCGAGAAGGCCGACGAGCTGTTCGCGCGCGCCACGCAGGCCGGAATGACCGTTGTCTTCCCCATGAATGATCAGTTCTGGGGCGATCGCACCGGCACCCTCAAAGACCGCTGGGGCATCACCTGGACGCTCGCGCGGCGCCTGAAGGAGATGTCTCAAGACGAGATGAAGAAGGCCGGTGAAGCCTTCGCGACCACCGGCCACTGAAGCGTTTCAGACGTGCTGATCAATCAGGATCGGGTTCCCGTCGGGGTCCGTGAGCATGAAGTGTTCGGGCCCGGTGGTCGACTCGTCCGCCGTCTTCGTGGGCACGATGCCTGAGGCGATGAGCTGACGCTGGAGCTCGCGCACGTCGGTGAACGACTCGAGCGCGTTTCCGTTCGAGTCCCACCCGGGGTTGAAGGTGAACATGTTGCGCTCGAACATGCCCTGGAAGAGCGCGATCTTCGTGGTGCCGTTCTGCATCACCAACCAGGTCTTTCCGTCGCCGTTGCCCGGCTTGAACCCGAGCTTCGAATAGAACGCGCGCGACGCTTCGAGGTTCTTCACCGCCAGGCCGACCGAAAAGTTTCCGAGGTTCATGGTCGCGTCTTCTACAGTCATCGGTGGATGGCCGACTTGCCGGATCTTGCGAATGTGGATTACCGGGGCCGGATCAACCGCGCGATCGACCACGTCACCCGGAACCTCGCCGAGCCGCTCAAGCTGGAAGACGTGGCGAAGGTCGCGGCCTTCTCGCCGTTTCACTTTCACCGCATCTTCCGCGCGATGGTGGGCGAAACGCTGCACGACTTCGTCAAGCGCACCCGGCTCGAGCGCGCGCTCTACCTGCTCTCGCACGCCAGGCGCACGCTGACTGAGATCGCGCTCGAGGTCGGCTTCAACTCGAGCTCCGATTTTTCGCGCAGCTTCAAGGCGTACTTCGGGGTCTCGCCCCGCGCGTTCGATCTCTCAAAGTGGCGTGAGAGCGGCCGGGCCCAGTTCACCGCGAAGCCCACCAGCCCTGCACGCGACGACGCGTTCTCGGTGCGGCTGCGCGCGCTGCCCGCACGCCGGGTCGTCTACCTGCGCGTCCTTCGCCCCTTCGAAGCAGGCCGGGTGGCGGCTGCAGCGGCAGAGCTGGTCGGGTGGGCGCGGGGCCGCGGGCTCGCGCATGGCCAATGGCTCGGCTACCAGTGGGAAGAGCCCGAGCTCGTGCCCCTGGAGAAGTGCCGCTACGACGTCGCCCTCGAGATCCCCGAGGAAATCGCGCTCGACGAGGGCCTCAGTGAGCAGCGGTTTCCCGCGATGACCGTCGCGGAACTCGAGCTCAAAGGTTCACTCGAGCTCGAGGTGCAGGCGTTCGATTGGCTCTATGCCCACTGGCTGCCACGCAGCGGCCGGGTGCCCGCGCATCAACCGGTGTTCGAAGCGTGGAATGGGCTGCCGTTCGCGCACGGTGACAGCCACTTCGAGCTGCGCATCCAGCTCGCCCTCGCAGACTAGAGCTTCTTTACCGGCACGCCGAAGAGATCGAGCTGAGGCCCCCCGTCGGGTTTCTTCACCTCGACCGGCACCGCGCCTTCCTGCACGTGCGAAGGATCGAACAGCGGCCCCTCGAACACCGCGGTCACCGGCCCGTGATCGCTGGTGCCGAATTCGCGCACCGCGGTGCACCGGGTCGCCTTCGTGGTGAGCTCGGGGCTGCTGCACACGAAGTCGAGCCGCCACCCGATGTTGCGCTCGCGGTACTGCCGCCACGGCGCCCACCAGGTGAACAGCGCCTCATCGGCCGGCGCGAAGTGGCGGCCGAGATCGGTCAGCCCGTGCGCGAAGATTTTTTCCAGCAGCGCGCGTTCGCCGACCGTTTGCCCCGTGAGGTTCGGGTCGCGCAGCTTCACGTGCACGTCCAGCTCGGTGCGCGCCACGTTGAAGTCGCCACACAGAATCAGCTTCGCACCCGCGGCGTGGCGCTCGGCGGCGTACTGTTCCATCGCCTCGAGGAAGCGCACCTTCGCGGGGAAGTCCTTGCCGCCGTTGGGCACATAGATGCTGGCGATCTCCAGCTTGCCCAGGGTGGCCACGATGATGCGGCACTCGGCGTCGAACGAAGGCGAGCTGAACGACGGCCGCACCGGGCACGCGCTCTTGGCGATCAGCAGTGCCACGCCGGAATAGCCGCCCGCGCCGTGCCAGTGCGCCCAGTACCCTTCGGGGGCCGCGATGCTCACGGGCACCTGGTGCGGTGACGCCTTGATTTCCTGCAGGCAGAGCACGTCAGGCTTCTCGAGCCGCAGCCAATCGCAGACCTGCGACTCGCGCGCGCGCACTCCGTTCACGTTCCAGGTGGTGATCTTCATTCGCGCAGCGCCTCGCACTGCTGAAGCAGGTACTGCATCCATGTCGGCAGCGGCTCGTGCTTGCGCAGCAGGTCGATCACCAACGCCGCGCACCGGGAGTCCTGGCGCGCAAAGCCCTGCAGCGTTCCCGACAGCGACAGGTTCGGCCGAGGCAGCAATCGGGTGACGAATTGGGGCATCAGCCGCTCGTATTGGTCAGGCCGGGTGCGCTGCAGCCTGTTCAGCAGCAGCATCAACACCTCTTCTTCGAGCTGGTTGAAGGCCGCGGCAACTACGGTGTTCACCTCGGGCCCCGGCGCGCCGGAGAGCAACAACTCGACCGTCTGGGTCTGTTCCGGGCTGAGCCGATCGAGCGTCTCTTCGTCGAGGTTCCCGCTCCCGTAAAACTGCGGGTGATCGCCCCAGACGAAGAGCGCCCGGCAGCTCTTGCAGCGCCTCAGGTCGAGGTCGCGGCTGAGCTGCATCGGTTCCAGCGTGCCCGCTTCGGCCGGCAGCCACTCGTCGCGGCCGGTGTTCGCGGTCAGATGTGTCGGAAGCACGCCGCAGGCAGGGCAGCTCACGGCTCTATTTGCGAACCAGCGGTTTGTACTTGATGCGCCGGGGCGTCAGCGCGTCGGCGCCGAGGCGCTTCTTCTTGTCAGCCTCGTAGTCCTGGAAGTTGCCTTCGAACCACTCGACCTTCGAGTCGCCTTCGAACGCGAGAATGTGGGTGGCCACGCGATCGAGGAACCAGCGATCGTGGCTGATGATCACCGCGCAGCCGGCGAAGCCTTCCAGGCCTTCTTCGAGCGAACGCAGGGTCTCGATGTCGAGATCGTTGGTGGGCTCGTCGAGCAGAATGAGGTTACCGCCCTCCTTGAGCACCTTCGCGAGGTGCACGCGGTTGCGCTCACCACCCGAGAGGTCCTTCACCCGCTTCTGCTGATCGGCGCCCTTGAAGGCGAACCAGGAAAGGTACGCGCGGCTGGCCACGATGCGCCCGCCGAGATCGAGCTGATCCAGGCCGTTCGAGACTTCCTGGAAGACCGACTGATCACCCTGCAGCGAATCGCGCGACTGATCGACGTACGCCACCTTCACCGACTCGCCCACCCGGAAGTCGCCGGCGTCGGGCTTCTCGAGCCCCATCATCATCTTGAACAGGGTGGTCTTGCCGGCGCCGTTGGGGCCGATGACGCCCACGATGCCGTTGGGGGGCAGCTTGAACGAGAGGTCTTCGATCAGGAGCCTGTCGCCGAACGCCTTGCGAATGTTCTTCGCCTCGACCACCGCGCCACCGAGCTTCGGCCCCGGGGGAATGTAGATTTCACCGGTCGACTCGTTCTTCTTGTTGCGCTCGAAGTCTTCGCGCATCTCGTCGTACTTCTCGAGGCGCGACTTGCTCTTGGCCTGGCGGGCCTTGGCGCTCGAGCTGACCCACTTGAGCTCCTTGTCCAAAAACTTCTGCCGGTAGCTGGTCGACTTCTCTTCCAGCTCGAGGCGCTTCTTCTTCTGGTCGAGCCAGCTGGAGTAGTTGCCCTTCCACGGCACGCCTTCGCCGCGATCGAGCTCGAGGATCCACTCGCAGGCCTCGTCGAGGAAGTAGCGGTCGTGGGTGACGCACACGATGGTGCCCGTGTACGCCTTCAAGTGTTGCTGCAGCCACTGCACCGACTCCGCGTCGAGGTGGTTGGTGGGCTCGTCGAGCAGCAGCAGGTCGGGCTTCTCGAGCAAGATGCGGCACAGCGCCACGCGGCGCTTTTCACCACCGGAGAGCTTGCTGACGTCCATGTCGCCGGGCGGCAGCCGCAGCGCGTCCATCGCCACCTCGAGTCTGCGATCGAGGTTCCAGCCGTCGGCCGCGTCGATCGCGTCCTGCAGCTTCGCCTGCTCGGCGAGCAGGGTGTCGTAGTCGGCGTCGGGCTCGCCCAACTTGTTGCTGACCTCTTCGAACTTGAGCAGCAGGTCCTTCACGGGCTTGACCGCCAGCTCCACGTTGCCCTTCACGTCGAGCTTCTCGTCGAGCTGCGGTTCCTGGCTCAAGAAGCCCACCCGCGCCTTGGGGTCGGGGCGCGCGGTGCCCATGAACTCCGGGTCGAGGCCCGCCATGATGCGCAAGAGCGTCGACTTGCCTGAGCCGTTGGGCCCGAGCACGCCGATCTTCGCGCCGGGGAAGAAGCTGAGCCAGATGCCCTTGAGGATCTCTTTGCCGCCCTTGACCTTGCGGAGATCCTGCATCGTGAAGATGAAATTTTCGGCCATGCGGCGGAGTACCGCGTGACCTGCACCGCTGCAACGATTGGGAGGGGTCCCCAGAGTCTTCGTGGCGGGCGTCACCGGTGGGGGCTACTCAGCGCCTCCACCTTGATGAGGGCGTTTGCCTTCCGCCTTCCTTCTTCAACCTGGGAGCACCCATGATTCTCGTCACCGGAGCCACTGGAACCATTGGCGGCGAAGTCGCCCGCCAGCTGATCGCCGCGGGCATCAAGCCCCGCCTCCTCGTTCGCAACCCCGACAAGGCGAAGGCCTTCGAAGGCAAGGCTGAGATCTTCAAGGGCGACCTCGACGACGCCGCCAGCGTGAAGAAGGCGCTGGAAGGCTGTGACCACCTGTTCCTGGTGACCTCCGGCCTCGACGGCCCCCGCCTCGAGTCGGCCACCATCGACGCCGCCAAGGCCGCGGGCATCAAGCACGTGGTGAAGCTCTCGGTGCTGGGCGCCGAGTACGAGGCCATCAGCTTCGGCAAGTGGCATCGCGCGAACGAGAAGAAGCTCGAGGCGTCTGGCATGCAGTGGACCTTCCTGCGGCCGGGCAACTTCATGACGAACACGTTCATGTGGAAGGACACGGTCAAGAAGGACAGCGCGATCTACCTGCCGGTCGGTGAGGGCAAGTCGGCGCTGATCGACCCGGCCGACATCGGCGCGGTCGCGGTGAAGGCGCTCACCACCGAGGGTCACGCGGGCAAGACGTACGCGTTGACCGGCCCGGTCGCGATGTCGACGCAGGAACAGGCTGACGTGATCGCGAAGGTCGTCGGCCGCCCGGTCAAGCACGTCGACGTGCCGGCCCAGGCCGCGCGCGAGGGGATGCTGAAGATGGGCCTGCCCGAGAAGTACGTTGACGGGTTGCTCGAGCTCTACGCGGTGATGAAGGCCGGCCAGACCTCGACGGTTTCTCCGGCGGTCGAAGAAGTGCTCGGCCGCAAGGCGGTCTCGCTCGAGCAGTTTTACGCGAAGCACCCCGGCATCCTGAGCTGAGCCTCAGTCCGCCTGGGCCTTGCGCCAGGGCGGGCGCCCCTCGAGTTCGACCTCGAGGGTGAAGCTCAGGAAGGTCCTGATGGCCACGATGATGGCGAGCACGGTCACCCGCTCCAGAGTGGGGACCTCGCTCACCGTGCGGATGATGTCCGCGGCCACCAGGAACTCGAGGCCGAGCAGAATGGCGCGGCCGAGCTGCTGGCGGAACGCCTTGTAGGTCGCTGCGCCACCGTCACGCCGGTTGCGCAGAACCAGCGCCATTGGAAAACAGGGGCCCGGCGATCATCACGATGATGCCGGCGACCTCCATGAAGCGCGCGGCCAGCGGCACGTAATGCGTGAAGTCCATGAGGGACGGGGAGCAAAGACCGCGCCCGGCATGACTTGGCTTCCTCGGCCGATCGATGTCGACCGAAACCGGAACCCGCTCCGGGTTGGGGAAGAACGCTCACCATCGTGTTCGCGACGTGCACTGGGCGCGAAGGCCGTGCGCGGAACCGGTGGTTCTCGCTCGAAACGAACTTCGGCTGAGCACTGAAGGGCGTGGTGATTGCGGGTCCTCTTTCATCGCTCTTTCCGAGCAGGCCCCTCGGCGCGGGGAAAGATCCGCACAGGACGAGTTGACCGAAACCGGAACCCGCTCCGGTTTGGGGAAGAACGCTCACCACCACGAAGCCGAGTCACCTGTCAAACAGGAGTTCGAGGCGAGGGCCTGTCCGCGATGAGCACGGCGCACATGCCCACGCACGACCGCCTTCCTCGTGGTCGCCGTTCACGACCTGGTTCTTTCGCCCGCACGAAAAAAGGTGCCCGGTTTCCCGAGCGCCTTCGTGACTTCAGCGTCCAAACCGCCGACTACCCGCCGAAGTGGCGCGTGGTTCCCAGCTCACCGCTCAAGTACCCGAACAGGTACTCGCGGCCCGAATCCGTCGGCTTGTCGCTGATGCTCTTCGCCTTCGCGCCCTCGGCCAGCTTCGCGGAGACCGCCTTGTCGCGATTGATGGTGATGTCAGAGCCCGCGCCCGCGTACTTCTCGGCGAGCTCGAGCACGTTCGAGCCGCTCATGCGCAGACAGCCGTGCGACGCCGCGTGGCCGAGCTCAGGCTCTTCAGAGGCGGGGATGCCGTGGATGTATTGGGAGAAGCTGCCCAGCGCGAGCTTGGTGAGCCCCATGGGGTTGTCGATGCCCGGGGGAATGGGCTTGGCGTTCGCAGCCCACCCGCTGTGGGGCGGGTTCCACGGCTTGCGGGTCATCACGTCGGTGACGTTGAAGTGATCGCCGTGGGTGGGGAACTCCGCGCGGCCCGGTGAGGTGAGGAAGCGCGCCTTCACTTCGTCGTTCTTGCCCAGCACGTAGAGCCGCGTCTTCGCCGGATCAGAGATGTCGGCCACGATGCGGAAACCCGCGCGCTTGGTGTCGTCGCCGATGGTCTGCGCCTTGAGGGTGGCGATCTGCTTGGTCGACGCCTGGTCGAGGGCCTTCAAGGTCGCTCCATCGAGCGTGCCCGAGGCCACCACGCCGGCCTTCGTCTGAAACGCCTTGAGCGCGTTCTCGGTGCCGGGCCCAAACGAGCCGTCGATGCCCGCGCGGTTCTCGATGAACCCCAGCGAGAACAACGCGGCCTGCGCGGTCTTCACGGATTCACTCTTGGGGGCGCCCTTCGCGAGCGCGGGCAGGGCGCCGGTGGCGATCTTGCTCAGCGTCGGATCATTCTTGAACGCCGCACAGGCGAGCGGGCCTGCTCCGCCGGTGGTGGAAGTGGTGACGGGACCGACGGGGCGGCTCGTGACTGAGGGCAAAGGAGGCTCCGAGTGACTTGGCGAGCGATCACCTTACGGCGCCCACCGAGGTCCTCGCAATTCACAGGGTCGAATCGGTCGACGCCGACCCATAACCCGACAAGCCGTACGACGGCTCGCGGTTGGCCGGCGTGAGCTTCTTCGCGTCGAGTGCGAACGCCAGGCATTCCCGGGCGCGGGCCAGCGCACGCTCGGCCTCACGCAGCGCCACGCACGCCTCTTCGGCGGCGCTGTCCGTCGAGCCCTGGAGCGCGAGCGCGGCGTCAGAGAGGGCGTGCGCGGTGGAATCGATGACGGTGGTCGCCCGGAAGCAGGTCCGCGCGCGCACGAGGTAGTGCTGCCAACGGCCCGGCGCGGTGGGCGTCGACTTCGTCTTCGGCGAGTGGCTCTGGGTGAAGTGCGTCATGCGCCACACCATGCCTGAGGGGACTGACATGTGACCTGAACGGGCGTGCCCTGTTTCAGTAAAATAACCATCAGATTCGGGTGGTTGCAGGCGTTTCGGCCCCTATCCAGCGCGCGTCTCTGACCTGCGACCAGATCTCGATTTCGCAGGCCTGAGCGCCCTGCTGCATGCAGGCGGGGTGGTTGATCAGGGCCTCGGCGCCGACGGTGTGAATGGCCTCGAGCAGG
Source organism: Archangium sp. (assembly GCA_043758715.1). GTDB lineage: Bacteria > Myxococcota > Myxococcia > Myxococcales > Myxococcaceae > Archangium_A. The sequence continues at coordinate 8,223 of JAYVNA010000526.1, forward strand.
ATTCCCTCTTCGATCGCGCAGTGATGCGGCGTGGTCTTCCGCAAGAGGGCGTGGCCCGGGGAAAAGGCGAGCACCTGCCAACCGCCGATGCCCTCGCCGCGATTGGCGTGGTGATACATCGCGTCGATTCCGTAGACGACGTCGCGGGCGCTGTGCAGCGCGGGCGTCAAGCGCTGCTGATGCGAATCGCGAAACAGCTGCCGTCCCATTTGCACCAGCGAGCCGCGGCCGCCTCGGCGCGCCACCTCGTGCTGCAGCTCGAGCAGCACGCTGATGGGGTACCAGGCGTCGGGCTTGAGGGCCCGCAGCCGCTCGACCCACGCCTTGCCCAGCACCGCTTCGGGAACCTTCATGGTCGACAACACCGCGAGGATGTCGGAGCCGATCGTTTCGTGGGTGGCGTTGAGGTAACTCATTGGGCCGGGGGGTTTGCCGCAAACGCCTCGCGAAAGGAACCACCGTACGGGGGAGCGACTCCTTGGTGATTCAGGGCGCTCAGAACTCGCCGCGAATCGAGGGGCCCTTCTTCTTCGCATCGGTGGAGAACCCGCCGTTGCGTTGTTCGCGAATGTAGCGGGCCAGCTCGAGGAACTCGCCCGAGTCGTAGGGACATGGGCCCCACGCGCGCTGCATCGCTTCCATCACGTCGAGCACCGACGCGCCCGCCTTCAGCCCCGAGGCGAGCTCGTTGAGAATCGGCATGCACATCGCCGGCAGCGGCTCGTTCTTCTCGGCGACGCCGAACAGCCGCGGCATGTACATCCACACCTCGTCGGGCCCGAACTCGGGGTCGATGGAGACGTTGAGCAGCGCCTCGAAGAAGCGCCGGGCGAGATCATTGGGCGAGCCCATGGAGGGACTCTCTCACCATCTTCTGGGTCGCTCCACCTCGGCCAAACTTCCGCTTCGCTTCAGTTTGTCTCGCGCCGCGTTCCGCGGCTGCCGGTTCCGCTCACGATGGTTGCACCGCGAGGGAGGCTCCGGTGTATTCCAGCGCAGCTACTGTTTGATCACCGAGCCCCCCGTTTTCCACCCGGAGCCACCCATGGCCGTTCAGCAAGTTCGCAGCGCCCCTGTTGCCTCGAAGTCCCACGCCGGTCCCAGCGCTGCCGACCTGAAGACGGCCGGCCAGCTGAAGGCCAACATCAACGAGGTGCTCAAGCGCGTGCGCTTCGGCGCTCCCCTGACCGCCGCCCAGTCGCCCAAGGCCGGCGCGAAGGACGAGTGGAAGGCGCCCAACGGCGATCGCCTCATCGCGGTCACCCTGTCGTCGCAGCCTGCTGGCATGGCCGATGGCATGGGCACCACGGGGTTCGTGAACCCCAAGACCAACGAGTTTTACCACGGCACCTTCGGCGGCATCGCCGGGCTGCGCCAGTTCCACGGGCCGATGATGCTGCCCGGCACGGACTTCAAGGCAAAGACCTTCAGCGCGAAGGACATCGAGGCGCTCACCGCGGCCGCGAACCCCGCCGCCAAGCCCGCGAGCCCCACCAAGACCACCATCCTCAACGCGCTCGGCACCTACGAGTTCCACAAGCTGATGAAGTACTCGGCCAAGGGCCCGGCGGAGAGTGACGTGCTCAAGAAGGTGGCCTTGAAGAAGGACAACCACCCTGACGGCTACGTGTACACGGGCCTCGTGCTCAAGAGCGGCAAGGTGGTCATCGAGCGCTCGGGTGGCCTCGCCGGCCTGCGCCAGTTCTCCCAGCAGATCGACGTCACCCGCCTGCCGAAGTGAAGCGGGCGTTTCTGATGCTGGTGCTCGGTGCTGCGCTCTCGTGCGGCACCAACACCGAGGTCGAGCCCCAACTCACCATCACCCAGGGGCTCTACGGGCAGCTCACCAAACGCTGCTCGGGGGCGAACTGCGTGGGCGCTCCGCTCGAGGGCGCGCCGGTAGGGTGGTTCACGCAATCGCCGTTTCCGGCTGATGGCGGCACGCGGCCGATGCCCGTGCACGATGCCCTCTCCGGCAAGAACGGCTTCTACGAATTCCCCGTCGACTCGAACACCCGCGGCTACCTGGCCGTGGGGCAGGCGAGCGCGGCGGAAGGCGTCATCTGGGTCACCGCCACCGCCACCACCGTGCCGCGGGGGCTGGCGCGCCTCGACTGGTACGCCGGGCCGGACAACGACGGCACCTGGTCGGACGTTCGCTAGCCTTCCGCACAGGCCCCGATTCCGGGCACGGGCTTTACTTGATCTCGGGCGACGGTTACTGCCTTGGCCGGCGCTACCCCTTGCGGCGTCTGACTGACCCGAGGAGCGCTTTCTGATCGACCTCTGTGAATCCTGCGGCATGTGCTGCAACGGAACGCTCTTCAACTACGTCACGCTCGTCCCCGACGACCTGCCGAAGTTGGCGAAGTACCCCCAGCTCAAGCTCAAGGTGCGCAACGAGCAGGAGACGTTCGACGAGCCGTGCGTGCTCCACACCGGCACCGGCTGCAGCGCGTACGACGACCGCCCCGGCACCTGCGAGCGCTACGTGTGCGGCGTGTTGCGCGCGGTCGGCAAGGACGAGCTCTCGGAACAGGAAGGCTTGCTGCTGATCAGAGAAGGCAAGTTGCTCGTCGAGCAGGTGAAGGAACACGTCGCCTTCGAGCCGGGCATGCCCATCGCGGTCAGCACCTGGGACGCTCCGCCTGAAGAGGCCACCCCTGAGGCGAAGGTCGCCTGGGAGCGCGCGGCCTGGCACCTGGGCCGCTGGTTCCTCGGCACGGTGAAGGAAGACGAGCCCGCGCTCAGCCCCGTGCATCCGGTCGGTTCGCCCAAGCGCAGCCGGGTGACGCGCGCGAGCCTGTTCGCCAAACGCGGCGAGTGACGCTGACAATGAGATGACAGTGGCTCTGTCATCCTGATCAGCATGATGGAAGTCGCGAGGCCCATTCCTGCTTCGACGGTGGCGAAGGTGAAGCCGCTGCTTCGGGGCACCTTCCACACCTTCGGGTTCATCGCGTCGTTGTTCGGCTTCGCCGAGCTGTCGATCGCACCGGTCACCGGGTGGCGCTACGCCGCGGGGCTGGTGTTCGCGGGCTCGCTCGCGCTGATGCTGGGGCTCTCGGCGCTCTACCACCGCCCGATGTGGAGCCGCGCCGCTCGCAACCGCCTGCGCATGGCGGATCACGTGGGCATCTTCTTCTTGATCGCCGGCTCGTACACGCCGTTCGCGGTGTTCCTCTCGCCTTCCGGTCCCTCGCTGGGGCTGATCGGAATGTGGGTCGGGGCGGTGGCGGGCATCACCTACGCGGTGGTCAACAGTCATGGCAATCGCATCATTCGCGCGTCGACGTACGTGGTGCTCGGGTTGTGCGCGGCGCCGATGATTCTGGGGCTGCCGAAGGATCTTGGGTGGGCGAAGACCTCGGTGATGCTCGCCGGCTCGGCCATCTACATTCTGGGCGCGGGTGTCTATGCGAAGCGCTGGCCGAACCCGAAGCCGTCGGTGTTCGGGTACCACGAGATTTTTCACGTGATGGTGCTGATCGCGGCGGGGCTTCACTACAGCGTCGTGTGGAGCCTGCAGCAGCACTGATCTCTTCTCCCTCTCCCCCGCGGGGAGAGGGAGACAGAGGTCGTTCAATTCGTCATCATTCGCGCAGGCGGCCGGCCGCGTACGGGCCCTGGTTCTGCGCCACCGGCTCGCTCGCTTCCCCCATCGACCGGTACACGTCGAACACGTTCCCGTTGATCACCACCGCATCCGCCCCCCAGCGTGCGCCATCGGGCAGGCTCGGGTGGTTGACCACGCGGGTGGCGTCGTAACCTGCGACCCGAAGCGCACCAATCACCTTGCTCATGATCTCCGCGCAGACGTTCCGATCCGTCGCGCGCGTGAACAACTCCGGGTACGTCGCCTTCACCCAGCGCGCCGCGCTCAACGCCGCCGCTGAGTCGCTCGACTTGTCGATGTTCGCGTTCAGGTACTCCGGCAACAGCGGCACCGTGCGCAGCGGCGCGCCAGGCTCGACCAGCGCGCCGGGGTTCGCAGGCGCGGCCGGAATCACCGGAGCCGAAGGCGCACCGGGCGAAGCGAGCGGAGGGAAGCGGGTAATCTCCTCACGCGAAGCGACGGTGCCATCAGCGCCCCACCACCAGCCTGGGTTCCCGCCACCCGCACCGCGCACGACATCGATCGACTCGAGGCCCAACGGCGTCTTCATCAGCAGGCGGTCACCCTTCACGCCCACGATGTCGAGCCCCGCCGCGCGCAGGTCAGGCA
>JAYVNA010000527.1:0-4094 GCA_043758715.1 Archangium sp.
GTCACTTTCCGATCTCGACGTGATCGCGGTCACCTCCGGGCCCGGGCTGCAGGGCGCGTTGCTGGTGGGCCTGCAGGCCGCCAAGTCGCTCAGCCTCGCCACCGGAGTGCCGTTGGTGGGCGTCAATCACCTCGAGGGCCACCTGCTCGCGATTCGCCTCGCCGCCGACGCGCCCGAGCCGCCCTTTCTCGGGCTGGTCGTCTCGGGGGGGCACACCACGCTCTATGAAGTGCCCGCCTTCGGCACGTACCTGAAGCTCGGCAGCACCCGCGATGACGCGGCCGGTGAGGCCTACGACAAGGTCGCGCGCCTGCTCGGGCTTCCGTACCCCGGTGGCCAGCCGATCGACGAGCTCGCGCAGAAGGGTGACCCGAAGGCGATCGCGTTTCCCCGCGCGCTCAAGAATCACGAGATTCTCGATTGGAGCTTTTCGGGGTTGAAGACCGCGGTGCTCAACCACGTGCAGACCCACGGGATGCCCACCGGCCAGGCCCTCGCCGACGTCTGCGCTTCGTTTCAGGAAGCGGTCGCCGATGCGCTCACGAAGAAGGTGATGTTGGGCGCGAAGAAGTCGGGCGCGACGCAGTTGGTGCTCTGCGGCGGCGTGGCGGCCAATTCGCGGCTGCGTGCGCTGGCGCAGGAGCGCGCTGACGAGGCGGGCCTCAAGCTCTATCTGCCCCCGAAACGCCTCTGTACCGACAACGGGGCGATGATCGCAGTCGCAGGGGCGGAGGCTTTCCGGCGCGGGTTGCGCTCTGACCTCTCCCTCAACGCCGAGCCGTCCTGGAGGCTGTAAAGACATGGCCGAGCATCCGAGAGATCTCCTCAAGAAGTTCGGCCTGCAGCCCAAGCAAAGCTGGGGGCAGAACTTCTTGTCCGACGAGGACGTGCTCGAGCGCATCGCTGATGAAGCGGCCCTGCGCCCGGGCGAGCCCTGCATCGAGCTGGGGCCTGGCCTCGGCCACCTCACGCGGTTTCTGCTCGCGACCGGAGCGAAGGTGACCGCGGTCGAGCGCGATCGCGACATGGTGAAGGTGCTCGACCGGCAAAAGCTCGAAGGCCTCACCCTGGTCGAGGGCAACGCCGCCGAGCTCGACTTCGCGAAGACGGCCAACGCCGATCAAGTGGTGGTGGTGGGAAACCTGCCCTACCACCTGTCGAGCCCGATCCTCTTCGAGGTGCTCGATCAGGCGAAGCACGTCTTGCGTGCGGTGTTCACGCTGCAAAAAGAAGTGGTCGAGCGCATCGCGGCGCCCGCGGGGACCCGTGAAGGCGGCGTGCTCACCGTGATGCTCGCCTTGCACTTCCAGGCCGAGAACGTGTTCGACGTGCCCGCGGCGATGTTCCACCCGCCGCCGAACGTCGACTCGGCCGTGCTCAAGCTGACCCGTCGCCCCAAGCCCCTGGCCGAGGTGAAGGACGAGGCGCGCTTTCGCAAGGTGGTGAAGGCGGGCTTCGCGCAGCGGCGCAAGACGCTGAGCAACTCGCTCAAGAGCGACAAGACGTTGAGCGAGGACTGGGCGCCGGTGCTCGAGAAGGCCGGCATCGATGGCCAGCGCCGCGCGGAGACGCTCAGCGTCGAAGAGTTCGCTGCCATCGAGCGTGCGCTGGGCTGACTGGTCAGGCGCCGACCTCGCGTATCTGACGCAGTGTCCACGCCACCCGCGCGAACTCCATTCGTTCACGCAGCGCAGTTGACTCAGCGTTCACTTGCGCGTCTTGGCGGCCTTCGCGAACCGCTGCTGACGCTTCACTTCAAAGCTGATCAGCTCGTAGCAGGCTCCCGCCGGAGGAACGGCCCCGGGGAGGAACGTCGTCGGAACCACGTTCTTCTTCGCGACGTTCTCCGCGACGCGTGCCACCCACTTGTTCTGCGAGCCCAGGGTGTCGACCACTTCGCCTCGGGTGACGCCCATCTTCTGCAGTCGCGATAACTGATTCACCACTCTTGTTCATCCTCGAGTCGGCCAGCCCGCGGCGGAGCGCGAACCCCTTGCCCTCGCGAATGAAGGTCCAGCGTGCCTGCCCGGGCGGGCGGCTCGAGCACCATCGCCAGCAGCGCGTCGACGATGCGCGGGTCTTCGGCGCGCGCGACGAACTGCGTGACCCGGCCCACCAGCGACATCCCCAGCGGCTCGCGCAGCAGTCCCTGGCTCAGGGCGATCACATCGAGCACGTCATCGGCCGCCGCCAGCTGCTCCCACGCTGAGTGGTAGTCGGCGCCCTTCAGCGCTTCATCGAGCCCAGGGCGGCCCTGCGTCACCCTCGAGGTGATGGTGCGCGCCAGTTCGGCCAACGCGGGCAGACGGCTCGCGCGCCAGACCTCGAGCACCGCCTTCTTCGCGCGCGCTCGGCACCCCCAAAGACGGCACCTCGGTCGGCTTGGCGCCGCGCCTGGCAGCCATCAGCGCGTGCCGGTGTAGCTGAACGACATCGCCTCGCTCCCGCTGCTGGTGCCGAGCGTGCCGGTGCCGTTGATCACGATGCCTCCATCGGCGTTCGCCACCATCGTGGCCGTGGTGAACACCACTTCGATGCCCACGCCGGGGAACGGATCGACGCTGCCGTTGTAGGTCTGCATGCCGTCGAAGGTGAAGATGGTGTGAGCCGCGGGGCTGCAGCGGCTGGTGGCACCCGCATCGACCGCCGCGAGCGCGCCGCCTGCGACCGGAGTCCAGGTGAAGCTGCACTCGCCATTGACGGTCATGATGTCCCTGCAGTTCGGAGCCGTCATCGCCGCGATGGGGAAGCTGGCTGCCCAGGTCGCGCCGTTCTTGCTCACGGTGCCGCTCACGTTCCAGTTCCCGACGAAGGCCGCCGACTCACGCGTCGAGGCGCAGCCCGCATCGACCCCGGCGTCCCTTCCGGCATCGGTTCCCGCATCGATCGACTGAGGTGATCCACACGCGGCGAGCATCAACAACGGCACCAGCTTCTTCATCAGGAACTCCTTCAACGAGTGCGGGTGCCGCAAAACCAGCTCCCCGTTCCGAGACCACGGGAATGCGCGTACTGCCCCGAGCTCCAGGACCAGCCTGCGAGCCCCGCGACCATCTCTTGCAGCTCTGAGGCTTCGTAGGTGCGCATCGAGCTGACCGTGCCGTCCCAGGCCGAAGCTGCCAGTGCGACCGGACTGAGCCACGAAATCAACGCGCGCGCGAAGTGCCGATCTTTCGCCAGCACCGGAGTGGCCATCAGCGCAGCGAACCCGACCGGCGCCATCGCCGCGAACGAGAGGGGATTTCGCACCAGCCCCTCGGCGATGAACACGCCCGGCGCGTTCTCACAGGCCCCGAGCAGCGCGCGCCGGGCCAGCTCCGGGGGGAAATGGTGGAGCGCGTTGATGATCACCCGCACGCGGCCTTCGCCCAGGGCAGGGGAGATGTTCGTCGCGTCGACTGGTTCCCGCACGAAGTCGAGGCGCTCCGAACGAAGCGCTTCCCACTGTGCGAGCTGCGGAAAGAGATCCGACATCAGGAAGTGAACGTCGTGCCCGCGCTGCGCCATCGCATCGGACAGAATCGACGCAGGTCCACCCGCGCCTGCGCAGAGATCGAGCACCTTCGAGATGCCCGCGCTTTCCAGACAGCGCGCCAGCGGCGCCACCAGCCCGTCCATCAGGTGGCCCCAGCGAATCGCGCGGCTCAGCGCTTCGACGAGGGTGTCGCGAAGCACGGGCGGAGCCCAGGGGGCGTCGTTGAACTCGAAGAGCTGGAGGCGGGGGAGAGACATTTCGAAATGCCCTCTCGCAAGCCTCTCAGTCCATCGGGTGCAGCTTTTTGAGCGCGGCAATGACTTTGTCACGCGCCAGCGTCCGGCCCGGCTGGTGCGCGGGAGGCAACGGCTTCTTCGCCGGCGTCTGCTCGATCGCGGCCTTCGCACGCGTGAGCACGCTGGTCGGAATCTTCACCTTCTTCTTCACGCGTAGCGCTTCTGGGCGATGGCGCGCAGAAGCCCTCCGTTGGCGTCGAGGAAGCGGCGGAACTCGCCTTCATCCAGCCGCATGCGGGTGAGCACGCCGTGAATGAGCTCGTCGACAGGCCGCGAATCGGCCTTCTTGAGCTCCATCGCGATCTTGAGCATTGCCACGCCGT
>JAYVNA010000528.1:0-4091 GCA_043758715.1 Archangium sp.
GACCCATGATGAACATCAGAAAAGCAGCGGAGCGCGGCGGGGCGGACCACGGTTGGCTCAACACCAAACACACCTTCTCGTTCGCCGAATACTACGACCCCCAGCAGATGGGCTTCCGGGCGCTCAGGGTGATCAACGAAGACCGGGTGACGGCGGGCATGGGCTTCGGCACCCACGGTCATCGCGACATGGAGATCATCTCGTACGTGCTCGAGGGCGCGCTCGGGCACAAAGACTCCACCGGTGGCGGCGGCGTGATCACTCCGGGCGAGGTGCAGCGCATGAGCGCGGGCTCGGGCGTGCGGCACTCCGAGATGAACGGCTCGAAGACCGAGCCGGTGCACTTCCTTCAGATCTGGATCGAGCCTGATCAACAAGGCGTGACGCCGTCCTACGAGCAGAAGCGGTTCGACCTCGCAGAGAAGAAGGGGCTGCAGCTGCTCGCCTCACCTGATGGCGCGAACGGCAGCGTGAAGATCAACGCCGACGCGAAGCTGCACGCCGCGCGGTTGGGTGATGGCGAGGCCGCGTCGGTCACCGTCGCCTCAGATCGCCATGCCTACGTGCACGTCGCGCGCGGTGAGGTGAAGGTCAACGGGCAGACGCTCGCCGCCGGTGATGGCGCGGCGCTGTCGAATGAGACGAAGGTCGCGCTCGAGGGCGTGCGCGGCGCTGAAGTGCTGGTTTTCGACCTGGCGTAAAGCCTTCTCAGGCTTTCTTCGGGAACCACGGAATGAGCATCGAGACCCGCCGCTGGTGCTCTGCGAAGTGCGGGCGGCGGGTGAGCGAACGCTTCTCCGCCATGGGAATCGAGGCGCCGACGAACAGTCCGATCATCGCCACCACCCCGGCCCCGGTCCACCAGGGCGCGCCGGCCGCGACGCCGAACAACCACAGTCCGACCCAGAAGCTGATCTCCCCGAAGTAGTTCGGGTGCCGCGACCAGCCCCACAACCCCACAGTGCAGATCTCGCCGTCCTCGCGCTTGTGCATGCGGAAGGTCCGAAGTTGCTCGTCTGCGAGCGTCTCGATCACGATCGCGCCGAGGGTCACCAGCGAGGCCACCACATCGAGCACGCCGAAGCCGTTCGCGCCGGTCACCAGCGCCGCGTGCAGCGGGAGAATGCCCAGCAGCACCATACCGGTCGGCATCAGGTGCAACCCGGTCAGGCTCACCAGCCAGTACGCCTTGCCCGTCTTGTTGCGCAGGTCGACGTAGCGCCAGTCTTCGTGGCCCAGGCCCGTCCATCCGCGGGCCCAGTTGAAGGTGAGGCGCGCGGCGTAGAGGCACACCAGCGCGAGCACGAGGGCCTGACGGAGAGTGACGCCCTCGACGTGCCCGGGGCCGAGCGCGAGCCAGAGCGCGATGCTCGCCGGCGCCACGCTCCAGTAGGGATCGTAGACGCTCGAGTTGTTGAAGCTGCGCGAGAAGACGAAGACCGCCACGGTCGCCGCCGCGTCAGCCAGGGAGACCGCCGCCAACGGGTGCCACCCGGCGGTGGCCTGAATGACGGCCTGGGCGACGACGTGCGCGATGACGTAGGCGAAGCCCACGATGGCAAAACCCGACCAGGGCCGCTGCGAGACTGCGGGACCGCTCATGATGTCGAGGCGCTTTGCACGGGGGCAGGGCGGGAGGCCAGCGAAACCCGTCGACTCGCGCCCCCCACACCGTTACTCCGTGCGGCATGGCTGAAGTCGCAGACCCGTGGGTGTTGATCTCGGTGCTCTTCAGCTCCTTCCCGATGGAGGAGGGCCTGGCGCTCGCCCTTCACCGGGTGGCGATGGAGCTGTATCAACGCGGCGACTCGGTCGGGGTGATCGATCAAGGCCTGGCGCACGGCGAAGTGAAGAACGTGCGCAAGGAAGCGGTCATCGGCACCATCACCGGCCCTGTCTTCGAAGCTTCGCTCGAGACCGAACGGGGCAAGGGTGCGGTGCACTTCATCCTCACCCGGCAAGGCCTCTCATTGCTGGCAGCTGAAGCGGCAGGTCCCCGGGCACCCCAGTACCGGAACTGAGTCTTGCGTCCCCCGGGTGGCGCGATACGTACGGCGCCATGAAACAAAACGTGCTGCTGCTCGAGGGCATTCACCCGGTCGCCGAGACGGCCCTGGTCGAAGCGGGTCACAACGTTCGGCGCATCGGTGGCGCGCTCAAAGAAGATCAGCTCATCGAGCAACTCGAAGGCGTGCACTACCTGGGCATTCGTTCGAAGACGAACGTGACCAAGCGGGTGCTCGACGCTCCGCAGGCGAAGTCGCTGCTTTCGATCGGCGCCTTTTGCATCGGCACCAACCAGGTCTCCCTCGAGCACGCCATGCGCAAGGGCATCTGCGTGTTCAACGCGCCGTTCTCCAACACCCGAAGCGTCGCCGAGCTCGTCATCTCGGAGATCGTCGCGCTGTCGCGTGAGCTCGGTGATCGCGTTCAGGAGATGCACCAGGGCGTGTGGCGCAAGACCGCTTCAGGCAGCCGCGAAGTACGCGGCAAGACCCTGGGCGTGGTGGGCTACGGCCACATCGGCACGCAGATCGGAATTCTCGCCGAGTTCTTCGGCATGAAGGTCTTGTTCTACGACGTGGCCGCCAAGCTGCCGCTGGGCAACGCGCAGGTGGTGGGCTCGCTCGAGGCGCTCCTGGCCGAGGCCGACTTCGTCACGTTGCACGTGCCCGAGACGCCGCAGACCCGGATGATGATCGGCGCGAAGGAGCTGGCGTCGATGAAGAAGGGCGCCTGCCTGATCAACGCCAGCCGCGGCACGGTAGTGGACATCGATGCCCTCGCCGACGCGTTGAAGCGCGAGCACCTGCATGGCGCCGCGGTCGACGTGTACCCCGACGAGCCTGACTCGAGCGACACCAAGGGCTTCAAGACGCCGCTCCAGGGACTGCACAACGTCATCCTCACGCCGCACATCGGCGGCTCGACGATGGAAGCGCAAGAGAACATCGGGCGCGAGGTCGCTTCCAGCCTGGTGCGCTACGCCGAGCTCGGCACCACCACCTCGTCGGTGAACTTCCCGCACTGCGAGCTGGGCGTGACGCCCGGTACCTGGCGGCTGATGCACGTGCACCAGAACGTGCCCGGCGTGCTCCGCGACGTGAACCGCGTCATCGGCGACGCGGGGGCGAACATTCACGCGCAGCTGCTGTCGACGAACTCCGACATCGGCTACCTGATGATCGATCTCGATTCCGAGATGAGCACGGCGGTGGTGGAGGGCCTCAAGAAGTTGCCCACCACCATCCAGGCACGTTCGCTCGGGTGAGCTACCGGCTCAGAGAGAGCGGGAAGGCGCGGTGCTGGGTGAACTCAGGCCCCAGCCGAAGCGCCCAGCCGGCCTCCTGAAGACACTGCGCCAGTGAGGTCGAAGGCGCGTTGGCGGTGACCTGAACCACTTCGTCGGCGGTCGCTTCGATCGTCAGGGTCGAGGTGCTGACGTCGCCCCATTGCCGTTCACAGGCGCTCACGCCGGGTTCGAGCAACGCGCGCAACAGGGCCTCGAGGTCAGGTCCCAGCCTCGAGGTGCCCCAGCCGCACGAGATGGAACCACCACAGCCTCCGCAGTGGCTGCCAATGGTGCCGAAGCCGCCGATTCCCATCAGCTCGGTGCCGATCACGGAGGGCGCGGCCTCGGGCGGCGCCGCGAAGTACGACGTCACCGGCGAGACCGCGTGCGACAGAAACGCCACCGTGCGCATTTCATCGTCGGTCAACTCCGAGCGGGTGAAGTCATCGCCCACCGCGAGGGCTGGCAACCGGTTTGCCAACGCGTCATCGCCCCTCACCACACGCTTGAACTCGCGCGCCCAGATCTTCCCAGTGAGCGTGACCTGCGGAGGCGGCGCCGAGGCAATCGACATGCGGCGGACGGTCGAGCCTTCGACGAGCTTGTCTTCCGAATACAGCTCGACGCCCGGGGCCTCGATCACGAACGAGTCGATGCGCACCGGCCGGACCAGTCCCAGCAGGGTGTCGGCTGAGAGCACCGGATCTCCGGCGTGGCCGTCGACGCGCAGGAAGATGCCCCCATGGGCGGCTGCGATCGGCGAGAGATCGGCCTCGTCGTCGCGGCTCTCGCTGAGCTC
>JAYVNA010000529.1:0-4089 GCA_043758715.1 Archangium sp.
TCAAGACGGCGGCCAAAGCACAGGCGCGCGCGGCGATCGTCCCGCAGCTCATCACCAAGAAGTCGCTCGAGCTGGCCGGGGTCGATCAGGAGCTCGGCAAGCTGAGCAAGCACGGCTGGTCGGCTGACGCGTCGGTGAAGGCCAGGCGCGGCGAGCTCACCTCGCAGAAGACCGCGCTCACGTTCGAGCTCAACGCGCTGAAGCTCGAGAACCAGGGCAACGTCGACGCGGCCCGCAAGGCGCAGTCCTCGATGCTTTCGAACCTTCGCTAGCAGCGGCCTACTCGGCGTCGGCGAAGAAGAGCGGGTCGCGCTGGGCGAGGAACTGCGCGATCGCCTCGTGCGCACTGGGATGGAGCTGTGCGAACTGCACGCCCATCCCCGGAAACGCATCGGGCAGCTGATCGTTGACCTCCCGGACCCACTGCACCACCCCGCGCGCTTCGATGCGTTCGCCCGACGGCAGCGAGAACGAGACATCGACCTCGGTGCCCAGCGGCAGCAGGTTCACCGTGGCGATGAACAACCCGCCATCTGAAATGTTGGCGGAGAAGCCGGCGAAGAAGTTGTTGTCTGAGGTGAAGTCGACCGCGGCCTGCATCTTCACGCGCGCGCTGGAACGCTGCGGCTTCTTCGCGGCCGGCGCCGTGGCCATCACCGCCGCGGGGTTCGGGACGGCGCGCGGAGGTGAGGGCGGAGGAGCGACCGGCGAAGACTTGGCCCGCGCCAGCGAGGCGGACACCGCCTTCTCATCAGCGACCAGCTGCGAGGCGAGCTTCTGCAGCTGCCCCTTGGCCGTCGTCAGCTCCCCGCGTACCCGGGCGTTCAATTCGCGGCGCGCCCGCACCACGGCATCTCTGGCGGCCCGCACCGAATCGAAGGCCGAGTCAGGATCGAGAAAGGGAGGTTTGATCTGGGAGCGCTGGGCGATCGCCGCTTCACCTGCCTGAGCAGCCTGGTGATGCAACGACGTCATTCGCTGCGACAGTTCAGTGCTCACCTGCGCGAGCCGGTTCAACTCGGCGTGCAACGCGGCTTCTTCAGACTGCAGCTCCAACTCGGCTCGACTCAGTTCCACGTCCACGTCGTCACCCCTTGGCTCCCTGACAGTAAGCGGGGAGTCCCGCTGCACCCCTCGTACCGTGAGGGTGGACTCCGTTCAAATTTCCTCAAGGCGTACAGCTATTTACACACGACAGCGGGATCATGCCTCTTTGCGGAGCACCACGGCCTGGAGCAGCCGCCCGGTGGGAGGTGAGGTGACCAGCTGATGGCCGGTGGCCTGGGCGAAGGCGTAGAGGTCACCCCACGCCGCGGGGTCATCAGCCCACAGCTCGACCTCGGCGAAGGACCGCAGGGCGCGCGCGAGCTCGATGATCGGCACAGGACAGGCCTTCCCCCGCGCATCGACCAGGTGAGCTGAAACCCGAAGTCTTTCGATTTCATTCATGTCGTGCATTGCGCGACCTTCCGCGCCTTTGCTAAGAGCCGCCCGCCGCATACATCTTTAAGGGAGCAAAACCACTCATGAAACCCTCAGTCATCATCGCCCTCATCGTCGGCGGTGTCGTCGGCTTTGCCGTCGGCAGCATGTTCCAGAAGCCCTCCGACGGTTCCGCGCCCGCCGCGGTTGTCGCAGGTGCACCTACCGCCGCTCCGTCCGCGCGTCCCCAGGGCGCCCCCGCCGGCGACGACGCCACCTACAAGGTTCCCCTCGACGAGTCGCCCATCCGTGGCCCGGCTTCGGCCCTCGTCACCATCGTCGAGTTCTCCGATTACCAGTGCCCGTTCTGCTCGCGCGCTCACAACACCATCGTCGAGCTCGAGAAGCAGTACGAAGGAAAGATTCGCGTCGCGATGAAGCAGCACCCGCTCGACTTCCACCCGAACGCGAAGCCGGCCTCACTCGCCGCGCTCTCCGCCGGTGAGCAGGGCAAGTACTGGGAGATGCACGACAAGATCTTCGCCAATCAGCAGAACCTCGATGCCGCGACCTTCGAGGGTTACGCGAAGGACCTCGGCCTGAACGTCGAGAAGTGGAAGACCGACCAGCAGTCGCCGAAGTTCCAGGCGCTGATCGCGAAGGACTCCGCGCTCGCCATGCAGATCGGCGCCACCGGAACCCCTGCGTTTTTCATCAACGGCAAGAAGGTCTCTGGCGCGCAGCCGATCGACAACTTCAAGCGCGTGATCGACGCCGAGCTCTCGCGAGCCCAGGAGATGGTCAAGGGCGGCACCCCGGCTGATCAGGTTTACGCCAAGGTGATCGCCAACGGCGTCTCCGCTCCGGCGCCCGCGCCCCAGCAGCCCAACCAGCCGTCGGCGCCCGCGCCCGCGGCGATCCGCAAGGTCGACTTCCCCACTGACTCGCCCCAGAAGGGCGGCAAGAACGGCGCGAAGGTCACCATCGTGGCGTGGTCCGACTTCCAGTGCCCGTTCTGCTCGCGCGTGGTGCCGACGATCAAGCAGATCGAAGACACCTACGGCGACAACGTGAAGATCGTCTTCCGCAACCAGCCCCTGCCCTTCCACAACAACGCCAAGGGCGCCGCGGAGGCCTCGATGGCCGCCAACGAGCAGGGCAAGTTCTGGCAGATGCACGACAAGATGTTCGCCAACCAGCAGGCGCTCGATCGCGCGTCGCTGGAGCGCTACGCGCAGGAAATCGGCCTGGATGTCGGTAAATTCAAAGCGGCCCTCGATTCGGGCAAGTTCACCAAGCGCGTCGAGGAAGACTCGGCGGCCGGCATGGCGGTCGGCGCCAACGGCACCCCCACCTTCTTCATCAACGGCCGGGAGTTCGTCGGTGCGCAGCCCTTCGAAGCGTTCAAGAACATGATCGACGAGGAGATCAAGAAGGCTGACGCGATGCTCGCCAAGGGCATCAAGCAGCAGGATCTCTACGCCGAGTTCCAGAAGGAAGCGGGCAAGGCGCCGCCCCCGGGCGCGGCTCCCGCTCCTGAGGCCGCCAAGGTCGTCACCGACCTGATGATCACCGGCGCACCGATGAAGGGCCCGAAGAACGCGCCGGTCACCATCGTGGCGTTCTCCGACTTCCAGTGCCCGTTCTGCTCGCGCGTGGTGCCCACGCTGCACGACCTCGAAAAGCAGTACGAGGGCAAGATCAAGATCGTCTTCAAGAACCAGCCGCTGCCCTTCCACAACAACGCCAAGGGCGCCGCGGCCGCCGGTATGGCCGCCAACGAGCAGGGCAAGTTCTGGGAGATGCACGACAAGATGTTCGAAAACCAGCAGGCGCTCGATCGCCCCTCGCTGGAGCGTTACGCGCAGGAAATCGGCCTCGACGTCGGCAAGTTCAAGTCGGCGCTCGATTCGAACAAGTTCGACGCGTACATCGCGGCTGACTCGGCCGAGGGCATGCGGGTCGGCGCCAACGGCACCCCGACGTTCTTCATCAACGGCCGCCAGGTCGTCGGCGCGCAGCCGATCGACGCCTTCAAGGCGGTCATCGACGACGAGCTGAAGAAGAAGAAGTGAAGCGGGAGGTTCACGCTTCATGGTGAACCAGTAAGCCGCTCTTCACAGCGTTTAGAAAAGACGGCCGTCGCTCCTGAGTTGGAGCGGCGGCCGTTCTGTTTTGCGGCGCGAGAGCTGCGCGCTTACTGCAGGAAATTGACCTGAACCTTCACCGTCGTATTCGCCTCGACCCGGACCAGCTTCGTCTGCGGAGGGAACTCGGGGTTGGTGAAGGTGCAGGAGTAGCTGCCGGCCGGAACCTGCTTGTCCTGAAACGGCGTGGTGTCCTTGATGCCCGCTTCGCGGCATTCCACTTCGGCCCAGGGCTTCACCACGAAGCGCACAGTGCCTTTCGCGGCCAGCACCGGGGGCGGCTTCACCTCGGGTCCCGGGGGCTTCACCAGGGGCGGCTTCACGGCCGTCTTGACGGGCTTGAGGGCGTAGCGATGCGGATCTTCCGCGCTCTCGCCCACGGTGATGCGCTCGGTGACGCTCTGGTACCCGGCCAGCTCGAGATGCACCTCGACCTGCGCCTTGTACGGCAGGGGGCGCGAGAACGGCGTCTGGCCGACCACCTCGCCCTCGAGCTTCACCTCGGCCCCGGGGGGCTCCG
>JAYVNA010000530.1:0-12424 GCA_043758715.1 Archangium sp.
TACGTGAAGAAGCTCGAAGATCTCGAGCAGCTCGTCTTGAAGGCAGAAGGCGGGACGCCGGTGCTGGTAAAGGACGTCGCCAGCGTCGCTCTCGGCCCCGAGATGCGGCGCGGCATCGCCGACTACGACGGCGAGGGCGACGTGGTGGGTGGAATCGTCGTGATGCGGGAGGGCGAGAATGCGCTGAACGTGATCAACCGCGTAAAGCAGAAGCTCGAGGAGCTGAAGCCGTCGCTGCCCGAGGGTCTGGAGGTCGTGACCACCTACGACCGTTCCGAACTCATTCTCGCAGCCATCGAGACGGTGAAGGACAAGCTCATCGAGGAGATCATCGTCGTCTCTCTCGTCATTCTTATTTTCCTCTGGCACTTTCCCTCATCCATCGTCCCCATCATCACGATCCCCGTGTCGGTGGCGCTGGCCTTCATTCCCATGAAGCTGATGGGGCTCAACGCCAACCTGATGTCGCTGGCGGGCATCGCGATCTCCATCGGAGTGCTGGTGGATGGCGCCATCGTCGAGGTGGAGAACGCCTACAACCGCATCTACCACTGGGTCGCTGACGGAAAAAAAGGCGACTTTCACAAGGTTCGGCTTGAGGCCCTGCTGGAGGTGGGACCAGGAGTGTTCTTCTCGCTGCTGGTGATTGCCGTCGCGTTCGTGCCCGTCTTCACCCTCGTGGACCAGGAGGGCCGACTCTTTCGCCCTCTCGCCTTCTCAAAGAATCTGGCGATGGCCATCGCTGCGTTTCTCGCCATCACCCTCGACCCCGCGATGCGAATGCTCTTTGCACGCATCGATCCATTCACGTTCAAGCCGAAGTGGCTCGCCGCACTGGCGACCACCCTGCTGGTCGGCCAGTACAGGGCCGAGGAACAACACCCGATCAGCCGACTGCTTCATCGGCTTTACGAGGGTCCGTGCCGTTTCGTTCTTCGTCACCCGAAGTCGGTGCTCGCCACCGCGGCCCTGATCGTGGCGACGACGGTGCCGCTGTACCTCAGCCTGGGCTCGGAGTTCATGCCTCCGCTACGCGAAGGCACGCTGCTCTTCATGCCCTCGTCGGTCGCACCGGGCTTGTCTGTCGGCGAAGCGCAACAGCTCCTGCAGACCCAGGACCGCATTCTGCGCGGCTTTCCCGAGGTCGAGCGGGTGTTCGGCAAGGCAGGACGGGCGAATACCTCGACCGACCCAGCGCCATTCACCATGATGGAGACCACGGTAATGTTGAAGCCTGAGCGCGACTGGCGCGAGCGCCCACGCTGGTACTCATCGTGGGCGCCGGAATGGCTCAAGCGCCCTCTGCGGCCGTTTTGGAGGGACCGCATCACCGAGGCGGAGCTCGAGGAGGAGATGAACACGGCGCTTCAACTACCGGGAATCTCCAACGCGTGGACGATGCCCATCAAGGGCCGGCTCGACATGTTGTCGACCGGTATTCGCACGCCCGTGGGAATCAAGATTATGGGCGCGGATCTGGCGACCATCGAAGCAATCGCCCTCCAAACTGAAGCGGCGGTGTCCAAGGTGCCGGGCACCAGGAGCGCGTTCGCTGAACGCGTCGCTGGAGGCTACTTCCTCGACTTCGAACTCAAGCGCGAGCAACTGGCGCGCTACGGCCTCTCAGTCGACGACGCCAACATGATGGTGATGACGGCCGTCGGTGGCGACGTGCAGAGCGTCTCGGTCGAGGGTCGTGCGCGCTATGGCATTTCCGTTCGTTATGCCCGTGACTTCCGTGACGATCTCCCCGCGCTGCGAAGGGTGCTGGTGCCGCTCCCCGAGGGCCGGGGGCAGATTCCTTTCGAGGCCATCGCCGACATCAAATTGACGACCGGCCCGTCGATGATTCGCGACGAGAACGGCCTGCTCACTGGCTACGTCTACGTCGACTTCGATACCTCGAAGGTCGACATCGGCAGCTACGTGGACCAGGCCAAGAAAGCCGTGGCCAGCCAAGTGAAAGTGCCCCCCGGCTATTCGATGATGTGGAGCGGTCAGTTCGAGAACATGCTTCGCGTTCGAGAGCGACTCACCCTCATTCTGCCCTTCACCCTGGTGCTCATTTTCGGTCTGCTCTATCTGAATACGAAGTCCGCCTTCAAAGCAGGCCTCGTGATGTTGGCCGTGCCGTTCTCGGCGGTCGGAGCGCTGCTTTTGATCTCGGCACTCGGGTACAACATGTCGATCGCTGTGTGGGTCGGACTGATTGCGCTCATGGGTCTCGATGCCGAAACCGGCGTCTTCATGCTGCTCTTCCTCGACATCTCCCTCGAGGACGCACGCCGCCGCGGAGCGCTCGCAACTCAGGCCGATCTGACCGAGGCGATCGTTCACGGTGCGGTCAAGCGCGTGCGGCCCAAGGCGATGACCGTGTTGGCGGCGATGCTCGGGCTCTTGCCTATTATGTGGTCGACCGGAACGGGCGCCGACCTGATGAAACGAATCGCCGCGCCGATGGTTGGCGGCCTCGTCACCAGCTTCGCGATGGAGCTTCTCGTCTACCCCGTAGTCTACCTGGTGTGGCAGCGGCGCCAGCTGCGCCTCGTGAGTTGACCTCTGTCACGCTCCTGCCCCCTCGCGCCTAAGATGGAACGCACCCTCACCAAGGAGAACCGATGAATCGACTTTTTCTCACTCTCGCGCTGGGCCTCGCTGCGTGCGGCTCGGCTGGACCTCAAGCGCCGATGATGAAGACCGTCGAGAAGATGGACGGAGCACTCATGGTCAACTGGATGAACATGGAGACTGGCTGCTCCGCCGTCGATGGCGAACGGAAACTCGGAGCGGAAGCGTTCACCGCGGTCTTTTCGGTGCCAGGTGAGGTCGATAACAAGCATGACGCTACGGCCACCAGCGACGCGACCTACACCTACCGTGTGCGCTGCAAGAAGGGCGACAAGTACTCGGCCTGGTCGGACGAGATGGGGATGAATCCGGTTCGCTGATTGAAGGTTGCCATGCGCCCACTTCTTCTGATGGTTCTACTGGTGGGCGCGGGCTGTGCGCCCGCGCGCTCGGAAAACCCAGAGCTCACGGCGGCGAAGGACTTGGACCCCGCGCCCGCAGTCATTCGTGTTGCGCTGACTGCGAAAGTAGCTCGCGTTCAGTTTGGCAGTGCACCGCCGACTGAGGCATGGACCTACAACGGCACCGTTCCCGGCCCGCTGATCGAAGCGCGGGTGGGCGACCGGCTGACAGTGGAGTTTCGGAATGAATTGCCCGAGGCGACGACCATTCACTGGCACGGCGTGCGTGTCCCCAACGCGATGGACGGAGTCCCGTTGATGATGGAGCCGATACAACCGGGCGCGAGTTTCACATACGAGTTCACCCTCAAAGACGCCGGGCTCTTCTGGTTCCACCCCCACATGCGCACGGATATTCAAGTGCAGCGCGGCTTGTACGGAGTCCTGCGCGTCAGAGGCGATGACGAGCCGGTCGCAGATACTGAGCGCATCCTCGTGTTGGACGACATCAAGCTCAAGGACGACGGCAGCATCTCCGAGTACCTCGATGACGCGTCGGCGATGGCTGGGCGTCAAGGGAACACCTTGCTGGTCAATGGCGCTGTCCACCCCGTCCTCACGTTCCCTGCCGGCGGCGTCGCCCGATTGCGAATCGTCAATACCGCCAACGCCCGGTACTTCCGACTGGGCGCGGAAGGCATTCAGTTCGTCGTCACGGGCACAGACGGCTCACGTTACGCAGCTTCGTTTCGAACGAACGAGGTGATGCTGGTTCCCGGCGAGCGGGTCGACGTCTCCTTTCGCGTTCCAGCTTCGGGAGACGTCGAGTTGCTGACGCTGCCGTATGAGCGGGGCCACGACACCGGGAAAGTGGCCCCCTTGCCGCTCGCCACGCTGCGCGCGGTGAAAGGCAACGCGGCCGCCGCGCTTCCCGAGGTCTCTACCACTACGCTCGAGCGCCTGGCCCCGACGGGCATGCCCTTTCGCATCGTTCTTCGCGAGGCGCGGGAAGGCAATGTGGTGCGGTTCTTCGTAAACGATCAGCAGTGGCCCGCCGTGGATACCTGGCAGGCAGCCCGAGGGGTGCAATCCTTCGAGGTGGTCAACGAGTCGGAGATGGACCACCCCTTTCACCTCCACGGCTTCTTCTTCCAGGTGATGACTCGAGACGGCGTTGATGAAGACCCAACGCGACTGGTTTGGAAGGACACCATCAACGTGCCGGCCAAGTCGCGCTTCACCGCAGCGGTGCGCTTCGACGAGCCGGGCGTCTGGCTCTACCATTGCCACATTCTCGAGCACGCTGAGGCGGGGATGATCGGCAGCGTGACGGTGCGCTGACTCGAGCACAAGGCATTCATGAGCGACGAGCAGATTGAGGGCGCAATTCTGTTCGCCGACCTTTCAGGCTTTACGGCTTTGACCGAAGCGCACGGCGACACCACGGCGGTTGAGCTCCTGCAGCGCTTCTATTCTCTCGCTTCGGCGGCATTGTGCGACGGCGCTCGCCTCGTGAAGACCATCGGCGACGCGGTGATGGTGTTTGCCCCAACGCCGACTGCTGCCATGAGAACGGCGAGGCTGTTGAGGCACGCCGTTCACCTTGAGCAGCGCTGGCCCTCGTTGCGCTCTGGTCTCCACGCTGGCCCGGTCATCGAGCGGGGTGGCGACAGTTTCGGCGCGACGGTCAACCTCGCTTCGCGGGTCGCGGCACAGGCCAGCCCAGGTCAAATCCTCTGCACGCGGACCGTCGTGAGGGCGCTCAGTGCCACGGAGTTCGTCTTTCGCCCACTAGGTGAAGTTCGCTTCAAGAACGTTCTGGAGGCCTGCGAAGTGTTCGAACTCGTCGATGGCGAGTCGAGTTCAATGGTGGAGGTAGATCCGGTTTGCCGCATGCGCGTCGATCCCTTCAAGGCGATCCATCACTTCCGATTCGAGGGAGCGACTTACTTCTTCTGTTCCGCTCGATGCGCAACCGTCTTTGCAGCGACGCCCGGGAGCTTCATTCGGCCGACATGAGGCAAGGTGCGCAACTTCGCTGAGGGTTTCCCCGACAACCCTCCAGGCGATCCACCTACGGGAGTTTCATCATGCCCACCTCAGTTTCGATTCGTCGCGGTGACACGATGTCCGCTATCGCGCAACGAAACCGCATCTCCCTGACGAGCTTTCGGGCAGCGAACCCAGGGGTCAATCCGCGCAAGCTTCAAATTGGGCAGCGGCTGCAACTCCCGCATCACCACGACGGCTTCGACGCAGCTCCTCAGGCCGCTGCCCGGACCGCTCCCCAGCCCGCCTCACAGAGAGCAACTGGGACGACCCGAACCACACCCGGCGCAACGAACCGGGCGACCGACCGAGTGCCGTACCGCAATGGTCGCATTCCTGCGAACGCATTGACGGACGTGGGCGGTGGGCATCGCATGTACGGCAATGCTGCTCGGGCGTACAAAGACATGACCACCGCGGCGCGGCGAGATGGCGTCAACATTCGCCTGACCGACAGCTATCGCTCATACGCTCAGCAGGTCGACGTCGCGCGCCGCAAGGGCATTTATGGGGTGAGGCAGCCCAACGGCCGGCTCGGCTTGGCCGCGCGCCCCGGCACCAGCAACCATGGTCTGGGAAGTGCGGTCGACGTGAATCTCGGTGCAAGCCCGGGGGCCGGTGCATGGCTGAGGGCCAATGCATCGCGCTACGGGTTCCGGACGATCCCGCGCGAGCCCTGGCACTGGGAATACAAGCCGCGTTGACCTGACGCCGCAGCGCTTGAGTAGCGGGCGACTCAGACCCCAGAGCGGCGCCGCCTGAGGGCGAGCAGCGAAGCGAGCACCGTGAAGCCGAAGCCAGGAGCGCTCGAACAGCCGCCGGTGGGGGCTCGGCTTCCCTCTCCCCCTGCATCTGTCTGCACGTTTCCAGGCGCGCCCGCATCGCTCTGCCCTGCATCCGTCGCGGTGGTGCCCCCATCTGCGGGCGGTGTGCCCGCGTCCATCGCAGGCGTTCCCGCATCGATCGGCGCGAGGTGACAGCCTTTGGCCGCTTCTCCACAGACGTAACCAGCGGTGACGGCACGGCAGTCCGCGCTGCAGCCTCCGGCCGCCAACGCATTCCCGTCGTCACACACTTCGCCCGAGGCGGTGTCGTTCCACCCGTCGCCACAGGCGGAGGTCATGCAGGAACTGGGGCTGCTCTCCCACGGCACCTGGCCCGCGGGGCAATGGTTCGTCGCGCACACGATGAAGTTACCCGCTGAACACGCCCTGTCGGTCGACCCACAACCGCAATCGCAAACCGCGTCGGCCAGGGTCGCGGTATCGCAGCGCTGGGCGATGGCCGTGAGGGGAGACAATCCAGCCAGGACGAGAACGAGTGCGGAGAAACGAAACGAAGACATTCAGGGCTCCAGTCGATGTGAGAAGTCAGCAAGAACGGCGGCGGTCTCGCGTTGCACGCGCGGACTGAGGGCCGGGGTTTGAAAGAAGTAGCCGAATGCCCGCATCGCGCGGCTGTTGGAGTAGACCTCGCCCGAAGGTAACGCTGAGTCGACGGCCACCACGGGCGATTGGTTCATCAGAAACCACTTCGCCGTCGCGGCCACATGGCACGAGGCGCAGTCAACGGTGCCGGGGTTGTGTGTTTGAGGGTCCTCGAGACGGAGAACTGCCTCGACCCCTGCGCGGAGTTCGGCGCCCGAGGCCTGCTCCCGCGTCGAGCTCTGAAGCACGGTTGAGAGCATCGGCTCCGCAGCTGAAGGCGGGTCCAGGGTGATGGCGATGGCCTCACGAGCGCCGGTGCTGGTCACGTGCCCCGTGACCGCGGGGGCGAGCGTCGGAACCACAATCTCGGTGAAGGTACCCGCCGAAACCTCGAGTCCCGAAAAAATCCACGCCTCGTTGCTGGCGTGCACGCTCATGGCCGTCGCACGCACGATGCGAGCGGTCGCAAGCAGAGGCAGGAGCACCGCGCGGGCTCCATCGACCCAGCCAGCGTTCTCG
Organism: Archangium sp.; assembly: GCA_043758715.1. Lineage (GTDB taxonomy): Bacteria > Myxococcota > Myxococcia > Myxococcales > Myxococcaceae > Archangium_A. The sequence continues at coordinate 6,965 of JAYVNA010000530.1, forward strand.
AAGCCGGGGTGCGGACCGGTCAGACCAGCCGTGACTCCGACCCCCGTTTTTTCGCGGAGCAGCGAGAGCTTACGCACCACCTCCTCGAGCTCGACCTCAGTGACTGAGAAGAAGACGTGAATGGCCGCGTCACGGGTGGTGATGCCTTCTGATGAGTCGAACACGGGCTGCAGCACGAGGCGCACCTGGGGTCTGCAAGTCTGTGCGGTACCTTCCCTGAAGCACGCGTCGAGGCGAACTCCCACTGTCGACAAGGCCGCGTAGAGAGCCTCAGGCTCGTCAGTCACCGTAAGCGGGGGAAGCCGATCGAAGAGGTTGCGCGAGATCAAAGGCGAACCGTCACCCATCGGGGCCGCGGCGGGAAGGAACGAGCGGGCGCCAACCAGGGGGACGAGGAACGAGACGTCTTGCTCCACCAGGGCGGGGGCGGGTGGAATACAGCCCGCCCACATGACGAGGAGCAAGCACCAGTGACGCAAGGTCGGCACGGCTTGCGCGCGTAGCAGAAGGCGGAGGGGGCTGACCATAGGCCGAGGGTCATTCCACTTCGGTCAGGTGCTTCGAGTCTGCCGAAAGCGTCCTCGCGGTCGCGGATCCAGCCGTCGACGCGCACGCCTCCAACGATGAAGCGCAACCGAAGGTACGAACCCTTCTTCGCCATGACCGTGGCCAGCGTCGGCAGAAGTGGCATCACCCGCACCACGATGGGGCCTCCGGGACGTGCGGAGAAGTCCAGCGGCTGATGCTTCGTCACAAACTTCCAACCTGGGAAGACGAAGCCCTCCTCGACGTGGGGAGCCGCTTTGAGCAGGCGTGTGACGATCCCGCTCCCCTCTAAAACCGCCTTCCCCAGCGAGAGCTCAACTTGCGCACAGGCCACCGCGATGGGTGCCCAGGCCGAGCCGTCCGGCCGACGCAGCGCCTCGGGGAGAATCAGGCCGCGGCGCGAGCCAGCGAAGGCCCAGCCACCTGGCTCCAGCCTCATCACCGCGTTGAGCTCGAGGGGTTTGCGTGGCGCCACGAAGAGCGTGGCGTCGGCGGGGAGGCGGCCGGTCAGGTGCACCACCCGGTCTTCGAGCTCGAGCTCGATCGACGCAGGCCCCAGTCGTGCCGTCGCGCGATCGATGTTGACCCTCAACTCGAAGAGCGGTTGGCCGTCCGGCGCGTTCACCACCACTCCGGGGTCCCAGTTCGTTCCAGTCCACTGGCACACCGGGGTCGCCACCAGCATCAACGCGAAAATGGGACCCATGAGAAGTGCAGCCCTATTCCGATTCGGTTTCCGAGTGGCGATCGACAGCGCTCCACCGTCTTGAATGAGCGCCCATCACCTTGATGCCAGCGCCGAGTCGCAAGTGACCTGATTCAGGCAAGACCGCACGCGGCTCAGTCGTTGCACAAGCCGACGATCGCTTCACTCCCCAGGAGACCCCCCTTGAGAAACCCCGTGCTGAAGGCGCTCACGATCGGCGCAGCGATGTTCGTCCCCTTCTTTCTTTCAGGCTGCTCACCGGAGTGCGTCGACGTCTTCGACTGCGCCGGGAAGGCCAAGACAGACAAAAAGGAGTTCACCTGCGTCAGCGGCATCTGCCAGCCCGGCAGCCCCTTCCCTGGTGGCGATGCTGGCCAGGGCGGAGGCGGTGCCGTGGGCGGCGGTGCTGGAGAGACCGGAGGCGGCAGTGGCGCGACCGGAGGCGGCAGTGGCGCGACCGGCGGTGGCAGTGGCGCGACCGGCGGTGGAACGACCGGCGGCGGTAGCGGCGGCGGCATGGCGACCACGCCCTCGGTCATGAGCACCACGCCCATGAACGCAGCGACTGGCGTCTCGGTCTCGGCGGCGCCCAGCGCCACCTTCAACATGGCGATGAACCCGTCGACCCTCACGACCTCGACCTTCACGCTCACCAGCGGCGCAGCGGTCTCGGTGCCCGGCCAGGTGACGTACGTGAACTCGACGGCGGTCTACCAGCCGACCTCGCTGCTCTCGCCCAGCACCCTCTTCACTGCGACCATCACCACGGGTGCGCGCAGCGATGCGGGCGTGGCGCTGGCCTCGAATTACTCGTGGACGTTCACGACCGGATTTCCGCGAGCCGGCACGGTGCCCCTCGGGGAGGCCGGCAACTACGCCATCCTCGCCAAGAGCGCGATTTCCTCGGTGCCGGCCTCGGTCGTGACGGGCAACCTGGGCATCAGCCCCTCCGCCGCGACCTTCATCACCGGGTTCTCGTTGGCGGCTCCGCCGACGACCTCCACCACCTCACCGCAGGTGACGGGCCTCGTGTACGCGGCCGACTTTGATCCCCCGACGCCGACGAACTTGAACACCGCCGTCCTCAACATGCAGGCCGCCCTCACCGACGCCGCGAGCCGCGCGGCAGACGTCACGAACCTGGGCGCTGGCGACATCGGCGGCATGACCCTCGCCTCGGGCGTCTACAGCTGGGGCACGGGGTTGCTCATTCCGGCTGACCTCACCCTCACCGGCAGCGCGACGGACATCTGGATCTTCCAGATCGCCCAGAACCTGACGGTCAGCAACAACGTGCGCGTCACCCTGGCTGGCGGCGCACTCGCCAAGAACGTCTTCTGGCAGGTGTCGGGCGCCGCGACCTTCGGCACCACCAGTCACTTCGAGGGCGTGGTGCTTTGTCAGACCGCGATCACCCTCAACACGGGCGCGTCGATCACCGGCAGATTGCTCGCGCAGACCGCGGTCAGCCTCCAGAGCAGCACCGTCGTTCAGCCGGCGCCCTGAAGTCCTCACCCGCGCTCCCCCGAGAAGAAGTCGGGGGCGCGCATTTTCTTAACTCAGGTCCGGGCCGGTTCGGCCTCCGCGCCCCACGCCGGTTTCAAGCGCAGGTTCACGGAGCAGTACTCGCCTCCGATCTGAGGGAGGTTGCCTCGGCCGAACGGCATCAATCCGCACACGATGCACTGCTGCGTCGTGCCTTCGGGCTTGGGTCGCAAGCCTCGCAGGCTCTCCTCTCCGGAGACCAGGCGGAACGCCGAGGGCTTTACGAGCACGCTCCAGTTCCCCCGCTTCCAGCAGATGGAGCAATTGCACAGCGTGGACTCGATCGCGCTGGCGATCTTGTTTCTCGGGATCGAGTTCGAAGTCCAGGAGCCCGCTGAGCTCCACGCTGCGCTGCAGGTGATCGCGGACCGGCTCGAGCGATCGATCGCGCGGAGCCAGGTGCAGCGTGGTCGAGCGTGACTCAGTGTGCGGGTTCATTCGAAGCGCGTTTCGCCCTGGGCACCCGCGTAGGCTCGGCAGATGAAAGCTCGACGTACCAGCCTCGCCCTGCTGAGCCTGCTTCTTACGCAATGCGCGCTCACGCCCGACCCTCAGTCGGCGGCACCTGGTGGTGAGGTGATCGTCGAGACCCCGGAATCCACGTGGGAGCTCGAGAGCCCGAAGGTCAGCCGGAACTATTCTTTTCCGATCGTCGGCGAAGCCTTTCGCGGCGATGGATTTTACTGGGTGACGGGCGCGATCACCGTGAACAACGCCGGCTTTGGCAGCTCTCCGGTGGTCTGGCGCCGGCCCGAAGCCGGAGGCGCGTGGGAGCAGTTCCAGTTGCCCGATCTCCCCAGCGTCAACCACATGGACGAGTTCCGTCGCCCCGGCGGAATGAGCGCCAACGGCAGGTTCACCCTCGCCGCGTACGCGCTGCGGGAAACGGGGCTGGGCAAGTTCGGCTTCGTGCAGCTTCTCTTCGTCAACCTCACCGACCGCACCTTCATCGGGGGGCTGTACGACGACACCCGGCAGATCGGCTTCAACAGCTGGGTGATCGGCGACGAGGCCATCACCCTCAACAGCAGCTACGCCGGCGACTTCACGCTCACCTCTTTCGATTCCGCGCAGGCCACGATGAACGTCGCGACCGGCACCAGCAACGGCAACCGGGTGGCCACGGTGCCCATCCCCACCGGGGCGCGCAGCTTCGCGATCTACGGCCTGAGCCCCCTGGGCCGGATCTGTCGGATCGACGGCCTCGCGCAGGACACCCAGGTGGGCTCGAGCATTCGTTGCGGTCCGGCCACGCCGCCGTACCTCGAGGAGCAGGTCGGCTCAGTGTTGACCTCCGCCGGTCCGCGCTGGTTGTGGAAGGGCCGCGGCCGCACTTTCGCGGTCGATGTGACGCCGATGGGTCACCTCGACATCGTCGACCTGGGCCTGGGATCGCCGGCCCTCGAGGATCGCCTCCTGCGCCCCAAGTTCGGAAAGCTGGTGCCCTTCAAGACGGCCGAGAGCAGCACCCCGCTCTGGCTCGACCTCGCCGCCGACGGGCTCTTCGAAGTCGCCCTGCCCCAGACGCCCTGCGTGAGTGACGCGTCCTGCCTGGACCGCTCCACGCTCGAGTTCGCCATGCCGCTGGAGGCAGGGGCCTGGTTCGTTTTGCACGGCTTCAACCGGCACGATCCCGCAAGTGGAGCGCAGTACGTGCTCACGGGTCGAAAGGTCACCCCCGCCCGCACGCCGCGGCTCGTTCCCGGCTCACCCGTGCCCCCGCCCTCGTCAGCTCCCATTCCCGAGCACCCTGAGGCGGTGGCCGCTTCCCCGCTGGTGGTGGCCTGTGAAGCAATGGCCTCCTGCACCCAGGGCTATCGCGCGAGAGAGAACTGCATTCAGCAGTACGGCCGAATGCAGGGTGGCACCGACGCGACGGACACGCCCTTCCAGGCCTTGCTCACCTCGGCGACCCGGGGCTGTGTCGCGCTCAGCCGTGTCTACACGCTGGTCTACCTCGATGTTCCCTGCGCCGTGGGCTCCTGCCGCACTGATCAAGAGTGCGTGCCCACCACCAGCGGTGGCTACTGCGCACCCGGCCCCGGTCCCTGGACGTGCGAGACCTGCGACGCCCAGGGAAACGCCACGCCGTGCTCCGGCACCAACAGGGTGAGCATCGTCTCGCCCTGCGCCACCCGCGGCCAGTCCTGCTCGCTGGTGTCGGGCAGCCCCACCTGCACCATGGGCAGCTGCGTGACGGATCTCGATGGAGGCGGGGCCTGCCAGGGCGACAAAGCGATCACCGGGTGCGTGGGCGGCTTCGTGGTGGGCGCCGAGGACTGCGCGCGCTCAGGGCAGGTCTGCCGGGGCGCCAGCTGCATCGCTCCTGCGCTCAGTGATGCCTGCACCGAGGAGTGCATCGGCGACAACGCGGTGTTCTGTGTCGGAGGCCTGCGTCACTTCGTGGACTGCGCGGCCCAGGGTTGGGGTACCTGCCGTCAAGCGAGCGCCAGCGAAGCCGCGCTCTGCACCGGGGTGCCGCGTTGAAGTGGCTTGCCGCCCTGCTTTCCCTGTCGCTGCTGGGGTGTGAAGCCGGGGAGTTCGCCAGCTGGCCGACCGCCTGCCACTGCCAGCTCGACGTCTCCCAGGGAAACCCCAAGGCGGTGATCGATTGCGCGCCCGAGCCCACCCGGCTGCGCGGGTTGGTGATCGGCGTTCCCGAT
>JAYVNA010000531.1:0-4075 GCA_043758715.1 Archangium sp.
GGCCAGGCCCTCCACATTCCCGAGTCGCCCGCGGAGCAAGTTCGCATCGACGACGAGAACGAGAGCCCGGTGACCAAGCTGCGCACCGCCTGTGAGGAGCGCAAGGGCGTGGGCATTCGTTTCGAGAGCTCGCTGCTGTTGCTCGCCGCGGTGGCGAAGGATCTCGGTGAACCGGTCAGCGCGTCGCCCTGGCGCCTCGACCCCACCGGCACCCGGCCGCTGGAGAAGTCGCGTTTCGAAGGCGCCGAGCGCTACACCGCGTGGGCCCGGCACTACCTCAACCAGGAATCGACCTGCGAGGCGCTCGGGCTGTCGAAGTCGCGCTGCGAAGTCTGCCGCGATCTCGACCTGAGCCGCGCGCAGCCGGAAGCCACGGCCGATCTCGGCGGCAATCGTTACGACTGCGAGATCAACGGAGAGCTGGGCAGCACCTGGAGCCGGCACAAGCGCCTCACGATCGCCGGCAGCCTCGCGCTGGTCGGGCTGACCATCATGTTCCTGTGGCTGCGGCGGGTGCGGCGGGCGCGCAGGGTCTTCGGTGGGCCGATGCAGACCGTCCGCGAGAGCCTCGAGGCGTTGGGGCTCAAGGCGACGCCCGACGCGTGGCGGCTGCTGCTTCCGGCGCGGCACGATCTGCTGACGCTCGAGCTGCCCCACACGCCCGCGTGGGAACGCTGGGGCACCGATGCCGTCGCGGTCCTGTCTGCGGCGCCGACCGCGCTTCGCGAGGCTGACGTCAATCACGCCGCCGCGGTCGCGCTGCGCGAAGACGTGCGGGTGGTGTTCCTGCTGCACCCCGACGCCGCGGTGCCTGACCTGGGCGCGGTGCGCGCGACGCTCGACTGGGCCGCTCGAGGGGGTACGCGCGCGGTGCAGGTGCTCCCGCTGGCGCTCAGCCGGCTCGCCTGGGCCACGCGTGACGAAGACCTGCTCGATCTCGTGGAAGAGACGACCCTGCGCGGAAACCCCTTCGAGGTCCGGGGGCCGGTGCGCAGCTCGAGCCAGTTCTGGAATCGTGAGCGCCTGGTCGCCGGCCTGCTCACCGAAAGCCGCGCGGGGCACTGGGTGGTGGTGACGGGCCTGCGCCGCTTCGGCAAGTCGTCGCTCGCGCTCGAGGTCGCCCGTCGCACCACCGGCCCCTCGGCGTACGTCGATCTCGCCGGGTTCCATCACGAGGTGTCGTACGGCGAGACGCCGGCGGTCGCGGTCGAAGCGATTCTGCGCACGCTCGTCACCCGCCTCGCCGATTCAGCCGCCGCCCGTTTCCCCGCGGCCACCGTGCCTCCGATGCCGGCCGGGGCGCTCGACGCGCCGGCGCTGGCGACCTGGCTGCGGGCGTTGGCCACCGCGTGTGGCACTTCGAGCGGCACGCCTCCGCCCCCGGTGATGTTGGTGCTCGATGAAGTGGAGCAGCTGCTCTCGGCGCCGCCCGACAAGCTGGGGCGCGCGCTCGAGGTGCTGGCCACCCTGACCGGCCGGCTGCGCAGTGCGTTCTCGGAGCCGACCTCGCCGCACTCGGGCAGCACCGCGAGCGTGGTGTTGTGCGCGGCCCTTCACCCCTTGCTGTGGGCCCCGCTCTCCACGCTCGGCGGGCAGTCGCTGATGGGCGCGTTCCCCTCGATTTGTGTGCCTGCGCTCGATGACGACGCGGCGTTCGGAATGATGCGGGGCCTGGGCTCACGGCAGGGCATTCGCTTCGAAGACGACGCCCTCGCCGCCCTGGTGAAGGCCTCGCACGGGGTGCCGTTGTTGCTGCGCCGCCTGGGCACGTCGGTGCTCGAGCTCTACGACGCCGATCGCGCGCGCCAGGGATCATTGGGTGCGGTGCGCATCGGAATCGAGGGTGCGCTCGAGGCGATTCGCCGCGAGGAAGGCGCAGGTTCACCCTTGCGCGTGTGGGTCGAGTCCGAGATTGCCCAGGCCGACAGCTCCGCGGGCGTGCTGTTGCGCGCACTTGCAGACGGAACCCGGGTGCCCGTCGCTTCGTTGCAGAGGTTGGTAGAGACTCAGGTGATGGAGCGCTTCACCGTCACCGGCCTCACCGCACACCTCGCCCCCGCTGAGCTGAAGCGGCGCGCGCAGGAAGCGGCCAGCGTGATGGTGCGGCTGCTCGCAGAGTCGCGGTTGCTCGAGGCGCACGGCGACATGACTTCGCCCGAGGCGTACTCGCTGCCTGATGGGGTGCTGCGGCGCATTCTGAAGGACGGAAAAAAGTGAAGGTGCGGCTGCGGAAGTTTGGCGGCCAGCTCGCGGGCGCGGCGCCGTTGTTCGGAGCGGTGATCTCCCTGGTGTGGCTCGGCTGGTCCAATGAGCCGAGCGTGAGCACCACCTCGCGGGTGTGGGCGATGGCCACCCACCCCTTCGGCGCCATCGCGGTGATCCAGGCGGTCTACACGGCGATCCTGAGCGTCTTGTGGATGCGCTATCGGACCTTCCGCGCGCCCGAAGGCGCCGAGTGGCCGAAGGTGACCGTCGTCATTCCGGCGTTCAACGAAGGGCCGATGGTGGGCCGCTCGATCCGCTCGGTGGCGGCCTGCAACTACCCCAAGGACAAGCTCGAGGTGATCGTCGTTGACGACGGTTCCCGCGACGATACCTTCTTCCACATGCAGCACCTGCGGCGAGAATTCCCCGACCTGGTGCGCCTGGTGCGCTTCATCGGAAATCGCGGCAAGCGCTCGGCGCTGGTGGCCGGAATTCGTGCGGCGACGGGGTCGATCATCGTCACCATCGACAGTGACAGCGAGATCAACCCGAACACCGTGCACGAGATGGTGGCGCCCTTCCTCGCTGACCCGAAGATCGGCGCCGTCGCGGGAAGAGTCTCGGTGCTCAACCGCGACACCCCCATCAGCCGCATGCTCGAGGTGCAGTTCGCGCTCGCGTTCGACTACGGGCGCGCGGCGCAGTCGGTGTATCGCGCGGTCGCCTGCTGCCCCGGCGCGTTGTCGTCGTTCCGCAAGGAAATCATTCTGCCGTTCATGGACGAGTGGGAAAACCAGCGCTTCCTGGGGCGCCCGGTGAATCACGGCGAAGATCAGGCCCTCACGAACATCGTGCTGCGCCAGGGCTTCGACACGGTCTACCAGCGCACCGCGATCGTCCACACCCTGGTGCCGACCAATTACCAGCAGCTCTCGCGCATGTTCCTGCGGTGGGACCGCAGCTACATCGTGGAAGGCTTCTCGTTCGCGCGGTTCATGTTCACCCGGTACCGCAAAGAGAACCGGGTGCTGCCGATCGTGACGTTCTTCGTGTCGAACTTGCGCTTCGTGCTGGTGGCGGTGGCCTTGATGGAGCTGCCACGGCTGTTCGATACCAACATCGACGCGGTGGGCCGGGCGGTGGTGGCGCTGATGCTGGGCGCGGTCTTCTCAGCCGCCTACTACCTGCGCTTCGAGCGGAGCTTCCGCTGGGTGTACGGCGTGCTCTACGCCGCGTTCTCGGTGGTGATGCTGCAGTGGATCTTGCCTTGGGCGCTGGTCACCGTGCGTGATGAGCGCTGGGGCACGCGCTAAACGTTTCGGCCGTCAGAACCCGTTCTTGAGCACCAGCCGCACGCCACCGTCGGCGATCTGCGGCTGCAGCGGAGCGCCTGCGAGCCAGTCACGCGCGGCGGTGTCTCCCCGGAGCTCGAGGTCGAAGAACGCCGTCATCGAGCGACGCGTGAAGCGCCGGGTCGCCGTGGGGTCGTCGGTGCCCGCCGAACACACCGAGCAGGTGAAGCCGCACGCCGGGTTGTCGAGAAAGGACATGTGATTCGCACCGACCACTTCGAGTGAGACGGCGGGCGAAGTGGCGTTGGTGGCGTACTGCGCGAAGTTTTCTGCCGCGGGCGCGCAGGCCTGGCAGGCGAAGCCGCTGCAGGTCGCGTTGGTCGTCTCGCCGACCAGGGCGATGGGCACGTGAATCGAGCCCATCAACTCGGGCGTGACCGAGGGGTTGTCGGTGGTGGGAGTGCCGCCGGGCCCCGAAGAATCGACGGGGTCGATACCGAACACGGCACGCGGCCGGGCATCACTGGTGGCGACGAGCATCGAGATCTTCCCGCCCAACGAGTGGCCAGCGAGCCCGA
>JAYVNA010000532.1:0-4074 GCA_043758715.1 Archangium sp.
AAGCAGATGCTGGTGTCCGACGACACCATCATCCGCGCCGACACCACGCTCGAGGGCCTGCAGAAGCTCAAGCCCGCGTTCGATGTGAAGGGCACGGTCACCGCCGGCAACGCCTCACCGCTGACCGACGGCGCGGCCGCCACCGTGGTGATGAGCGAGGCCAAGGCCAAGGAGCTGGGGGTCAAGCCGCTGGGCTACTTCATCGACTTCGCGGTGGCCGGCGTGCCGCCCGACATCATGGGCATCGGCCCGGTGCCCGCGGTGCGCAAGCTGCTCGCCAAGAACAAGCTCACCGTGAAGGACATCGACGTCTTCGAGGTGAACGAGGCGTTCGCGGCGCAGTCGGTGTACTGCCTGCGCGAGCTCGGCATTCCTCCCGAGAAGGCGAACCCCAACGGCGGCGCGATCGCCATGGGTCACCCGCTGGGCGTGTCGGGTACCCGCATGACCGGCACGTTGCTGCGCGAGCTCAAGCGCCGCGGTGGCAAGTACGGCGTCGTCACCATGTGCATCGGTGGCGGCATGGGCGCAGCGGCCCTGTTCGAAGTCGCGTGAGCTGAGCGCTTCTCGATTCGGTGGCGCTCCATTCGAGTGCCACCGCTTGATCAACTCGACGTCGTGCAGTGAGGGCCAAGGCGCCCTACAGTCCGGCGGGTCATGGTTCTCATTCTCGGTTTGGCAGTGCTCGCCCTCATGGTGCTCGTGGGCGTGATCGTAGTGCTGGCAAGCAATCGCGGTGGCGAGGTGATCAACTTGCGGCCTCCGATGGCCGGGCAGCAGCAGCCCGCCGCCGAGACGCCCGAGCAGCTCGTTCGTGCCGGCCGGAAGATCGAGGCCGTCAAGCGCTACCGTGAGCTGACGGGCCTGGGCCTGCGGGAAGCCAAAGACGCGGTCGACGCGATGGCGCACTCGCTGGAAGCCGGCCGGCCCGGTTCCCTGCCGCCCAAGAGCTCCATCCTGCGCGAGGTGAACGATTCGGAGATCGAGCAGCAAATTCGCTCGGGCCACCTGATCGACGCCATCAAGCTGTACCGGGAGAAGACCGGGGTGGGCCTCAAGGAAGCGAAAGACGCCGTCGAAGCGTGGCGTGATCGGATCAGGGCGAGCTGATGAAAAAGAGTGAACCGGAGTTGCCGTCCCGTTTGCTGACGCTGATCGATGGCGTCATCGATCGCGAGCTGGCCGGACGGCTGAACGAGGTGATGCTCGCCGCCGCCCATTGCATCGACCGCCTGGGGGCCATCAACCTGGTCGCCCTCGAGCCGCGGGAGTTCAGCGAAGGCAGCGCCGATCTCGCCCTTTGGGAAAAGATGGCCCCGGCGGTGGGCGACACGGTGGTCGCGGTCAACGAGCTGGGCGCGGTGATCGACGCCAGCTTTCCGCCTTCCCAGAGCCGGGGCAGCCTCTTTGGCGAAGACGGCTCTGATCAACGCGCCGAGTACGAAGCGGCCGCGGTCTTCCGCACCATCGGCCCCTTGATCCGCCGGGAGGTCAGTGAGGTCGGCTCGCTCATGCGCCGCCCCGAGCTGCTGGCCAACGCCTGGTCGTTGCTCGCCGAGCTGCAGCGGCTGCGTGCCGAGATCCGCGCGCGGGTCAGCGACGGCGTCTATCTCTCGGCCGCGGCGCTGGCGCCCGTCTCGCGGGAAGAAGTGGTGCCCGGCTTCGCCCAGGAAGTGAATCGGGCGCTCAGCTTTCGGGGCACCGAAGCGGCGCTGCGCCGGGCGATGAGGCACCGGCTCGAAGGTGATGCGCCGGGGGCGAAGCTCGCCAAGATGCTCGACGAAGACTTCGACGTCTTCACCGCGATGCCCGCCTGGCGTCACGTGAAGATCGAGACCAAGCGCGCGATGCTCGAGCTGCGCCATCAGCTCAAAGAGCTGGGCGCCGACGCGCGCACGCCCGCGGCAATCGTGAAGGAAGCGGTCGAGCCGATGCTCCAGGTGCTCGCCAACACCAGCTTCGGGTTTTCCCGCAGCCTGCTGGTCGGGCACGATCGCCAGGCCCGCAACCTGGCCCTCCAGCGCGCGGAGCAGGCCGAGCTGCACCTGACCCTGAACACCGGCGCCGGCGGCTGGGCGCTCGAAGCGGCGTTCGATGCCGCGGTGCCGCTGCGAGGCTGCAACGAGCAACTCGACGAGGTGATGCGCACCGCCAATAAGTCAGTGGTGGGCGAGTTGAGCGAGGCCGAGCTGATGCCCCTGGCCGCTGATTTCGCGGCCGCGTTGAGCCGCCTCGATCTCTAGCTTTACTTCGCGCGCGAGGTGGCGCCGCTTTCCTTCACCTGGCGGGCCTCTTCGGTGAGCTCGAAGTGCGCCAGGTACTTCGCCACCCGTTCCTCCAGCGTGGGCGCGGCGATCTGCTCGCACAGCTCGTCGGCGGCGTAGCTGCGGCACACCGCGGGGCGCCGATCGTAGACCGTGCACAGGTTGTCGGCGCCCAGGTGCGGGCAGCGAAGTCCCAGCGGCTTGTCGAGCGCGGCGATGTCGGGAGCCACGCAGCACGCACCACACTTCGTGCACTCGTACGCGCTCACTTGTTCATGAGGGCGTTTGCCTTCCGCCTTCACTTAGTCCCGCCCGAGGTAGACGTTGTCGATGCAGGCGCTGTCGTTGAGGCCGTCGAAGAACTCGCCTCGAATTCGCAGGCTGCGCAGATCGCTGAGCACGGTGCGCAGATCGGCCTCGGTGGCGTCGGCGCCCGGGCCCGTCGGCTCGTCGATGCGCCAGCCCGAGGTCGCGTCGAAGCGCACGGAATACGGCGTCCAGTCGAGGCCGGGGGCGAACTTGAAATACCAGGTCACCGCCAGCCCGCCGCCGTTGAGCACCACGTCGCGGCCTCTGACCTGGTTGAAAATGCTGCCCTGCTTGAGATCGAAGGTGAGCCGCTTGCCCAGCGCGCTCGAGGCGTTGCCGAGGAACTTCTGCGGCGCTACGAAGTACCAGGTGTCGCCGTCGCCTTCGTCGCGGCCGCAGATGTGCCCGGCCGGGTTTCCGCCCTCGCGAGTGAGGTTCGGGCTGGTGAGCGGGCCGTTGTTCGAGAGCGTCCAGCCCTCGCTGTCACCCTCGAAGGTGCTGCCGGCGAAGGCCGCGGGCCCGCAACCGAAGCAGAGCAGGCACAAGGCGGGCACTCCGAGGAAACGCACGAGGGCCTTCTAGCAGAGCGAGGCTCGCTGTCATGGACTGGGCGGCAGCGGCCACGGCTTGAGCCCGGAGATGCGCTCGGAGTCCTGAGTGACCTGTTCCACCTGGGCACGTTCCCGGCGGCAGAAGTCCTTCACGGCGCGCTCCAGGCCGGGGTGGAAGATCCGGTGCACGCTGTGAATCTGCGTGGGCTCGAAGCCGCGGGAGATCTTGTGCTCGCCCCCCGCGCCCGGCTCGAACACCTCGAGGCCGCGGGCGATGGCGTCATCGACCGAGTGGTAGAGGCACACGTGGAAGTGGAGAAAAGGGTGTTCCTCGAAGCAGCCCCAGTAGCGGCCGTAGAGGCGTTTGGGGTTGTGGAGGTTGAAGGCGCCGGCGATCACCTTGCCCGCCCGTTCGGCCACCACCAGCTCGATGGCGTCGGGCATGTCGGCGAACGCGCGGTGAAAGAAGTCGCGCGTGAGCTGCACCGGCCCCCAGGCGTGGCGCGAGGCGGTCGCTTCGTAGAAACGCCAGGCCAGCTCGGCGTGGACCTGGGTGAGCTCGGCGCTCCGCACGGTGCGCAACGTGATGCCCTGGGTGGCGGCGGCGGCGCGCTCGCGCTTGAACTGGTTGCGCCGCTTCGAGTCGAAGCGCGAGAGGTAATCCTCGTAGGTGCGGTAGCCCGGGTTCTGCCAGTGGTACTGCATGGTGCTGCGGCGGAAGAAGCCGTCTTTCTCCAACGCCAGCGCTTCGTCTTCGGGCGGAAAGAGCACGTGCACCGACGAGCAGTCTTCGGCGCGGGCCCACTCGGTCATCGCCGTCAGCAGCACCTTGCGAAGCTTCGGCTCGTCTTCCCCTTCCGCCACCAGGAAGCGGCGAGCGGTCAGGGGCGAGAGCGGCAGGCCCACGAGCAGCTTGGGGTAGTACTCGACGCCCAGTTGCTGCGCGGCGT
>JAYVNA010000533.1:0-4071 GCA_043758715.1 Archangium sp.
GCGCGGGCGGGCTTTCGTGAACAGCTGGTACGCCGCACGCTGGAGCACGTGCCCGTCAGCCGCATCATGCGCACCCGGCTCGTTCGCGTGGGGCCGGGCATGCCGCTCGAAGAACTGATCCGTGATCACGTGATGGCCGATGATCAACGCGCGTGGCCGGTGGAAGCCAACGGGCAGCTCCTCGGGCTCGTCACCTTCGACGACTTGCGCAAGGTGCCGCATGAAGAGTGGGAACGGCGCACCGTGGCCGACGTGATGACGCCGGCCCATTCGCTGGCCTCCATTACGCCGGAGGCCGGTGCCGAGGTGGCCCTGCAGGAGCTGTCGCAAAACGAGCTCGATCAGCTGCCGGTGCTCGACCAGGAGCATCATCTGCTCGGGCTGCTGCGCCGGCAGGACCTGGTGCGGTGGATGGCGCTGAGGGCGAACGCCTGACGGTCAGCCGGAGATGAAGGACTTCACCGCGCCGTAGTTCTGCTCGTGAATCGCCCCGACGCGCACGCACCGCACCATGCCCCTGGGGTCGATCAACACGTGAATCGGGATCGCCGCGGTGCGCTCGACGCTGAGCGAGTCGAGAAACGGCCCGAAGTCCTGCTCCGAGCGGATCCACTCGATGGGGCCAGGCAGGTTCTTCGTGTTCCACTCTTCGAGGGCCGGCTGCGCGCTGGCCTCGTCGATGCTGAGCAACTCGAAGTGCACCGGCACGCCGTCCTTGGTGAACGCCTCGCGCCACCGGTTGAGCACGCCCATCTCTTCGACACACGGCTTGCACCAGGTCGCCCAGACGTTGAGCCACGTCCACCCGGGTTGGGCAGCGGCTTTGGTGCCGAAGTCACGCAGCGCGGGAACGGTGAACTTCTTCGAGCCTTCGCCCACCGCGGGGTAACTCTTGTCGCAAAAGGCGGTGGTGCTGGCCTGGGTGGTCTTCTTCACCGAGGCGAAGCGCGAGGGCGCGGGGCCTTCGGGCTTCTCGTCGCACGCGAGGAATAACAACGAAGCCATCAGCAGCGCGCGGTCAGATCGCACAGTCGATCCACGCGACGAAGGCGCTGCGGTTGATCTCGATGGGCGTGCACTCGCCGGTGCGCGAGCGATTCCACGAGCAGAACTCGTCGCCGAGCTGCGCGTACTGCTCGCCCAGCCACAACAGGCCGACCTGGTTCTTCAAGTCGTCGTCCTTGAACTTTTCCTGCAGGTGCGTGAGCACGCCCTTCGCGCGATCGCGGCTGAGCGTCTCGTTCATCTCAGCTGCGCCATCGGTGCTCGCGCGCGACACCACGAAGAAGAAGCTGGCGCCGCGTTGATCGCTCCAGGCTTTCTCGATGGCCGCCGCGCCGTCGGCGTCGAGCTCAGCCTTGCTCGCGTCGAACTGAATGATGTGCGCGCGCTTCGAGAGGGGCTTGAACAAGGCGTTGAAGTCGTCGCCCGAGAGCGCGGCGACCTTCTTCGCTTCCATCGGCTGGCAGCCTCGGCCGCCCCCACCCTCGATGAGCCCGCAGGCGCCCGCGACCCGGCGGATGATCGCCTTGAGCTGGGGCGTGCAGTAGTTGTCATCGGTGACGCTGGCGATGGCGACGTCTTTCGCCGCGCTCGAAGTTTCCTTGAGCCGCGTCTGCGCCGAGCTCGCCCAGGCGATCACCATGATCGCGGGGATGACGAGCGCCACGCCCATGAGGCCAAATTGCTTCGCGTTGTCGTTCATTCCTGGGTCTCCTCTTCGGGCGCTGCTTCAGGTGCAGGGGCGGCAGGCTTCGGCCGGGGGGCGGGCTGAGCGACCACTGGAGCCGGGGGCTTCGGCGGCGGCTTGAGCTTCTCCCGGGCGGCCTTGCCCTGCTTCGAGAGCATGCGGCTCAAGGTGAACTCGAGGCCGAGGTCGCTGTCTTCGTCACACATGCGCGAGTTGCCCACGAAGAGCTGCGGCGTGAGCACGGGGATCGCGTTGGCGACGGCCCAGCGCAGGCTCTTGGTGAGCTTGCTCTTCACCAGGGTGCCGCCCAGGCAGCCCTTCACCTTGGGAAACTGCGCCTCGATCTTCGCGCGCAGGGCGGGCTCATCTTTCGTCGCGAGCTCGCGGAGCTTTTCCTGGTTCTTGAACGCCCACTTGAGGACGTCTTGCGCGGCCTTCTCGTCCTTGGGCCCCGTGCCGACGCCGTTGGCGCAGAGCATCGCTTCGCTCACCGCGCACGCGCCCGGGTGGAGCGCCTCGGTCACCATCCAGTTGCAGCTGGGGTCAAGGGGGAAGAGCACGGCCTTGAGGTCGAGCTTGTTGCGCAGGCTGCTGGTGCCGAGCCGCTCATCGAACGCCTTGCACGCGGGGCAGAGCGGGTCGAGCACCTCGATCGCGTCTTCGCCTTTGCCCGAGGGCAGGGAGATCATCACGCCGTTGGGGTCTTCACCGCTCACCAGCGCCCCGCAGCCGGCGAGCGAGGTCTTCTGATCAGGCGCGGGGGTGAAGACGAGGTAGGTGGCCGTCAGCACCGCGACGAACACCACGCCTTCGCCGAACCACATCGCGAACTTGCCTCCCGCGGGTTGGAAATCGGGGGCCGCGGGGTTCTTCAGGTGCGTGAGCAGCGCGCCCACGAACACCAGCGCGCTCGAGAAGTAGATGCCCACGCACACCTTGCAGGTCTCACCGACCTTCGCGACCGAGAGCCACGCGTAGATGAGGGTCATCAACACCGGCAACGCGGTGGCCGCGAGCAGAAACGTGCTCTCGGCCCGCGACGGCTTGCCACCGCGCCAGAGCAGCAGCCCCGCGCGGTAGACGAGGAACGCGAAGGTCGCGAGCGCCCACAGGCTCACCGGCACGCCGCCCCACACGCTCTCGCGGAAGAACGAGCTGTAGGGGCTCATCATCACGGCCTTGCAGCCGCTCTCGCCCAGTTCCTTGCCCGCGCCGGGAATGAACGAGCAGTGAATCGCGTGCACCTGGCGATCGAGGTGCTGCATGAAGTCGCTGGTGCTGACCGAAGCGAACACGCTGCCGAGCAGCGCGCCTGCGAGGGTGACCATCAAAGGCCAGCGAGGAGCAGGCGGTTGCCAGGCCTGGTCAGCGTCGATGGGCTGACTTTGCTCGGGAGGTTGCATCGGGGCTTCGTAGCACGACCCTCGTGCTCCCGACCTCGGCGCGTCTTCCGGACGGGGAGGGGTGGCCACCCACCGCGCGAATCAAAGGTGGCCACAAATAGAAACGCGAGAGACTTGTGGCGACTTATACGGGAACTATAAGTAGCCATATCGTGCCCATTGGACCTCGAAATGGCGACGTAAGACCCCGCCCCCTGGCGCTGGTCGCCAGGCACCTCGAGCGTCGTACGCTCGACGAGGCGTTGCACTCCCCCCAGGCCGAGCTCGTCGCCGTGTACGGGCGCCGGCGGGTGGGCAAGACCTTCTTGATCAGGCAGGCCTGCGCGCGGGAGATCTGTCTCGAGCTGGTCGGAATACACGACGCCGACCTCGCGACCCAGCTGCGCGCTTTCGCGGCTGCACTGGCCCAGGCCAGCTCGGCGCTAGGTGAGCTCACGCCTCCTCGTGATTGGCCCGCGGCGTTTGCCCAACTCGGGGCCTTCCTGGCCAGCCGCCTCAAGCGGCGCAAGACCAAACAAGTGGTGTTCTTCGATGAGGTGCCGTGGCTGGCGTCGCGCCGCTCGGGCTTCCTGCAGGCCTTCGAGCACTTCTGGAACACCTGGGCGAGCCGGCAGCCCCAGCTGGTGGTGGTGCTCTGCGGTTCAGCCGCGTCATGGATGCTGCAGAACATCGTTCGCCAACGGGGCGGGCTGCACAACCGGGTGACACGCCGTCTGCGAGTCGAGCCATTCTCCCTCGCGGACGCCGAAGAGTTGCTGCGGGCGCGCGGGGTGGAGTTGGGCCACTACCAGACCGCCGAGCTGTACATGGCCCTGGGCGGAGTTCCGCACTACCTCTCGCAGGTTCGCCCCGGAGAATCAGCCGCGCAGAACATCGATCGCCTCTGCTTCGCGCGCGACGGGCTGCTGCGCACTGAGTTCACCAACCTCTACGCGTCGCTCTTCGACCAGGCCGAGCGGCACGAAGCGGTGGTGCGCG
>JAYVNA010000534.1:0-4070 GCA_043758715.1 Archangium sp.
CCGTGTATTCCTCGAGCGCTTCGATCAGGGCTTCTGACGAATCGAGATCGAGGTGGTTGGTCGGCTCGTCCATCACCAGCAGGTTGGCCGGCTTGAGCAGCAGCTTCGCCAGCGCCACGCGGGCCCGCTCACCGCCGGACAGCACGCCGATCTTCTTGTCGACGTCGTCCCCTGAGAACAGGAACGAGCCGAGCACGCTGCGCACGAACGACTGCGGCTTGTCGGGCACCAGCTCCAGCATCTCTTCGATGATGGTGTGGTGCTTGTCGAGGGTGTCGGCGTGGTGCTGCGCGTAGTACCCGAGCACCACGTTGTGGCCCAACTGCACGGTGCCGAGGTCGGCCTCGAGCTCGCCCGCGAGAATCTTGAGCAGGGTGGTCTTCCCTGCCCCGTTCAAGCCCACGATCGCGATGCGCTGACCGCGGAGCACCTGCGCATCGAGCCCGTCGTAGATGACCTTTTCTCCGAACGCCTTGCGAATGCCGGTGAACTTCACCACCTCGCGCCCGCTCTGGGCCACCACGGGAAAGGTGAACGAGACCGTCGCGCGATCTTCGTGCAGCTGCACGGTCTCGAGCTTCGCCAGCTGCTTCATCTTCGACTGCGCCTGGCTGGCCTTGCTGGCCTTCGCCTTGAAGCGGTTGATGAAGGTCTCCAGCTCCTTTCGGCGATTGGCGACCTTGTCGGCCTGCACCAGCAACCGCTCGTATTCCTCGGCGCGCTGACGGCGGTAGTCCTCGTAGTTGCCGGACCAGGTGCGCACGCCTTCGGTCTCGAGCGAGGTGACCTTGTTGATCTGCCGGTTCAAGAAGCCGCGGTCGTGGCTGATCAGCACCATCGCCTTGCGCGAGCGTTTGAGGAACGCGTCGAACCACGCCAGCGTCGGCAGATCGAGGTGGTTGGTGGGCTCGTCGAGCAGCAGCAGATCAGGGTCCTGCAGCAGCAACCCCGCGAGCGCCGCGCGCATGCGCCACCCACCCGAGAACTCGGTGGTGACGCGAGAGAAGTCAGAGACCTTGAACCCCAGCCCCAGCAGGATCTGCTCTGCCCGGTGCTTGCCGAAGTGTTCGTCGAAGTGATCGCGCTCTTCGTGCAGCTCGGCCAGCTCCGCCGCGAGCTCCATCTGCTCGTCGACGTTGCTGGTGGCGTTGAGCTGTTGTTCGGCGGCGATCAGGCGCTCGTCGAGGCCCTCGCGGCCGGGCACCGTCGACATCACCGCGTCGACCAGCGACCCCTCGGGCAAGGCCTGGAGATCCTGCGGCAGGTACCCCACCCGCGACTTCCGGCGGAAGGTGAGCGTGCCGTTGTCAGGTGTCACCTGCCCCATGAGAACTTTGAGGAGCGTCGACTTCCCGGTGCCGTTCGCCCCCACCAGTCCGATCCGGTCGGTGGGACCGATGGTGAAGGAGCTCGCGTCGAAGAGCGTCTTCGACCCGTACGACAGTGAAAGACCCTGGACGATGACGAGACTCACGGCGGGGCGGCGAATACCACGCACGGCGGTGGCGATCCGCGTAAACTCTTCGATCGCGCATGGCGAAGGAACCCTTCGAAGCCGTCAACGCCAACGAACTGATCGGCAAGGTCCTCGACGGCCGGTACAAGGTCGAGTCCGTGCTGGGTCAGGGCGGCATGGGCATGGTCTTCAAAGGCCTGCAGACGAGCGTCCAGCGCCCGGTCGCCGTCAAGACCCTGCACCCCCAACTGGCGATGGCCCCCACGTTCTTCGAGCGGTTCAAGCGCGAAGCCGAGATGGCCAGCCGGCTGCACCACCCGAACATCATCACCATCTACGACTTCGGAAAGACCGCCGAAGGCCTCTGCTACTACGTGATGGAAATGCTCGAAGGCGAGTCGCTGCGCGAGCGGATCAAGCGCGAGGGCCCCTTCACCCTGCGCCAGGCCGCGGCGATCATCGAGCAGTCGGCGGCGGGCGTCGCGCACGCGCACCACAGCAACGTCATTCATCGGGACCTCAAGCCCCACAACATCATGCTCACGTCGGTCGACGGCAACGAGTACGTCAAGGTGCTCGACTTCGGCCTCGTCAAAGCGCTGGAGCAGGAAGAGGAGGAGCAGCTCACCTCCACCGGCCAGGTGCTCGGTACGCCGCAGTACATGCCCCCTGAGCAGGCGGGCGGCGAGGTCGTCGATCAACGGTCCGATCTCTTCTCGCTCACTGGCGTCTTCTATTACTGCCTCACCGGTCACTCGCCCTACGGCGCGAACTCGGTGCGCAAGGCGTTGACGCTGGCGCTCGCGGGGAACCTGCCGCCGATCGAGACCTACCGGAAGGGCTCGCCGGTGCCGAAGTCGATCGACGAGTTCATGATCAAGGGCCTCAAGCCCGAGAAGGAAGATCGGTTTCAGACCGCCGAAGACTTCGTGCAGTCGCTGCACGCCGCGCTCTCGGGCGCGCCTGACTCGGTGCTCGACGCGGTGCCGGTTTTCACGCCCGAGGCCGGAACGAAGGAAAGTGGCAGCGGCTCGTCGTCGGCCTCGCGGAAGTCGGGCGTGAGCAAGGCGAAGGCCACGTCGAAGGCGATCTCCGCCGTGTCGCGCCCGTTGCCCAAACAGGGTTCTCGTCTCGAACCGGCGCCCGCCCCCGAACCTGTGGCGCCGCCGGTGAGCCAGGGCGTTCCGTTGAGCGCGCTGGTGGGCATCGCCGCGATCCTGGTGCTGCTGATCGGGGGCGCCGTCGCGTGGAAGTTGGCCGGCCGCACTGACATCACCGAACCACCGCGCGTGGCCCAGGCGCCTCCCACGATCAACGAGCCCCCGCCGAAGGTCGAGTCGGCCCCGGTCAAGGTGACACTCAAGACGACGCCCGATGGTGCCGAGGTCAGCGAAGGTGGCGTGATGATTGGCAACACCCCGCTGACGGTGGAATGGGCGCGCGGCTCGACCCGGGAACTGACCTTCAAGCTCGCAGGGTACAAAGCGCTGATGAAGACGCTTCGATCCGAGGCTGATCAGTCCTTCGACTTCCAACTCGAAACCGCCTCGTCACCAAAGCCACCGCCTGGCAAGAAGCCTCCCCCGAAAAAGGGGCCAGACATCGGGGCCTTCGACTAGGAAAGCAGGTGGGTTGGGGCAGACTCAATGCCTTCGATCGGCCCTATTTTTCTGTCGTATCAATGGGTTGTCGCTGGGAATAACGCAGGCCCTATGCGGCCGGGGGCCGTCGGTTATGGTGCCCGCGAGCGTCCCAACGACCATGACTACCGCACTCGCCAGCCCTGTCGCCTTCCGTGAGAAGGCCCCCGAACCCCTCTTCGGAGAAGGGCTCCCACCGGCCAGCGCGCTGCTGCTGCAAGCCCGGATCAAAGATCTGAAGCTTCACCTCTCGGGCACGCGCCTCGAGCGGTTCATTCATCAGCTCTACGTCGAGATGGAAGCGCAGGGCATCTCACATCGCCCCGAGTGCTACCTCTCTGATCAATGGGGTTGTCCGTCGGGAGTTCCGGTCATCGGCATCCCCTTCTATCTGGCTGATCAGAACCTGCTGCAGATCGAAGACGCGCTGGGCGCCGGTGCCGAGAGTGAACGCGACATCATGATGTACCTGCGCCACGAGGCCGGGCACGCGTTCAACTACGCCTACAAGCTCTACGAGACCGAAGACTGGAAGAAGCTCTTCGGCGATTTCGGCAAGCCCTACCTCGACACCTACAAGCCGCACCCCTTCAGCCGGAAGTACGTCGCTCACCTCTCGGGCTGGTACGCGCAGAAGCACCCCGACGAGGACTGGGCCGAGACGTTCGCCGTCTGGATGACTCCCGACCTCGATTTTCGAGAGCGTTACGCCGACTCGCCCGGCGCGCTCGCCAAGCTCGAGTACTGCGAGGCGACGATGATCGCGCTGCGAGGCCGGGCGCCCGAGGTCGTCGACGTGCAGCTCGACGTCGAGGCCAAGGACATGCGCGCGACGGTGCAGGAGCTCTACGCCGGCTTCGACGCGGGGGAGGTCAAGGTGCCGAGGAGCCTCGACGGCGACCTCTCCGTCATCTTCGCCCGCCATGCCCCCGGCCCGGCCGACAAGGGGGCCTCGCGCAAGGGCGACGCGGCGC
>JAYVNA010000535.1:0-12357 GCA_043758715.1 Archangium sp.
ACTACCGTCGCCAACGCCGCCGCGCCGTACAACAACGCCAACGGCGGAACCTTCCGCTCCACCAGCCACACGGCCAAGGCGCCCAGCCCCAGGCAGGCGGTGCCCAGCCAGGGCGAGCTGCCGCCCAGCGCCCCGAAGTTCAGGGAGAGCCACACGCCGATGCCCCCCGCGGCCGCCGCCGCCAGGCTGCGCAGGCGGTTGCTCCACATGCCGACCTTCAGCTCGCTGAGCCTGGCCACCACCGCGCTCCCGCTGTGCAGGCCAATGACGAACAGCCAGCTGCGCGTGCCCAGGTGCACCGCGTTGTAGGTGAGCAGGAACACCAACGGGGCCCACACCCCGAGCAGCGGCACCAGCGCCACCCCGAGCGCGCCGGTCGCGGGCCGCAACGAGAGCCAGAAGAAGCCGTCACCCAGGGCGGCCAGCGGCCCCATCAGGGTCTGCTTGAAGTGCGTCACCTCCTCGGCCGAGCCTTCACCGCGGGCGTGCTTGAGCTCGTAGAAGAGAATGCCGCCGACGATCGCCGCCGACGCGTACGGGTGGGTGTTGAAGGGCGTGAGGTGACGGCGCATCGCCTCGTTGCGCTGCTCCACCTGAGGGTAGAGGTGCGGCCAGGCGGGCTCCAGGGCGTAGAGCAGCCCCAGCGTCTGCATCGCTTCGGGTGAAAACCCTGCCTGGATGAAGAGCGTGCGCAGCGCGATGCGCAGCAGGGTCGAGAACGGCAGCTGCACGCCCGCGCGCGAAGCTTCCACCACCGGGGTGGCGCCGCTCACCCGAACACCATGGCGGCGTACATCGCGACGGCGGTGCAGCCCCCCGCGAGCGCCGCGATGCGCAGCCGCTTGGGCGCGTGACTGCCGTGCACCGCGACTGCCGCGGCCGCCACGCCCATCGCCGGGTAGGCCCACGCGAGCCCGCGCCACAAAGCCGCCGGCATCACGTGCTGCAGCCCGGCCAGCTGGGGGCCCGCCGCTTCAGCCGCCGCGCAGATGAGCCCGTAGAAGACGAACTGCGGCCACATCGCGCGCAGGTTCTGCCGCGCCGCCGACTTCACGTTGCCCGCGTCGACGGCGGTGAGCGCGCGGCCGAAATATTTTCGGGCGCGGCGATCGAGGCGGTCCTCCAGCAACAGCCCGGCGCGGCCGAACGGAGCGCACACCAGAATCGAGAGCGCCCAGATGGCTGGCGTGGCGTCGTTGCCGGTGGCGTGACCGACGCTGCCCGCGAGCCCCGCCGCCGCGACCGCCGGGAGGGTGTCGTGATCTGCGTGCGCGCCCCCCAGCGATGCGCCGCCCAGGTGAAGCAGCTCGAACACCAACCCCACGAAGAGCCCGGACAGCACGTCTTCGGCGATGAGACCGGTGACGGTGGCGGCGACCAGCGGGCGCGAGAGCATCGCCTGCAGAAACGCGCGGCGCTCGAGCGCCATCAGCCCGCCCCACACGCCCGTGAGCACCAACTGCGTCCAGTCCACGATGAGGAGATTGTCTCGACGCTGGCCGCGACGTCGCTGTTTTTTGCCAACCAGGGTCCGCGTTCGAGCGGTGAGGCCGCGTCGCACAAACGCGGCCGAGGTATTCCCTCCCCTCACCTGGGGATGCGAGACGCGCCACCTTCACAGCGTGAGCGGCAGGGGAGTCGCCCACATCAGCCCGGTACCCGAAATGACCAACAACTTGATGAGCCGAGGAATGATCCTCCTGGCGGCGCTTGCCCTCACGGCATGCCCCACGGGAAACAAGTGCGTCACCAACGCTGACTGCACGAAGCCTGAAGCGCGCGTCTGCGACCCGAAGTCTGGCACCTGCACCTCGGGCGTCGACGGCGGCGGCGCGGGCGGTGGTGGCGGCGGCGCGGGCGGCGGCGGGGGCAGTGGCGGCGGCAGCGTCACCGGCGGCGGCACCGGCGGCGGCAGCGTCACCAACAACGGCGCGGAGACCTGCGGGGCGGCGATGTTGATCACTCCCGGCACCATCGAAGGCACCACCGTGGGCAAGGGCAACGACTACGAGCCCTCGTGCACCGGCGACCAGATGCTGGGCCCCGACACGGTCTACAAAATCTCGGTGCCCGCAGGTCAGCGCCTGCAGGCCACCGCGACCCCTGAGCTTTCGACCAGCGGCAACCAGTACGACCTCGCGGTCTATTTGATCGAGGCCCCTGAATCGAACTGCAGCACCCCCGACGGCGGCACCGATCTGACCTGCCTGGCGGCGTCTGATCGCCCGGGCGCCTCGGCAGAATCGGCCAGCTACGTGAACCGCGGTACCAGCGCCGTCGAGGTGTTCGTGGTGATCGACTCGATGACCGACATGATGATCACCGGGACGGACGGCGGCGTGGGCAGCTCGCAGCAGGGCAAGTTCACCCTCGTCACCACCCTGTCGGCACCTTCGGGCGGCGACACCTGTGCCTCGGCCATCACCCTGGTGCCCGGCACGCCCCTGACGAACCAGAACCTGGGCGACTTCGGCAACGACTACGTGGGCCCGGACACGGGCTCGGCCACTGACTGCTTCGGCTCGACGGCCGGCGACGTGGCGTACACGGTCACCGTGCCCGCGGGCCAGGTGCTCACCGTGCTGGTGACGCCGGAGGCCGGCTTCGACCCCGGCCTCTCGGTCAGCGAGAGCGCAGCGGCCTGCGACGCCACCTGCATCGCCACCGCCGATCGCGGCAGCAGCGGCGACCCGGAGACCTACTCGTACCGCAACAGCGGCAACGCGCCCAAGACCCTCTTCATCGTGGTCGATGGCTACGACGGCAGCAGCGGCACCTTCAGCATCGGGGCCACGCTCGCCACCCCTCCGGCCGATGACGTGTGCGCCGCGCCGGTCGCGCTCACCAGCGGCACTCCGCTCACCGCGCAGACCATCGCGAACTACACCAACGACTACACCTCGACCGGCACCACCGGTTGCCGGTACGCCAACGGGCCGGATCGCGTCTATTCCATCAACGTGGCCGCGGGCGACCGCGCCGTCATCACGGTGACCCCGACCGCCATGGCCGACCCCACCATCAGCCTCGTCGATGGCGCGGCCAACTGCTCCATGCAGTGCCTGGTGAGCACCGACCGCGGCTTCAACGGCGGCGCGGAGACCCTCGTGTACGTCAACAGCACCGGCACCGCGCAGAACTACATCGTGGTGGTCGACTTCTATTCGACCAGCATGGGCACCTTCGACATCGTCGCCACCGTGGGCCTGCCGCCCGCGGGTGACGTGTGCGGCGCTGCCGTCGCGCTCGCTTCGGGCACCCCGCTGACCGCGCAGACCACGGTCGGGTACACCGACGACTACTCGAACACCTCGGCGTCGGTGCCCTGCTCTTCGGCCACCTCGTCGGCCGACAAGGTGTACGCCATCACCGTTCCGCCCAACCAGCGCGGCGTCGTCACCGTCACGCCCGCCGCGGCTGACGGCGGCTTCAACCCCAGCCTCAACCTGGTCGAAGGCGCCGCCGCGGTGTGCTCGGCGATGCCCCGCGTGTGCGTGGCGGGTTCGAGCGCCGCGCACCCCAACGAGGCCGAGACGGTGTCGCTCTACAACACCACCGGCACGGCGAAGTCGGTCTTCGCCATCGTCGACGGCACCAACGAAGGCACGTTCAACATCGCGTACACCGCCGGAGTGCCGGCGGCGGACGACACCTGCACCACCAACGCCACGGCGGCGGCGGGCACGCAGAACCACAACCTCACGGGCTTCGTCACCGACTACAACTCGGGCCTCAACTGCCTCGGGTTCGCGGGTCCTGACCGCGTGTACAAGGTGGCGGCGCTCGGCGCGAACCAGAAGTATGCGTTCACTCTCACGCCCACGGGCGCTGACGGTGGGTTCGATCCGGTGATCAGCTTCATCCCCGGCACCGCGAGCACCTGTGACGTGGCGCCCCGCACCTGCAAGGGCGGCATGGATCTCACGTTCCGCAACCAGGCGGAGTCGGGCGCGTTCACCAACAACACCGGCGTCGCGCTGGACCTCTACATGGTGGTGGCAGACTACGAAGTGGGCTCCACCAACCGCGACTACACCCTGGTGAGCACGGTCGCCGCGGCGACGGCGGGCGAGAGCTGCCAGCTGCCCCTCGTGCTCGCGCCGGGCGTGTTGGCCGGGCAGAACACCGTGGGAGCGAGCGCCGACGTCGTCTTCGCGCCCACTTCCACGGCGACCTGCGAGCCGACCTTCCCGCTGCCTGACAAGGTGTACCAGGTCACCATTCCCGCCGGTCAGTCGATGACCTTCACCGCCGCGCCCGCCGGGCAGGAGGACCTGGTCCTCAACGTCATCGATGGCCCGGCCACCAACTGCAACAACGTCACGGCCTGCCTCCTCACCGTCAATGACGGCTTCGAGGGTGACCCGGAGATCGCCACCTACGCGAACTCCACCGCGGCGCCGAAGACGGTGTTCGTCGAGGTCTCCGGCTATCCGGCGGCCGGAGCGGCGACCATCAACTTCTCCATCACCCTCGCCGTTCAGTAAGCCGCCCGCTTCCTGAAGAGTCAGAGGGCCGGTTGGCGCGCTGCCAGCCGGCCTTCTTTCTTGTGCGGGTCATGAAGAAACTGTGAAGAACCGGAAGCCCGTGGCTGGGCCACACTGGCGGCCGTGATGCAGCGGCTCCTCACCTTCGGCCCCCGGGCCGGCTTCGTGCTGCTGATGGCGGTGCTGGTGGGCTTCGAGCTGCTCTTCGTGGCCGAGGCACGCACGGGCGCCGGCGCGTTGGACAACGAGCAGACCCTGCGCCGCTCGCGGGCGGAAGCGGCGCTCGAAGAAGAGCTCACCGGCGCGCTCGACGTCGCCCTGGCCCGACTGGAGGCGCTCGAGACGCTGCCTTTGGTGGAAGAAGACGGGCTGCTCCTGGTGCGCGACGGGGTGCAGTCGTTTCCCCGGGTGGCGGGCGCGGCGGGTGTGACTGAGTTCCCTGCTGAGCCCGTGCCCGGGGCGTGGAGCGCGGCCTTCGAAGAGCGCCTGAAGAACTCGAGCCCGCGCGAGCGGCTGGGCTTTCTGCTCGCGGTGATCGATCGCGCCCCCGCGGCCTTCGCGGGCGAGTTCGCGCAGAACGCGGTGCTGCGCGTCTGGCCATCGTTGTCGAAGGCGGCCGCGGCAAAGGCGTGCGTCGAGGTGCAGCGGCGCGGTGATGCACTGGGGCTCAAGACCGAACGATTCAGGGCGGCCTGTCAGCGGGGCCTTTCCGCTTCGAAGATCGAAGTGGTGGAGGACCCGAAGCCGAAGCTGGTGGGCGAGTGGTTGATGGTGCTGCGCGAGGGCGCCATCAGGGGCGTGCACGTCGATCTCCCTGCTGAGCTCGCTGATCTGCACAAGACGCTGGGAAAACGCGGTCTGCTCGAGCCCGGAGAAAAACTAATCATCACCCCGGGTGGCGAACACCTGGTGGGCCTCGAGCTGATCAGCCCCCGGCTCGAGGGCGCCCACGCGACGCTGCGCACAGCGATGGTGGGCAAGAGCGCGCTGCTGGCGCTCACCGCCTTGCTGGGCCTGGGGGTGGTGCTGCTCGCGCGCCTGGCCGAGCGCCGGAAAGAAGAGACCCTCGCGTTGCAGCGCGAATTCATCAGCACCGTGAGCCACGAGCTGCGCACGCCGCTGGCCGGCATTCGCCTGCTGGCCGAGACCCTCGAGCGCAAGCTGGGCCAGGAGAGCGCCGCCCGGGACTACCCGCATCGCCTCGTGCTCGCCGCCGATGGGCTCGGATTTCTGGTGGAGAACATTCTCTCGTTCAACCGCCTCGAGTCAGGCCGCTGGGTGCCGCGCCGCGAGCCGTTCTCTTGGAGCTCGCTCGAGGCGCTGCTGCACGAAGACGCCACCCTCGCCGCCGACGCGAAGGTCGAGGTGCGCTGCGAGGGGCTCGAGGCGATGGCGCCGCACCCGCTCGACCCGCAGCTGCTTCAGATCGCCGTGCGAAACCTGCTGCGCAACGCGTGGAAGTACGGCCGCCGCCAGCCGGTGCTCTTCACGGTGCAGGGGCACGACGAGAAGAAGGTCGCGGTGCTGCGCTTCAGCGACAACGGGCCGGGCATTCCCGCCGCGGAGTGGGAACGGGTGTTCGAGGCGTTCCATCGGCTCCCCGCGTCGGAGGGGCGGGCGGTGGGCGGATCGGGGCTGGGCCTGGCGCTCGCGCGGCGCATCGCCGGGCTTCACGGCGGCGAGCTGCGCATCACCGAATCTTCCGAGAACGGGACGACGTTCGAGCTGCGGTTGCCTCGCGGTTGAACGCGGGGTCTCTGTCTCCCTCTCCCCGCGGGGAGAGCGAGACCAGGAGACCGGAAGACACGGTGATACACAGGCGTGCATGAGGCTCCATCGGTGGGTGGTGTTGCTCGCGGTCAGTGTTTCCCTGGGCACGTGGGCAGACGAGAGCGCGCCGCCTCCGCTGCCGAAGGACGCCGCGCCACCGCCGATGCTGGTGCTCGCGGCCCCGCTCTCCGCGAGAGATCGCATGTTGAACACCTGGGGCTTTGGTTTCCTCGGCACCTCCGCGGTGCTCAAGGCCGTGCCCGACATGAACAACCTGCTGCGCACCACCGTGCCCATTCTCGGCGTGCGCTGGTGGACTCCGTGGCGCCGGCTGGGCCTCGAGCTGGGCGTGGGCGCGATGGTGTCCGGTTCGCACAACGACGTGGCGCTGCAGGGCCTGATGGCCGGCGATGGTCCGTCCACCACCGAGATGCTGGTGCACCTGAGCGCGCCGCTGGTGCTGGGCAGCACCCGGCACGTCATCCTCTTCATCGCGCCGGAGGGTCGGGCGGGCTTCTCGCGGTTTCAGCCTGATGAGAGCGGGGCGGGCGTGGTGACCGCGAGCACCTTCGAGCTGAGCCTCAAGGCGGGCGTGGAGATTTTCTTCAGCTTCATCGGGCTCGACAATTTGTCGATCGAAGCGGGCGTGCGCGCAGGCGTGGTGCACGAGCTGCGCTCGGTGGTGCAGGTGGTGCCGCTGCAGGGCGAGCACGTCTCGGTGTTCACCCAGACCCGCTTCGCCACCTCGGTGATCGCCAGCCCGTGGGACCTGTTCACTTCGACGCTGGCCGCGCGCTACTACTTTTGACCTTCGGTGCGGGGCCGAGCGCGAGCGGCTCCCCGTGCACCCGCCAGCGGATCAGAATCATGCCGGCTTCGTCGCCCCGCCCGAGGTCGCCCATGCCCTTGAGCTCGGTCATGCCCAGGGTGACCGCGCCCAGGAACAGCCGGAGGAACGTCTCTCCGACATCTCCGTTGAGCACGCGGCAGGCGACCAGATGGTTGACCAGGCACTCACAGCGCGAAGGCTCGACGAGCTTGAGCACGCAGCCCCCCTCGTCAGTCCAGGCGAGCCTTCGGGTACCTGAGAACACCACCCCGTCCCGCTGCACCAGCTCGATGACCGACTTCTCGAGATCCTTTCCGGTCTGCGTGAGCTCGAAGAAATGAAAGCCATCGCGCACGCCTTCTCCGGTGACCTCGAGCACCAGCTCAACCGCGGGCAGGGGCTTGCGGCCGCTCTCCCAGCCGGCCATCAGGCGGTCGATGGTGCCGCCCCGGCCGCGCGCAGCGGCGAATTCCCAGCGATGACCGATGGCCAGCGGCAACCACGAGACTCCCGTGTCGCGCACCCCGTTCACCGCCAGCTCTGCTTCCACGGTGAGCAGATCGCGCTCAAGCACGAGCGGCACGGTGTTGAGGCCCTCGTGCAAAGGAGTCAGCGTCACCGTGTCGACGCCCCAGGCGAGGCGATCGGCGTCGGGGAGCGCCACCCTGTCTTTGAAGATGAAGCCGACGGTCTCACCCGCTGACTGCACGAAGGGCTTGAAGGCGACGCCCTGACCGAGGTGCGCGTCAGGCGGCTCGGCCGGGGGGCGCACGTTGGGAATGGGCTCGGTCACCCGCACCCGATGGCCGAACTCGCGCACCAGCGAGGCCTTGTGCAGTCCCACCCCGAGCGAAAGCGCGAGCGCTGAGCTCAGCAAGACGCCGGGCCACAGCAGCTGCACTTCGCCCTTCCACGCGCGCAGGCCTCCGATGACGGCGAGCTGCAGAGCGCAGAAAGTGGCCAGCCCCGCGGCGATGTTCACGTGCCGGGTGGCGGTCAGCGTGGGCGCGACGAGACAGGGGAAGGAGATGCCGGTGTACGACGAGCGCAGGTACTGCTCGGCGAGCAACACGCCGAAGGGTGAGCACAACGCGAAGAGGAACCACGCGCGATGACCGGTGGGCGCTGCGCGCAACGAGAGGCCGAGCCCGATGATCGAGATCACCAGCGCGATCGCCAGCAGCGGGGCGGTCTGGGCGGCGCGTTCCATCAACGTGATGTCGGCGCTCACCCGGGCTTCGTCGATGAGCCCGCTACAGCTCATCACGGCACCGTCTGGGTGGTGCCGTGCGTCTTCCAGTATTCGCGGACCAGGGGCTCGAGCTCGGCGTGAATCTGCTCGAGCGAACGATCGCGCCGCTTCTCCCAGAATGCGCGCCAGTCAGAGACGCGCAACACCTGTTCGCTGAAGACCTTGATGTTCGAGCCAGGGACCGCGGGCGTGACGAGATCGGAGAGCAGGTCTTCGCAGCGCTCCCCCACATGGATGGTCGCGAGCAGCGGCTTCGGGTTGGCCCCGGGCGGCAGGTTCATGCGGTTGGTGAGGTCGCGCACTTCGAACGGCCGTCCGTCGGAGAGCGAGGCGATGAGCAGCGGGATGGCGTCGCGCCCGGCGAGCTTCAGTTTCTGCGCGGCCTCGCGCTTGTCGGCGAGGGGCGCGTCGCTGCCAAATTTCTCGAGCAGGGCGGCGAGGTCGAGCCGGCCCTCGGCGACCTCGAGCTCGGCGTACAGCGGAGGCGTGGTGGTGACGGTCTTCACGACGCGGGTGACGGAGAACGGCGTGCGCCACCGGCCTTCGAGCCAGAGCGCGCATTGCGTGGCGCCCGGACAGTTCTGGCGCGCGCGATCGGCGAGGCTGACGCCCAGCGCGGAGTCTTCGAGCGGCAGGGGAAAAGGCTCGGTGCTGATCAGCTCGGCGGAAGCGACGGTGGTCGGGGCATTGGAGAGCTTCACCAACACCGGCAGGCGAACCGTCGATTTCTGCTGCTCGAGCCACTTGCGCAGCGAGGTGGCGTCGGCAGTCGAGGGCCCGTGCACGAAGGCGAGGTTGGGGGGCGGCTTGAGCTGCATCGCGCGGGGCTCCGGTGGCGCCAGCAACACGAGGCTGAGGAGGAGAGAGGCGCCCATGGCAGGAGCGTACAAAGGCCTCGAGGAAGGCGGTATGTCAGTTCGTCCTCCAGGCTCGTTACGAGCTGGCTTCTGATGCTGACGAGGGCCTGGTTTCTTTAGATGTTCGCCGGCGTCAGACGAACGGCGACCTCAGCGCTCGGATCGAACGGCGAGCCCTTCACGTCGGCGATGCAGCGCACGATGAACTTCACGTCGGGGTTATCGATGGCCTTGTCCGAGTTGATCATCCCCGCCTGGGCGAGCGCGCGGCGAACGTCGACGTTCGAGACGATAAAGCCCATGTCGAACGACTCACCGGCAGCGAGCTTCACCGGGAACTTCGGGTAGTCATCGGAGTACGAGGTGTGCGGATCCGGATCCATGTGCTTGGCGACGCTCTGCTCGTTCTTGCCGTTGCGCACGAACAGCTCGTACTTGGTGGCGAGCACCTCGCAGCCTTCCTTCGCGGTCACGTGCATCTTGCCTTTGAGCACCGAGTCGTTGAGCGGAAAGAACGCCTGAGCAGGCTCCGCGCGCTCGATGGCGGTGATCTGCACGTCGGCGAGGTTCTTTCCCCCGGTGAAGCGCTTCGCGGCGTCGAAGAGGCCCATGCTGATGCTCCTGTGAAGGTGTGTGCGGGCCTGACCCGGGGCGCACGAAGCGTGTGCAATCTCAGTCGTCCTCGACCAGCGGCGGGAGTTCGGTGCGATGCAGCGCGATGAAGTCGCCCAGCTTCGCGAAGGCGTCTTGATCATGTTCCGCCAGCGTGCCCGTGAGGTCGAGCGGCACCTCGCCGCGCTGGCGCTTGGCGTTGAAGGTGGAGGTGCCGCCAGCAAGGAGCTCGGAGAGAGTCATTGGCAGTAACATCAGAGAATGCCCACCCAGGTCCTCGTCGTCGAGGACGACTCCAGCCTGCGCCTCGCCGTCACCGACAACCTGGAAGAGGAGGGCTACGCGGTCGTCGCCACCGCCTCACTCGCGGCCGCGCGCACTGCCCTTT
Organism: Archangium sp.; assembly: GCA_043758715.1. Classification (GTDB taxonomy): domain Bacteria; phylum Myxococcota; class Myxococcia; order Myxococcales; family Myxococcaceae; genus Archangium_A. The sequence goes on from JAYVNA010000535.1 coordinate 10,196, forward strand.
CGACTCAGCGGTTCGACGTGGTGGTGCTCGACCTGATGTTGCCCGACGGCGACGGCACCGCGTTGTGCCGCGAGCTGCGCAAGGCCGGCCAGGGGACGCGGGTGCTGATGCTCACCGCGCGCACGCTCGAAGATGATCTGGTGAAGGGGTTCGAAGCCGGGGCTGACGACTATCTGGCCAAGCCGTACCGCCTGCGGGAACTGCTCGCCCGGGTCTCGGCGCTCGCGCGGCGCACGGCGGCTCCCGTCAGCGCCACGCACCAGCTGGGGCACTACGAGGTCGACGAGACCCGGCGCTCCGTCACCGGGCCTTCGGGCGCGGTCGAGCTCACGCGCAAGGAGTTCGACCTGCTCATCTGCTTGCTGCGCGCGGGCGACGTGGTGGTCAAACGCGACGACATTCTCGACGCGGTGTGGGGCGACGTCGTGGTCGACACGCACACGGTCGACAACTTCGTCAGCTCGCTCAAGAAAAAGCTCAAAGCCGAGACCGCCGGCTTCGAGCTCAAGACTGTTCGGGGCGTGGGCTTTCGGCTGCTGCGCTAGTTACTTGCAGGGTGCGGTGACGTTGACGGAGACCTTCTCGTCACCCTCACCCGCCATCGAGCCCGCCACCTTCACCAGGGTCGCCGCGGGGACCCCGTTCGCCAGCAGGTGCGCCTTGAGCGCTTCGGCGCGCTTGGTGCCAAGGTCGGCCGCGTCGCTGCGCGCCACCGCATTGAGCTCGACGCGCAGATCAGCGCAGCTCTTGAGGGTGGCGATGAGGCTGCTGAGCGCGACCTTCGAGTGTTCGACGTCGACCGCTTCGCCCATGAACACCAGGTCGTCGATGCTGAGCATCGCGCCCTTCTTCTTCACTTCAGCCAGCCACGCGTCGGTGCGCGACTTGGTGGCTTCACCGCTCGCCTTCGACGAGGCGAGCTTCTTCACCAGCGCCTCGAGCGCGGAATTGGCAGACGAGACCTTCGACTCGGCGTGGGAGATGGACCCGTCGACGGTGGTCTTGGTGTTGCCCAACGCGACCTCGACCCGCACCTTCTTGCCGGCGGCGAACAGGCCATCCATCGTGGTCTTCGCGGTGGCGACCTCGTGTTCGGCGGCGGTGATGGCAGTGGCGCCGCTCTTCACGGCCTTGTCGAGCTCGGCCTTGTCGGCGACCAGCGCCGCCTCCGACTCGGGCACGGTAAAGACCTTCACCTTGGCCGAGACCTCGTCTTGCGCCTTCTTCGCCTTCTCGAGACGCGCAGCCCAGCCCGTGGTGGTGGCCTCCCAGGTGGCCTTCTCCGTGGTCATGTCTTCCTGACACGCGGCCAGAGTGAGGGCGGTCACGGCAAACAGCAGGGTCCGGGTCTGCATACGGTGACTCCTGAAATTGAGCGGTGTGGAGGCGAGGCATGGCACGGTCTGCGCGTAGCACCAACGCAAAAGACCCGGCCGCCACCGAAGGACCTCGGGGCTCGTGTCAGTGACAGCGGAGCGGAGGCTATCGGGGTTCGGGAAAAAGCCGCAGCGCCGCCTCTCGTACGGAGTCGGTGGCGCCGCTGCTCAAGACGACGATGCTGCCCCGCGTCACGGAGCCCGCGACGGTGGCCGAGAGCCGCTGCGCCTGGGCCGGGGTTTCCAGGGCGATGACCCAGAGAACGACGAGCTTTCCGCGCACGCGGACGGCTTCGAGGCGATCGCCCCGCCAGCCTTCACCCAGCCCTTCCCCCAGCAGCTCGAGGTTGGCGCGGCCAAGCGAGGTGTCGACTGATTTCTGCGCCCGCGGAATGAGCAGGTCGAGGTGAAGCGTGCGCTCGAGCGGGGGCCTGGTGGAACGCGGGGGCATCACCTGGGCCGTCGACGCGGGGGGCCTGGTGAGCAGGCCACGGGCGATCGGATCGTCGGGCGTGGCGAGTGAGGAGATCAGCTCGCGCCCCGCGACGTAGGGAAAGCGCAGCTGCAACCCCAGCCACACATTCGGCGCCTGATCAGCGGCCTCGGCCGCCGAACGCGCGGTGGTATCGGACAGCAGCGCCGCCAAACCCTCGACCGCGACGTGTTGATCCGCGAGCCACTGCGTCATCACCAGGGCAGCCGTGGCTTGCGCCTGGCCCTCGAGCATCGCCATGAACGCGAGCGTGGCGTCTTCGGAGTTCGCGCGGATCTTCAGCGCGGCCTCGA
>JAYVNA010000536.1:0-4061 GCA_043758715.1 Archangium sp.
TTCGCCGATCTGGGCACCTTGAGCTGCCCTGCGCAGACGGGCGCGGAGCCGTTCTCGATGGCCGTCGATCGCAACGCCACCGCGTGGGTGGTCTACGACAGCGGCGAGCTCTTCACCGTCGACGTGAAGACCCTGCCCCTCCAGTGCGTGAAGACCGCCTTCAGGCCGCAGCAGGGCGTGGCGATGTTCGGCATGGGCTTCGTGGCGAACACGCCGGGCTCGAGCGACGAGACGCTGTTCATCTCGGGCAGCGACTTCAACTCGTCACTGGCCTCGACGAAGTTTGGCACCCTGAGCACCACGCCGCCGTACACGATCTCGCTGCGCGGCACGCTCCCGGGCGGGCCCGAACTGACCGGCACCGGCGACGCGAAGCTGTGGGCGTTCTCGCCCAACGTGTCCCCTCCGAAGGTGGCGCGGCTCTCGAAGGTCAGCGGCACGGTGGAGGCGATGTTCGAGGCCCCTGCCCTCGCCGGCAGTCCACGCGCCTGGGCCTTCGCGTTCTGGGGCGGCGACTTCTTCATCTTCCTGCAGCGCTCCACCGACGCCTCGACGCAGGTGTGGCGGATGAATGGCATGACGGGCGCGATCACGGCGGCGGTGCGTGACACGGGCCGCACGGTCGTCGGCGCGGGCGTTTCGACCTGCGCGCCCATCCAGATCAACTAGCAGGGTAGATCTGTCCTCCTCTCCCCGCGGGGGAGAGGGTCGGGGTGAGGGCAAGTCAGCTCTTGCGGCGCGCGGCGTCCCCGGCAGCGATCGCCTTCCCCAGCGCGTCGTTGAAGATCTCGCCCTGCTTGCTCTCCAACGGCGCCGAGTTCGCGTCGTGCACCATCGCCGCGTCATCGTGGCGCATCACGCCGTCAGCACCCTTGGTGAGACCGCCGCTGTCCGCGCGCACCACCGCCTCGTAAGACGTCGCGTCGGGGTCGATGCCCATCGAGATCGCCGCCTGCGGCTTGAAGGTCTTCATCAACGACTGCACCGACTTGGGGCCACCGTCGATCGCCGAGTCGGCCACGTCGAGCTGCTTCGCCAGGACCTGCACCGCAAACGGCTTGCCCGTCTTCGCGTCTTTGACCCGGTACTCGAGAACGTCGCCAGCCGCGGTGTGCACCGTCTTCCCGGGACCCTCGAGCGCCTTGCCGAAACCCTTCTTCATGGCGGCGTCGATGTTCTTCGGGTTGCTGACGAAGTCGCCCGTGGGGTTGTTGGTGATGCTGGAGAACGGGCCGTAGCCGGTGATCAGCAGCTTCACCGGGTTGGTCTTCGGGTTGCCCGCGCGAATGGCGTCGACGTCGCCGCGGAAAGCCGAGCCGATCACCTCCTGGGTGGCCTTGTGGCGGTTGGGGCCGACGTGATCGAGGGCGCCAGGAAGATGGAGGAACCCGGCGAGCGGCTTGCCCGCGGCGTTCTTCGCGATGGAGCTGCCGGGCTTGTTCGCCTCGGTGTTCAGCGTCCACGCGGTGTGCTCGCAATAGAAGTCACCCGCCTCGCGCTGCGAGACCACGGCCGTGCCGTTGGTGGTCTTCATGAACTGCGTCTCGGTGCCGTTGCCCGCGGCGCCCGAGCCGACGGCCGGGGCGAAGGTGTCGCGCACCGCGGCCTGGGTCGAGGCCTTCGAAGAAGCAGGCGCCTTCGGCTGGGCCGGGGGCAGATCCTTCAGGGCAGTTCGAACAGGCGACGCGATGCGGCCGAGCGAAGAGGGCATCGCTCGACTCTGGCGAACTTCGCTGCAGAACACCACTCAGGCTGCGGACGCGCTCAGTTCGGTACGCAGACGCCGTTGGTGTCGCAGGTGCCGGCTACGCACGGCGAAGCGCAATTCTGCAGCGCCGTGGTGTTGGCCGAGATTCCGCGCGTGCCCGGAGTGCCGGTGCTGGTCGACGACCCCGGAGAGCTGCCGCCCGCCCCACCCGAGCCCGCGGTGTCCTGGAACGCCGGCGTGAGGAAGGTGTTGGTCGGCGAGAGGCCGAGCGCCACGTTGAAGGCCATCACGCCGAACGAGGGCCCGCCCGCGCCGCCGCCGCCACCGCCACCGGGACCTCCGTTGCCGCCTTCGCCACCCTTGCCGCCGACCGAGCTGCTCCAGCGCGTCGCGATACCGCCGAAGCCGCCCGCGCCGCCGAGGCCGCCCGCGCCGCCGAAGCCGCCATCACCACCGGTGCCGCCCACGCCGCGCGAGATGCGGTTGTTCAAGATGGTCGGGAACGCACCACCGGGGTTGGTCGAGGTGATCAAGAGCGCGAACGACGCACCGCCAGCCCCGCCTGCGCTGCCGCCCGTGCCGCCGCAACCGCCCGCGCCCGCGCCGCCGCCCGTCGCGCCGATCTCCCAGCCCTGGCAACCGCCGGGCGTGAAACGCGCCACGCCGCCGCCCGCGCCACCGCCACCGCCGCCCTGTGCGGTGAGCCCTGCACTGCCCGGCGCCGCGACGATCGCCGCCGCCACCCAGCGCCCGCCCACGAAGCTGCCGAAGCGCGCTCTGGTCGCCGCGCCCGGTCCACCGATGCCGCCGGTGCCATCGCCGCCCTGCTTCCCATCTTCACCGTCGTGCTGCTGGATGCTGGTGGGGAAGCCCGACTCGGTGACGTGGTTGCAGCCGGGTGAGGAGAGGCTATCGAAGCTCCAGTCGAAGCCACCCGCGCCGTCGCGGCTGGTGGGCAGGGGGACCTGGTACATCTGCTGTTGGCCCTGGTTTCCCGCGAACGTGTACACCGGGCACACCACGTTGCCGCCCGGGGTGCCGTTCGCGCCCATGCACTGAGCATTGCTGCCGGCGGTGCCGCCCGCGCGGTTGTTGACCGCGGTGCACGCGCCGTTGGGGAAGAAGGCGCTGTTGGTGCCGCGCTGGCCGTTGAGCGTGAGGCCGGCCTGACGGCCGAAGCCCTGCGTGCCCGTCGCCCCACGGCCGCCGGTGCCCCCGCGGCCGCCGCTGATGTCGTTGCTCTGCAGCACGAAACGCGGACCCACGTCACGCAGGTACACGCCGATCGAAGCGTCGCCGTTCGCGCTCGCAGGCGGCATCACGGTGGCGTCCCAGCCGTCGATGATGAAGCCCACCACCACGGTCTCCCGCACCGCGCCCGCGGCGCCCAGTGACTCGCCGTGCACTGGAGCTATCGCCGTCCCCGTCGGTGCCACGCCCTGCCAGGTGGTGGTGTAGAGCTTGGGGTCACGCTTCAAGAAGTCCTGCGAGTAGCCGCCGAACACCTGCGCGCCGTCGAACAGGCGCACGTTCTCCCGGTACAGGCCCTGGGCCACCAGCACGTACTTCTTGTTCTGCGCCTGCTGGGCAGCCACGCCCGCGGTGATCGTCTGCAGGGGCGAGGTGCGCGTGCCATTGCCACCGGCGACCGCGCTCGCCGAGACGAAGATCGCGTCGCCCACCACCCCGTCGATGCCGTCGCAGTTCTCGTCGACCCATGAGGCCCCCGCGCCGGTCGCCGCCAGGCGATCCGGGAGATCGACCGTGAGGTTGCCCTGCGCCCGCCGGCACTCGCAGCCATCGGCTTCGACCGCGTTCACGTTGACCCACTCGAAGGTGGCGGCGCCGACGGTCTCGGTGAGACACGCGCCCATTCCGCAGCGCGGCATCATCGGCGACAGATCGCAGATGCCCGTGGTGTGCTGGATGGTGGGCGAGAAGTACTTGGTGCAGTCGTTGTTGCAGAACCCGCAGTGCTGGGCGCTCTCGTAGCGCCCGGTGACGGTGTTCAGGAACGGTTCGTCGACCTGCACGTTGCAGTTGTTGTCGCGGCCGTCGCAGATCTCCGGGTTGAAGGAGCTGACGTCGCAGCTGGTCCAATTCGGGCCGCCGGCGGTCGCGGTACACGTCGAAAAACCCGAGCAGGTCCCCGTCGCGATGGTGAGCTGACACAGCCGCGTGGTGCCCAGGGTGGCCGCGGTGCAGCTGCAGGTTCCCGTCGTCGGAACACACTGCGAGCCCGCACCGAATGCCTGGCAGGTGTAGCCGGTGGGGCACCCGGGCGGATACGCGCTCTGCGCTCCGCAGTCGCGGCCGCACACCTTGACGCCGTCTTGCAGAATGCAGCGGCTGC
>JAYVNA010000537.1:0-4057 GCA_043758715.1 Archangium sp.
ACGGTGAGCTGGGTGAAGTCGAGGTGCGGCCAAAGGGGCGCCAGCTCGGCGTAGCGGCGTTGATCACCGAAGGCGAAGCCGGTCAGCCGAACCCGCTCGAGCTTCGGGTGGGTCGAGAGGCGGCCCATCACGCCCGAGAGTTCGCTCAGCCGGGTGGGCATGGCGTTGCGTGAGCGCGTGGTCTCGCCCACCGGTGCGCCTCTAAAGCTCAGCTGCTGCAGGCCCGCGAACACCTGCGAGTGGAGCAGCAGATCGCACTCGTCGCGGGTCAGCTCGAACGACACCTGCACGGCCTCGAGCCGCCGCGGCACGCCCCGCACCGCTGCCTGAGCGAAGTGGAGGCGCTGGTGAAAGCTCACCGACTTGAGCTCGCGCAGCCGGGGCGACGCCACCGCCTCGACGATCGCGTCGCTCACACCATCGAGGCTTCGCAAGGTGGCCAGCATCGGTGAGCCCAGCGCCGCGCCGAACATCGCAAGCGTCACCTCGCGCCGAAGCTGGGCCTCGACCGGAAAGCCGCGATCGAGCTTCACCTCGGTCAGCAGCTTCTCGGCGCCCGCCATCCATTGCTTCTTGTGCACGCGCCACAGCGCCGCTGCGCGCTGACGAATCGAGCCGGAGGCCTGGTTCTCCGCGATCAGGAACTGCAGCAGCAGGAATTCACCCCGAGGGTCACCGCGCTCGAGCAGCAGATCACCCAGCACCCGGCGGCGCGCATCGTCACCCGGCCCCTCCGCGATCGACGCCAGCGCTGCGACCAGCTCGGGGTCGGAGGGTTTCACGGCGCTCCGGCGTCGGGGACCTCGCAAGCGACCTTGTCCACGCTCTTCACCACGCACACCCGGCCTTCACTGCAAGGAACGTTCGCGCAGCGATCGACCGGCGCGCCGCAGGCGGCCAGCCAGATCGAGACCACCAGCTGCATGACCTGCCTGAGGTGCACTTGTTGCTCCTGCACTTGCCGCCGGGACATTCCGAATCGGAGTAGCACTCACCAAAAGAGTACACCTCCTCCGAGCGGAGGTAGCCTCCGCCGCTCCCGATGCGGCTCTCGACTCACCAGCTCTCGCTCCGCTTCGGACCCGTGCACGCGCTCAGGGAGTTGAGCGTCGAGTTCCCGGTGGGCAGCCGCACCGTGCTCTGGGGACCGGCGGGCGGGGGCAAGACCTCGTTGCTCAAGTGTCTGGCGGGCCTGGTGGCTCCGAGCACCGGTGAGGTGTGGTGGGACGACGTGCCAGTGACCCGGCGCACCGCGCAAGAAAAGCGGGACGCGCAAGTGGCGTTCGGCATGGTGTTTCAGAGTGACGCGCTGTTCGACTCGCTCACGGTGGCCGAGAACGTGCTGTTGCCGTTGCGCAAGCGCCGGGTGCCCGAAGCCGAGGCGCAGGAGCGGGCGTACGAGGCGCTGCGGCGGGTGGGGCTCACCGAGGCCGCGAAGAAGCACCCGGAGAATCTGTCGGGGGGCATGAAGAAGCGGGCCGGGGTGGCGAGGGCGATCGTCGCGCGGCCCCAGGTGCTGCTGGCCGACGATCCGTTCGCGGGGCTCGATCCGGTGACGGAGGGATCGATCGCCGAGCTGCTGTTGGAGATCTCGGAAGGCCGCACGTTGATCGTCGCGTTGCCTGACCCGGTGGCGTCGCTGCCGACCGGCCGCGCCCTTCGGCTCGTCGGTGGGCAGGTGGCTTCATGAGCGTCATCCGCGCGCTGGGGGTGTTCACCTTGTGGCTGGCCCGGTTGGTGGGCGCGAACGCGTTGGTGTTTGGGCGCACCCTGCTCCACCTGCCGAGGCTCAATTTGGGGGAGCTGAGCCGGGCGCTGGTGTTGTTCGGCTATCGCTCGTTGCCGCTCTCGATCGGGGCGGCGACGTTGATCGGCGCCACGGTAGTGCTGCAGGCCGGCGTCTACGCCACCAAGTTCGGAGCGCGGCTGTACGTGGGCTGGGCCGCGGGCTTCGCGTTGCTCTGGGAATTCGGACCGCTGTTGCTGGGGCTGGTGATGGCGGCCCGCATCGGCGCCCGCAACGCCGCCGAGCTCGCGCTGCTCACCGTCAACGGCCAGATCGAAGGCCTGCGCGGCATCTCGCTCGACCCTTTTCGCATTCTGGTGGCACCGCGGGTGGTGGCGAGCGTGCTCTCGGTGCTCGCGCTCACCACCACCACCTTCATGGTCGCCATCGGGTGGGAAGCGGTGGCGGCGTACTTCACGCTGCACCTGCCGGTGCGCATCTTCTTCCAGGCGTTCTCCGACATGTTGCGCTGGGGCGATCTGGTGGGCGGCGTGCTCAAGACCACCGCGTTTGGGCTCGCGATCTCCGTGGTGTCGACGGCCGCCGGGCTGAGGGCGACGGGCGGCGCGCGCGGCGTGGGGCAAGCAGCGGCGGCGGCGGTGGTCACCAGCTGCGCGGCGATCTTCACGTTGGACTTCCTGCTCACGCCGCTGCTCTCGAGGCTGCTCCAGTGATTCAGATTCTGGGGGCCCAGGCGCTGCTCTTCACCCGATCGCTGCAGAGCGCGCGGCGGGAAGGCGTGATGTGGCGCGAGGTGGTGCGGCAGATGGCCGAGCTGGGCGCCTCCTCGAGTCTGCTGATCGGCGCGGGCATGGCGTTCTTCGGCACCGTGATGACCTCGATCGCGTACGCGCAGGCGCGCAAGTACACCGGGAACATCACGGTGGTGGGGCCGGCGTACTTCGAGCTCATTCTTCGCGAGTTCGCGCCCATGTTGACCGCGCTGCTGGCGGCGTCGCGGCAGGCCGCTTCGACCTCGGCGGAGCTGGGCGCGATGTCGGTCAACGAGCAGATCGAGGCGTTGGAACTCTCTGCCGCGGATCCCCTGGCGGAGTTGGTCGCGCCGCGGATCATCGCCTCGACGCTGACACTGCCGCTGTTGACGGTGGTGGGGACGTTCTTTGCCACGCTATCGGCGGTGCTGACGGTGACCTACGTGTTCGGCGCCGATGGGCGCGCCTTCATGGATCCCGCGATGGTGGACGTCGGTGACGTGGCGTGCGCGCTCACGAAGTCGGTCGTGTGCGGCGCGTTCATTCCAGTCGCGGCGTCGTTGCGAGGGTTGCGCGCGAAGGGCGGCGCGAGCGCTGTGGGCGAGGCGGTCACCACCGGCGTAGTGGAAGCGTGCATGGGCTGCCTCGTGCTCGACTTCCTGGTGGCCGCGGTGTTCCTGATCATCGGCGTCTGAACACCACCCACTGTCCCCTTTCCCCGCGGGGGAGAGGGCTTACCGAGTGGCGAACGCCCGCCGATACGCGAGCGGACTCGTCCCGACCACCTCGGCGAAGTGTTCTCGCAACACCGATGACGATCCAAAACCGACCTCCCCCGCGAGTCGGTCGATGGACAGCGTCGTGGTCTCGAGCAACCGCTGCGCCTCCCGCACCCGCGCCCGATTCACCCAGACCGCCGGAGTGGTGCCGACCTGTTCCCGGAAGCGCCGGCTCAACGTGCGCGTGCTCATCGCCGCGCGCTTCGCGATCACCGGTAGCGAGAGTTCCTTTTTCAGGTTCTGGTCGAGCCACCCGAGCAAATGCACCATCGACCCCTCACCCTCAGGCACCGCGGGCACGATGAATTGAGCCTGGCCCCCCGCGCGCTCCAGCGGCATCACCGCAGCCCGGGCCACCTGGGCGGCGATTTCCGCCCCGAGATCGCGACGCACCAGGTGCAGACACAGATCGAGCCCCGCCGCCGCGCCCGCGGACGTGAGCACCTGCCCGTTGTCGACGTAGAGCACGTTGGGATCGACCTCGATGCGCGGGTGGCGCCGGGCCAACTCCGCCGCCCCCATCCAATGCGTGGTCGCCTTGAGCCCATCGAGCGCGCCGGTCGCCGCGAGCACGAACGCGCCGGTGCAGATCGACGCCACCCGGGCACCGCGATCGACCGCCCTGCGCAGCGCCCGAAGCACCGCCGGCGGGATCGCGCGGTCGAGCCTGTCGACGCCCGGCACGATGATGGTGTGGGCGCGCGCGAGGGTGGCCAGCCGGTGCGGCACGATCAACGTCAGGTGCTCGGTCTGCACGCGGGGTGAAGCGCTGCAGACGC
>JAYVNA010000538.1:0-4050 GCA_043758715.1 Archangium sp.
TCGCCTGAAGATGCCGACGTCGAGCTCGCGCCGCAGGGTCAGCCAGTGGCAGGGCGCGAAGAGATCGGGTTGATCATCGGCGTGCGCATAGAGAACGCGCATGGTTCGGGGGCGCCGGGCAAGCGACTGACTGAGCTTGTCCTGGACGGCGCGCATCACGCTGCCCACGAAGGGGTTGAAGAGGTACGCGACCGTCACCTCGTCGGGCACCTGCCAGGTGGTGGCGTCGGTGGCGAGTACCTCGACGGGCGTCTTGAGCCGGTGCTGCGCGATGGCCACGTTGCGAGCGGCGATGCGTGCCAGCGAGGGCAACAACTCGACGCCGATGACGCGCTTGAGCTCATTGCGCGCGGCCATCAGCAACGCCCGGCCCAGGCCCGCGCCGTAATCGACGAAGACGTCGTCCTTCTTCAGGTGGAGCGCTTGCACCCCACGCCGCACCAGCGCCCAGGGCAGCGGCTCGTAGTGAATGCTGTCGGTCGGAACTGCGCGTTGCCCCAGCACGGCGGCGGCCCGGGTTTCGACGCAAAGGTAGCGCTCCCACCATTCAGATTCGGCCTTCGCCAGGCCCCAACGCCAGCCGTCGAGGGTCGTGAGCTTCGAGAGTCTCTGGAGTTGCTGCAGCGCGGTCGCCATGGCTCCGACTGTGTGCAACAGGCTGACCAGTCAGGAGCAGTTGACGCGCATGGTTCCTGCTTCGCCACGAAACTCAGGGGGCTCCATGCTCGAGCGGGTACCGAAGACGAAGCAGGCCATCATGGGTGCTGGGGCAGGCCTTGCGGCGTCCGTGGCGATGAGCGCGTTCATGCTGTTCGGCGCGGTGCTCGGCGCGCTCAGTCCCCGCCGCAGGTGAGTCAACAGGGCACCGCGACGAACTCCGGCTGGCTCGCGCGGTTTCCTGATTTCCACGACACTCTTCGTCACCGACGCCGAGTGAGCCTTTACGCCGAGGGCCTCGCGTTCGGCACCACGTGAGGACTGGCGCGAAGCGTGGTTCTCCGCTTCCGCGGGCGCCGCCACGACATCAGCATCAACAGCCCGAACGTCACCAGGAAGCTGGCTGCCCAGAAGAGGGTCAGCAGCGCCATTGCTCCGGTGGGGTACGGGAACCAATTCATGCCCGAGGAGCGAGCAAGCGATGTGCCTGCACTCGGTGTAGAGGATCGGCACGATGGCCAGTTCCCACACGTTCGAGGTGCAGGTTTATTACGAGGACACCGACTTCTCCGGCGTCGTCTACCACGCGAACTACCTTCGCTATTTCGAGCGGGCGCGGGAGCACGTGCTCGGCGCGGGAGAATTGGTGCGCCTGTGGCGCGACGAGAAGAAGGGCTTCGTCGTCTACAAGGCCAACCAGCAATTCAAGGAGGGCGCGGTGTTCGGCGATCTCCTCGAGATTCAATCGAGCGCGCGGCTCGAGAGCGAGTACCGGGTGGTGTTCGATCAACGCGCGGTGCGAAAGGCCGATGGCCGCCTGCTCGTCGAGGCGGTGATCGAGATGGTGGTGATCGACGGCAATCGACACCCGGTCCCCATTCCGCTCACCGAGAAACTTCGCGCGATGATGGCGACATGACGGGGGGCACGGCTCTGGTGCTCGGGGCCGGGGCGTGACCGGCGTCGCCTGGGAAACCGGAGTGCTTTTGGGCCTCGCCGAGCTGCGCGTCGACCTCACGGGTGCTGATCGTTTCGTGGGGACTTCGGCGGGCTCGGTGGTGGCAGCGCAGCTCGCCTGCGGCACGCCACTCACCACGTTGCTCGCGCACCAGCTCACGCCGCCTTCGACCGAGCGCGGCGCCCTCAGAGAGAAGTGAAGGTCACTGGCGTACGCGATGCAGCCTTCTCCTGACGTTCAACTCACCAGGAGCGATTCATGGCGACCGCCCTTTCCCAGCGAAAATTCGCAGTCATCACCGGCGCCTCGACGGGCATCGGCTACGCGTTGGCAGAGCAGTGCGTCGAGAACGGCTTCGACGTGCTCGTCTGCTCAGACACCCCGAACATCGAGGCGGCCGCGCGCCAGCTCGAGCGTGACGGCGCCTCGGCGTTCAGCGTGCAGGAAGACCTCAGCAGTCCAGACGGGGTCGATCGGCTGTACCAACGCATCAAGCAGCTCGGCAGGCCCGTCGATGCGCTGATGCTCAACGCGGGTGTCGGCGTCGGAGGCCCCTTCCTCGAGACCGCGCTCGACCGTGAGCTCAACATCATCGCGCTGAACTGCGGTCACACCGTTCACCTCGCCAAGTTGGTGCTGCAAGACATGGTCAAGCTCGGCAAGGGCCGGGTGTTGATCACCGGCTCGGTCGCCAGCACTGCGCCCGCACCGTTCCAGGCCGTGTACGGCGCGACCAAGGCGTTCGTGTACTCGTTCGCTCACGCGATTCGGGAGGAGCTCAAGGACACGGGCGTCAGCGTCACGGTGGTGCAGCCCAGCGCCACGGAGACCGAGTTCTTCGAGCGCGCGGGCCTCGAGGACACCAGGGTCGGGCAGGAGAAGAAGGACGATGCACGCGACGTCGCCAGGGACGGCTTCGACGCGATGATGGCGGGGAAGGCGTCGATCGTCGCGGGGTCGCTCGGGAGTAAGGCGCAGGGCGCCCCCAACGAGGTGATGCCTGAGACCGCGAAGGCGAAGCTGTACGCGCAGGAAGCGAAGCCGGGGAGCGGGAAGCGCTAACTCGATTACACGGTCGGTCGAACGCGGCGCAGCACGGGCCTGAGCACCACGAACAGCACCCCGACCACCAGGGGTGCCACGAGCGCCCAGGCCGCCACCGCGCGCAGATTCGCGCCAGCGTAGTGGGCGAGGGTGCCCAGCCGGTCTTCGTGCAACTCCGCGCGCAGCTGGGCCACCGTGAACGTCATCGGCGGCTGCCTGAAGATCCACGCACCCAGATGAAAGAACGGCACGAACAACGCGAGCTGCACCGGATACGCGGCGTAGTTCGCGACCTGCACCGCGGGCTGGTTGAGCTTGAGCACGGCGGCGACCACTCCGCACAATAGCGTGGTGATGCCGAGAATGGGCACCACCCCGAGCACCACGCCCAGCGAGAGCGCCAACGCCAATCGCGACGGAGTCACGCCCTGGGTCAGCTGTGCCCGCAACGGATCGATCACCCGGCGCTGCAGGAATGGGGGCACGGACCTTCCGTAGCACGGCCTGTGCGTGTGATGAGGCGGCAGCGTGCGCTCCCTCGTTCTCGTGTCGTGTCTCCTCGCCCCGATGGCCCTCGCGCAGCAGCCGCGGCGCATGCCGTTCGAATTCGACGCCGGGCTCGGCGCGCAGCCCGCGCGCACGCAGCAGAAGCTGACCGCGCTCGACGGAAAGTTGCCCGCCGGCTTCGCGCTCCCCGCCGACTTCGAAGAGCTGGCCTCTGCGCCCGATGGCGTGAGCCCGCCGACCACGCGGCTGTGGCTCTCCCCTGAAGCGAAGGCGACGTACCTGCGAGCGGCTGCCGCGGGCCCCTCAGCGATGGTGTGGCCCGGGAGCACGCACTGCACCGCGCACCTCGCCTTCACGCTTCCGGTCGCGACGTTGCTGGTGAGCGGCGCCAACTCGAGCTGCACGCCCTTCGAGGCCACCGTGCGCGCCCAGCTCGCTCCGTCCGTCATCGATGGGTGTGCCGACGTCGACGCGCCCGAGCGCTACGTCAGCTCGGGCCTGGTGCCCGCGGGGCTCTCGCAGATGCAGTTGAACTCGCTGGTTGATCAACGCACGCAGTCGCTCGAGTCGCAGATCTCGCTCGCGGGAGCCGGGCTCTCACAGCTCGGTGCGCCCGCCGGCTTTCTTCCCCCGGACTTCGTGCCCACGCTGCGCAGCGTGTTGTGGAAGGTGCGCGAGTCGGCTCACGCCACCCGCCTTGCGCAGGCGCGCACCGCCTACGCCACCGCGCTGAATACCTTGAGCGCCAACGCCGCCTGCTTCGAGCCCGTGAAGAGCGCCGCGCTGCAGACGCAGGTGCAGCAACTCGACGCCGAATTGGCCGCGCTCCAGCAGCAGGTCGCGGGGGTGATCTCCGCGGGGCTCGCGCGCGCGGGCCAGCAGTC
>JAYVNA010000539.1:0-4048 GCA_043758715.1 Archangium sp.
GCGAGCTCGGGCGTGGCGCGGAACGCCAGGGTGCGAACGCCCTGCATCATCTGGGTGAGTTCCTGCAGCGCCATCGACGGCCGGGCGACGTTGAAGTCCCCGCTGTCGAGCATCGCGCGAATGCGGCGAGACAGATCTTCACGGGTGTACCAGGCGCCATCGAGGAAGATGGCCTCAGCGTCCACGTCCACCGGGAATTGGCTCATGAACGCGAACACTATCCCGGAAGTTCCCTTGCGTCGCCGCGCGTTCTCAGGAATGTGTCCTGCGCCTTGGTCCGACTGCTGTCACTCGCCTGCTTGATCCTGGCTGCGGCGACTTCCGCCTCGGAGCCGGATGGGGGCGTCTTGCCGCCAGAGCAGCTGCGGGTTCGGGTCAAGCCCGAGCACGTGAAGCTCGGTGAGCCCCTCACCCTCGAGATCGTCGTCACCCACGACCCGGGGCAAAGGTACGAGCTGAAATCGCCGAGTGATCTCGGAGACTTCGAGTTCCTCGAGCAGGAGCGCAGCCGCCTCGATGGCGCCGGCCGCTCCACCACCACCATCGAAGTGAAGCTCTCTGCCTTCAAGCTGGGTGAATTGAACACACCCGCGCTCGAGCTCGAGGTCACGGCTCCCGGCGGGTCCGCGACGCTGCCGGTGCCCAGCGCGAAGGTCACCGTCGACTCGTCTCTCCCTCCTGACACGCAGACCAAGGGCGAGAACCTGTACGACGTGAAGCCACCTGAAGAGGTGCCGATTCGCAGCTGGAGGCTCCTCTACGTTCTGGCGGGGCTGCTGGCGCTGGCGGCCATGGGCTACGCCCTGATGCGCTACCTGGCGCGGCCCAAACCGATGGTGCCCGCGTACGTCGCCCCGCGTGACCCGTTGCATGTTCGCGCCATTCGCCAGCTCGACGCGCTCGCCGCAGAGAACCTGCCTTCGAAGGGCGAGTTCAAGCCGTACTACTTCCGGCTCTCGGAGATCATTCGCGCCTACCTCGGTGAGCTCTATGGCTTCGAGGCGCTCGAGAGCACCACGCCTGAGTTGCTCAACGCGTTGCGCGCCCGGAATACGCCGGGGCTGCCGATGACGGACCTCACCACCTTCGCCGAGGCGTCCGACTTCGTGCGCTACGCGAAACAGCAGCCCGACGTGGGCGAGTGCAAGAACCACCTCGAGCTGGCGTATCGAATCGTTCACGCAACCCAGGCCGCCGCCGTGCCTCCGAAACCGACCTCATGATCCCCGACCTCTCGAGCTTCAACAGCCCGCAGATGCTCTGGCTCCTGGTGCTGGTGCCGGTGTTCGTCGCGTGGACGTGGGTGGAGAAGAAGAAGCGCGCGGTGCTCCGGTTCTCGGCCGCCAGTCAGCTCTTCAAGCAGGGCCGCGGCGTGAGGCCCTTCATGTTGTGGGTGTTGCCCACGCTGCGCATCGGCGCGTTCGTCTTCGCGGTGATCGCGCTGGCGCGGCCGCAAGAACGCGACAGCCGCATCAAGGATCTCTCGGTCGAAGGCATCGACATCATGATCGCCCTCGATCTCTCGACCTCGATGGAGGCCGCGGACTTCCGCCCGAACAACCGGCTGCACGTGGCCAAAGAAGTGCTCACCGAGTTCCTCGCGGGGCGCTCGAACGATCGCATCGGCCTCGTGGTGTTCTCGGGCGCGGCGTACACGCAGGCCCCGCTCACGCTCGATTACGGCGTGCTCAAGGAAGTCATCAAGCAGCTGCGCACCCGGGTGCTGGAAGACGGCACGGCGATCGGTGACGCGGTGGCGACGGCGCTCAATCGCCTGCGTGACTCGGAAGCGAAGAGCCGGGTGGTGGTGCTGATCACCGACGGCGACAACAACGCCGGCCGGGTCTCGCCTCTCGACGCGGCAGAGGCGGCGCGCGCGCTGAAGATCCCCGTGTACAGCATCCTGGTGGGCAAGGGCGGCAAGGTCCCCTTCCCCGCGGGTCAAGATATCTTCGGGCAGACGGCCTGGCGCGACGTCGAGATTCCCATCAACCCCGAGCTGCTCACGCAGATGGCGACCATGACCGGCGGCGAGTTCTTCCGCGCGACCGATCGCGAGACGCTCAAGGAAGGCCTGCAGAAGGTGCTCGATTCGCTCGAGCGCAGCAAGTTGATGGAGGGCGGCGCGATGGCCACCTACCGCGAGCGCTTTCACGAGTTCTTGCTGCTCGCGGCGTTTCTGTTGTTCCTCGAGTTCTTCCTCAAGTCGACGGTCTTGAGGGTGTTCCCGTGATCTGGGTCGCCCTCCCTCGGCCAGATTTCCGCTTCGCTGCAATCTGTCTCGCGCTGCGTTCCGCTGCTACCGGGAGGGCTCCATGACGCCCTGGCGCTTCTCATTGCTCGGCTACAAGGCCGGCTTCGCGCAGCCCTGGTTCCTCCTGGGAATCGGTCTCGCGTTGTTGCTCGGCGTGATCGCGATCGTCGTCTCGGTGAGGCGCAACAAGCGGCTCTCGAAGGCCGTGCCTCAGCGCCTGGCTGACGTGCTCGCGCCCGGGGTCTCGACGGTGCTGCCCTCGCTGCAGAGCTCGGCCTACACGATGGCGCTCGTCTTCTTCGCCCTCGCGCTCGCCCAGCCCCAGTGCGGAGAGAAAGCCGAAGTCGCCAAGCGCCGCGGCATCGACGTGGTGGTGGCGCTCGACGCCTCGAAGTCGATGTACGCCCGCGACGTCACGCCTTCGCGTCTCGAGCGCGCGAAGCTCGAGCTCACCACGCTGCTCGACTCGCTCAAGGGCGATCGGGTCGGCCTGGTGGTGTTCGCCGGCGACGCCTTCATCCAGTGCCCGCTCACCTCCGACTACGCGGCCGCGAAGCTCTTTCTGCGCGCGGTGGACCCCGAGACGATGCCCCAGGGCGGCACCAACCTCGGCGCGGCGCTGCTGCTCTCCCGGCAGGTGCTCGAGAACGCCGACCGCGGCGCGAAGGACCGGGTGGTGGTGCTGCTCTCTGACGGTGAAGATCTCACCGGCGAGATCGGTGAAGGCATCGACTCCCTCAAGGAACTCGGCGCGCGCGTGCTGGCGGTGGGCATCGGCAGCGACTCCGGCGAGCCGATTCCCCTTCTCAACAAGGGCGGAGACGTCGTCGGGTACAAGAAAGACGAGAACGGCGTCACGGTGATCAGCCGGCTCGATCGCGCGGGGCTGACCCGCATCGCTTCGGCCACCGGTGGCGAGTTCTTCTATCAACCGCGCGGCGTGGCGATGAGCGAGGTGGTGAAGATCATCGACTCACTCCAGAAGAGCGAACTCGAGAGCCGCGTCACCATGAAGTACGGCGAGGCGTACCAACCGTTCCTCGCGATCGGCATTGCCTTCCTCGTGCTCGGTCTGATGATTCTTCCCTCGTGGCGAAGGGGCCGCTCGAAGGTGGCGCTGCTCGCGGTCGTCTTGCTCGCCGGGCACGCGCAGGCGGCAGGGCCCCTCGAAGTGAATCACCCCGAGGTCGAGCTCGGCACCGAGCTGTACGACGCGCAGAAGTTCGAAGAGGCGCTCAAGCACTACGACGCCGCGCTGGTGGACAAGCCCTCCGATGCGCGCGTGCAGTACAACCGCGGGCTCGCGCTGCACAAGCTCGGGCGCAACGACGAAGCGAAGACCGCTTTTCAAAACGCGCTGGATCTCGATCGCTCGGGCGAGCTCGCGGGCAAGATTCACTACAACCTCGGCAACGTGGCGGCGGCGACCGGCGACAAGCAGACCGCCATCAAGGAGTTCCGCGCGGCGCTCCGGAAGAACCCCGAAGACACGCTCGCCCGGCACAACCTCGAGGTGCTGCTGAAGAACCTCCCCCCGGAAGAATCAAAGGGCAGCGACGGCGGCACGCCTGATGGTGGCGGGCACGACGGCGGAAAACCCGACGCCGGGATGGACGGCGGGAGCACCGACGGTGGTTCAGATGCAGGCAGACCCGACGGCGGCAAACCCGACGGGGGCGACGGTGACGGCGGCGCGATCGATGGCGGCCAGGACGGCGGAGCCGATGGAGGCCAGAGCGGAGGCGACGGTGGCCAGGGTGATGGTGGCTCGGGCGACGGCGGCTCCGGAGACCA
>JAYVNA010000540.1:0-12306 GCA_043758715.1 Archangium sp.
ACCGGCAACGACACCAACGCCGGGACCCGCGCGGCTCCGGTGCACTCGCTCGCGCACGCGGCCTCGCTCGGAAAAGAGCAGATCTATCTCTCCACCGGCATGCACTTCGGCAACACCACGCTGCCCGACGCCGTCGCCGTCTTCGGCGGCAGCGATCTGGCGAACGGGTGGGTGCGCACCACCACCAAGTCGGTGCTGGTCGGCGCGTTGATCGCAAGCCCCGCCGATGCAGGACGCGTGGTGCTGGATCGGTTGGAAGTGCAGGCACCCGCGGCCAGCGCATTGGGCGAAGCGGCCGTCGCGGTCACGTTAATCAACGCCTCGGCCTCGTCTCGCATCAGCGAGTGCCGCCTCGTCGGAGGCACGGGTTCCATCGGTGCTGACGGCACTGCGGCGCCCCCGGTGAACTCCGGCAGTGCAGGGTCCGCGGGCCTGGCCGATGGCGGGCTCGGCGGGCCGGGCGCGAGCTGCGACGACGCTGGCACCTCGCCCACCGGCTTCGGCGGAGGTGGCGTGATGCCCGATGGCACGGGGCTCGCCGGCGCAGACGTGACGTTCGGCGGGGCGGGATCGCTGGCGAAGGTGTGTGATGCCGGCGCGTGCCTGGGAATCGATGGCGGCAACGGCAGCGCCGGCGCCGTGGGCCTGGCGTCTTCTGTGCGCCCGGCGGATCCGCCCGCGGGGACGTTGGGCAGCGTCACCGCCACCGGTTGGCAAGGCGTGACGCTCGGCACCTGGACTCCCGCGCAGAGTGGACGCCCCGGCGGCGGTGGTGGCGCGGGTGGTGGGCTGTTGAACCTGGCCAGCGTGCTGCTGGCGCGCGGCGGGGGCGCCGGCGGTGGTGGGAGCGGAGGTTGTGGCGGGCGCAGCGGCACGGC
Organism: Archangium sp.; assembly: GCA_043758715.1. GTDB lineage: Bacteria > Myxococcota > Myxococcia > Myxococcales > Myxococcaceae > Archangium_A. The sequence goes on from JAYVNA010000540.1 coordinate 879, forward strand.
CGGACAATCAGGCGGCGCGTCGATCGGCCTCGTGTTGTTCGACAGCTCTCCGACCTTGAGCGACGTGGTGCTGGTGTCCACCCAGGCCGGTCGCGGTGGCAATGGCGGCGCCGCCAGCAGTGGCGGCGCGGGTGGCCTCGGCGGAGCCGGGGAGCAGGGAGCGACCGTCGCCGCGGGTACGGCGGGCGTGGGTGGCCGGGGCGCAGCAGGCGGCGCCGGCGGCCCGGGACGGCAGGGGCCCGGTGGCTGGGGCGGCCCGGTGGTAGGGCTGTTCTGCGGCGGCACCTCGGCTCCGGTGCTCGACGCCACCACCACGTGGACGTCGGGGACACCCGGAGCAGGCGGCAACGGAGATCCAAACGGAGTGGCCGGCGGTCAGCCTTCGACCGGCTTCAAGGTCAACTGCCCTTGAGCTGATCGCTGGGTGCAACGAGGGATCCCTCGACCCCCGGGATCCCTCGACGCCGCTCGACCTCTTACAGGGCGTACAGCGTGCCGGTCAGCCGACGCGCAGGTTGCCCTTCGGTGTCCTCGATGAAGCTCACGAACTGATCGAGCACTTCGATCGGGTTCGCCTGCTCGAGCCCCGCATCATCGCCCTTCAACACCCCCCAGAACTCGACCAGCAACGCCCCCGTCAACGCCCCGAGCACCACCATCGCGGCAGTGCGTTGACCCTCCGGCCGCTGCACGAAGTGATTGATCACCTCGCTCACCAGGTCACCCGTCAGCGCGCCCATCAGCTTCCCGAGTTCCTTGAGCTGATCAGCATCACGCTGCTCGTCTTCCTTCACCCGCGCCTTGCCCTGCGTGGAAAGATCTTTCACCACCGCCTGCGTCGCCGCCTTCGCGTGCTTCGAGGGCACGTGCTTGACGGGCGCCACGTCGAACCCGTCCTGGAAATATGCGTCGACCTTCGGCTGCGGCTTCTTCGGCTTCTTCACCTTCTTCGGCACCTCGACCATCACCCGTCCACTGCCACCCCTGATCCGCATCGCCGTCTCCCTCGTTGTCCGCGAGCGAGATGCCCGCGGTGGGCCGGGGCAGTGCAAGCCGTGCCAGCCCGAATGCGCCCCGATCAGCCGGTCCCGGGAGATGGGCTGGGGACGCTCCAGTGCCGATTCTCGGGTCTCGAGCGACTTGGCCTCTGAGCTGTTGGGGTGAGTGAGGAAGTCATGCGATACCAGTCGCGTGCCTACTGCCCTGCAGATCCCCGTCTCGCGGCTGCTCGCTGACGAGCAGTACGACCTCAAGCTCGAGCTAATCGCAGGCCACGAAGGTCTGGACCACGCCATCAGCAGCAGCCGCATTCAAAAGCCCGGCCTCGCGCTGACCGGCTTCACCGAGCACCTTCACGCCGAGCGGGTGCAGGTCTTCGGCAACACCGAGATCAGTTACCTGCGCACGTTGACCGAGCAGCAGCAGAGCGCGGTGCTCAGCAAGCTCTTCGAGAGCCGCCTCGCCTGTGTGGTGGTCACCAAGGGCCTCGAGCTACCGGCCCCGCTGCTCGAAGGCTGCAAGCAGAACCGCCTCACCCTGATGCGCACCCCGCTGGTCAGCTCTGCCTTCATCAGCCAGGTGCAGGCGTTCCTCGAAGAGGCGCTCACCGCCACCGGCAGCCTGCACGGCGTGCTGATCGACGTGTTCGGCGTCGGCGTGCTGATGCTCGGCAAGTCGGGCATCGGCAAGTCGGAGATCGCTCTCGACCTGGTGATGCGCGGCCACCGCCTGGTCGCCGACGACATCGTCAACCTCACCCGGCGCGCGGGCGACGTGTACGGCCACGGCAACGATCTCATTCAGCACCACATGGAGATCCGTGGCCTGGGCATTCTGAACATCAAGGACCTCTTCGGCGTCGCCGCGGTGCGCGATCGCAAGAAGATCGAGCTCATCATCGAGTTCGTCGAGTGGACCAGCTCTGCCGAATACGATCGCCTGGGGCTCGACGAGAAGTTGATGCCCTTGGTCGGCGTCGAAGCGCCGCTCTCGGTGGTGCCGGTGCGCCCGGGCCGCAACATGACCACCATCGTCGAGGTCGCCGCGCGCAATCACCTGCTCAAGCTGCGCGGTCATCACTCCGCCCAGGAGTTCGCCGAGAAGGTCACCCAGGCCATCTCGGGCTCACGCCTCGGCACCGCGAACCACAGCTCGGTCGCCCGCCGTCACCACGACGAAGAGGAAGTTGAGTAACGCATGAAGAGCATCATCGTCATCACCGGCATGTCCGGTTCCGGCAAGTCGACTGCCATTCGCGCGTTGGAAGACGCGGGGTGGTTCTGCATCGACAATTTGCCCGCGCCGCTGCTGATGAAGGTGACCGAGCTGGGCGAGTCGCGCGACCTGCTCGCCTTCGTGGTCGACGTACGCGAGGGGCAGTTCCTCAAAGACGCGCCCCGCGCCCTCGAAGAAGCCCGCCGCGCCGGTCACAAAGTCGAAGTGCTCTTCCTCGACTCTTCCGATGACGCGCTCACCCGCCGCTACTCCGAGACGCGGCGCCGCCACCCCCTCGCGGGCACCGGCACCGTGGCCGAAGGCATCGCGCGCGAACGCGAGGCGCTGCAGCCGCTGCGTGACCAGGCCGAGCACGTGGTCGACACCTCTTCGTTGACGGTGCACGAGCTGCGGCGGCAGGTGATGGCGCGCTTCGGCACCACCTCGCACGGTCTGTCGGTCAGCGTGATGTCGTTCGGCTTCAAGTACGGCGTGCCCAGCAACGCCGACATGGTGCTCGACGTGCGCTTCCTGCCCAACCCCTACTTCGTGCCCGAGCTCAAGGCCTTCACGGGCAAGGAACCGAACGTGGCGGCCTTCGTGCTCGACCGCCCCGACTCGTGGGTGTTCCTCGACAAGACCTACGAGCTGCTCGAGTTCCTGATTCCCCGCTACCAACGCGAGGGCAAGAGCTACCTCACCGTGGCCATCGGCTGCACCGGGGGCAAACACCGCTCGGTGGCGATCGCGCACGCCCTCACCGAACGGCTCAAGCTCGCCGAGTTCGGGCAACACGTGCAGCTGTGGGATCGCGACATCGAGAAGGAGTGAAGCGACGCGCTTCGTGAGAATCTCCCGCTTATGAGCGAGCTCACGCTGTACGTCGACGCGAACTACGAGAGCCCCTGGGCCCTGTCGGCCTTCGCCGCCCTCGAAGAGAAGCAGCTGCCGTTCGAGCTCTCGAGCAAGGTGCTCTCGAAGAAGGAAACCTTCGGGCCGGGGTACGGCGCGCGCACGAAGAAGATTCCGGCGCTGCGACGCAATGAGTTCTGGCTGGCCGAGTCGATGGCCATCACCGAGTACCTCGCCGAATCTTTTCCGTTCCCCAGGCACCCGCGCCTCTACCCGGAGAACCTCGAGGAGCGCGCCACCTGCCGCGAAGTGCAGCTCTACCTGCGCACCGATTTCATGCCGATTCGCAGCGAGCGGCCCACCACCACGTTGTATTTCGCGCGCGCGACCGCTCCGCTGAGCCCGGCGGCGCTCGAGTCCACCACCAAGCTGCTCGAGTTCGTCGAGCCCCTGCTTGCGCACGGCCGGCCCACGCTCTTCGAAAGCTGGTGCATCGCCGACGTCGATCTCGCGGTGATGCTGCAGCGGCTCAACCTCAACGGCACCACGCTCCCGCCGAGGTTGAAGGCGTACGCCGAGGAGAACTGGCAGCGGCCATCGGTTGCGAAATGGAACGCCCTGCCCCGCGGCAAGACCCCGCACTGAAATGTCAGACATCGCGCTGCAGCTCTCGGGACTGACGCATCGCTACGGCCGCGTCGCCGCGCTCGATGGGCTGACGCTCACCGTACGCCAGGGCCAGCTGTACGGCTTTCTCGGGCGTAACGGCGCGGGCAAGACCACCACCATGCGCATTCTGATGGGCGTGCTGGCCGCGCAGGAAGGCACGGTCGAGGTGCTGGGCGAGCGGGTGAAGAAGGTCTCGGTCTCGCTCAAGCAGCGCATCGGCTACGTCTCGCAGGAGCAATTCTTCTATCCGTGGATGACGGCGCAGCAACTCGGTGGCTTCGTGCAGGCGTTTTACCCGACGTGGGACCAGGCCGAGTTCGTGCGGCTGCTGGCGGTGCTCGACATTCCACCCACGCGGCGCAGCGTCGAGTTGTCGGGCGGCACGCGCACCAAGCTGGCGTTGGCCCTCGCGCTCGCGCCGCGGCTTCCGCTGTTGTTGCTCGATGAACCGACCAGCGGCCTCGACCCGGTGGCGCGCTTCGAGTTCAACGCGCTCGTCTCGAGCATGGTGAAGGAACGGGGCACCACCGCCTTCTTCTCGTCGCACCTGGTCGACGAAGTGGAAGGCATCGCCACCCACGTGGGCCTCATCGACAAGGGGCGGCTGCAGGTGGAAGCCGACTTGCCCACGCTGCTCTCCTCGACGCGCCGGGTGGTGAGCGCGTTGCCCTTCGAGCCGGGCCCTGGCTTCACCCGGGTGCGTGACGACGTGTGGACGGCGGCCCCCGAGGCGTGGACGCTGCTGGCGGGTCTTGAGGGCGTCACCTTCGAGCGGGTCTCGCTGCACGATCTCTTTCTGGCCTACGCGCGCACCCGGAGCGCCGCCTGAGTCTCGCGCTCCTGCGCAAAGAAGTGCGGGAGCACGGCTGGGTGCTCACCGCGGTCGTGTTGATCAGCGCGCTGGCGCTCTTCGTGTTGCTGCAGAAGGCCAGTGATCAAGGCGGGCGGTTCTCGGCGTTGGTGCGCTTCGCCGGCTTCATGGGCTCGGTGAGCGCGCTGGTCACCGCCAACCGGCTCTTCGCGCGCGAGTACGCAGGCAAGACGCAGCTCTTCCTCGAGGTGTTGCCCATCACGCGGGCGCGGGTGCTGGCGACCAAGTGGCTGACCGGCGCAGCGTTCGTGGGGGGGCTCATCGCGTTGGCGTGGATCATCACGCTGACCTTCATGCGCCAGGTCGAGGTGATCACCACCGGAGATGCGTTGCGGGCGTTGCTGACGGTGCAGGCCTTCACCCTGACCGTGTGGAGCTTCAGCGCCATGGCCGGAATGCTGGGGCGCTACCGCTACATCGCGTGGATGACGTTGTTCTTCTTCTACGTCTACCTGCAGCAACTGGCCTCGGTGCCGCCGACGGAGGCGCCGGTGCTTCGCCTGCTCAGTGAAGCCAGCGCCATGGCCCGCACTCCGGTCTCGCTCCGCGCGTTGCTCGAGGTCGCGGCGGTCATTCTGGGCAGCATCATCGTCACCGCGGTGCTCGGGTTGCGGGGCTCGGGTTCGATGGCTTCCGCGCTCGCGCAGCGAATGACGGGCCGCGAGCGCGCCTTCGTCATCGCCGCGTTTCTGGTGAGCGTGTTCGTCACCTCGCGGCTCAAGGAAGAGCGCGAGCTGCCCGCCTTCAAGCTCGAGAAGGCCACCCGCAGTTCTTCGAGCCGCGGCGTGGTGGGCGTGATGACCACCGACGACGTCAGCGAAGAGGCGGCGCGCGCGTTGGGGGAGGCGGTGTCGGGCGACGTCGATTCGCTGGCCAACGCACTTGGGCTCGAGAAGGTGCCGCCCATCTTCATCCTGCCGCAGCGCGGGTTGATGCCGACGGTCATCCAACGCGCCGAGCTCGAGGGGACCAACGGCATCGTGGTGCGCGGGGCCCCCGACGTCGACGTGGCGGTGCTGCGCTCGCGGGTCATTCACGAGCTGCTGAAAGACGCCACCGACTTCCGGGGCCTCAAGGAAGATCGCCACGCGCTGCTCGATGGCTTCTCGGTGTGGTGGACGGTGCGAAAGGAACCCGCGTTGCGTGCGCGCTGGTGGCGCTGGGCGGCCGCGTCGCGGGTGGCGCTCAGCGAGTCTTCCGTGACGCGCTGGAGCGAGACGACCGAACAACTCGGCGACTGCATCAGCAGCGCGTTGGCGTTCGCGATGGTCGACACGCTCGCTGAGACGGCCGGTGAGGAACGCACCCTCGCGATCGCGCGGGCTCTCTTCTCGAAGGAAAACTCGAACGTGGTGTCGGTGCTCTTCGAGAAGCGGCCGGCGGTCTTGCTGCGCGAGGCGGGCACCGATTGGCCGACCCTGGCGGCGAACACGGAAGTGCGGAGGCGAGCGATCAAAGACGAGCAGACTCCCGCGAGCGCGGAGTTGGTGGTGGTCGACGGCGAGGTGGTGGCCCAGGTGACCGGGGTGACTCGGTGGCAGGTGCTCTACGGCTCGCTGGGCCCCTGGTCGCGGAGCCAGGAAAACCTCCGTCGGCTCGATGCGCGCGGGAGCGAGGCCAGGCTGCCCCTGACGCTCGCGCGCGGTGAACGGCTGCTCGCGGTGGTCGAACATGACGACCCGGCGCTCGGTTGCCCGGTGCGCCTCGAGGCCCGCCGCCTGGAGGCCCCGTGATCCGCGCTCTCGCCCGCAAGGAACTGCGCGAGCTGCGTCCCTGGGCGGTGCTCGCGGTGGTCGTCTGGATCATCGACCTCATCGATGACGCGGTGCGGAAGTTGGATCAACGGCCGCTCAGCCTCACCTTTCACGGCTTGTCCGATACCTCGGTCGGGATGTTGTGGCTGCTCGCCTTCGCCATCGGCACCACCCTGGGCACGCGCGAAGAAGACGACGGCACGCTCTCGTTCCTCGATGGATTGCCGGTGACGCGTCACCGCGTGTTCGCCGTGAAGTTCGCGATGGCCACCGCGGTGTTGTTCACCTACCCGGTGCTCAAGGTGGGCCTGGCGATCGGCCTTCACCTGGTCTCGCGCGGCTCGCTCGATTCCGAAGTGCATGTGGGGTTGTTGGTGCAGTTGCTGGGGCTCGAGCTGCTGCTGGTGGTTTCGGGGCTGGCCTTCGGCGCGGCGCTCGGGCGGTTGCGCAGCCTCACCTGGTTGGTCGCCGGTGCGCTGGCAGTAGGGCTCGCGCTGCTGGTGGAACAAATGCCACGCGCTTCACTGCTCGACCCGATGACGTTGGCCGAGGTGCAGACGCACGGCGTGTTGCTGCGCTTCGATACGGAAGCCCTGGGTGTGCAAGCCGCGCTCGCCGCGCTGTGGCTGGTGGTGGCATGGGCGGGCTTCGTCGGCTCGGGGCGCCCCCGCTTCACCCAGCTCTCGAGTCGGCCGGTGGTGAGCGCGGTGGTGACGTTGCTCACGGTGAGCCTGGTGGTGACGGCGATGGTGGTGCGGTCCCGCCACGGTGACGACGACCGGCCGAAGGGCGCGGTCGGCGACGGACAAGCAGAGCCCGAATTTCCCGAGAGCCCTCCGGCTTCCACCAACACCACGCACTACCGCTTCTCGTACCCGGCGCTGCAGTCGCGCGACGCCCTCGCGCTGGCGGAGAGCGCCGATGAGGTCTTCGAAGAAGTTCACCGGCTGCTGCAGGTGCCGCCGGGTGAAGTCATCGACGTCGACGCTTCGGGCTCGATGCGTGGCACCGATGGCACCGCGTTCTACGGCGGACTGCGTTTGGCGCTGGGCGTGGGGGCGCGCGGCGTGCTCGCTCACGAGACCTCGCACGTGGTGTCGCGGCGGGTCGCGGGCGACGATCGCGCCTGGCTGTGGAGCCGCGCGAAGGTGCTCAACGAGGGCCTCGCCAGCTGGGTGCAGCGGCGCTTCGACCCGCGCGAGGAACACCACCGTGAAGATCAGCTGGTGCTCGCGGCGTTGCACCGGCGCGGCGAGCTGCAACTTTCGGAGTTGGTCGACCCCGTCGCGCTCTCCCGGGAGCGTGATGATCTGCTCGCGTACACCGCGGGCGAGGCGCTGATCGACGCGACGGTGCATGTGTACGGCGTCGAGGCATTGCCGCGGGTGCTCGGCGCGTTCGCGAACAGGAAGTTGCCGCCCGACCTGCAGCACCTGCAGCTGTGGCAGGCGTGTTTTCAGCTCGCGGGCATGGACCTGGGGCGGGTGGTCGACGAGTTCTTCCGCGAGATCGAAGCGGGAGAGAAGGCGCAGGCCGAGGTGTTGATGGAGCTGCCCCGGCCGCGAGTGGTGCTGATCAAATCGGGCACCTGGTACGGCGCCAGGGCGATGGTGAATCGCCCACTCGACGAGGGCTGGAAGGTGGTGCTGCGGTTTCGTCCCGGCCCCGAGAGCGACCTGAGCACCTACGACACGTACGCGCTGCTGCCCGGGGAACGGCAGTGGAGGGAAGCGAAGCAGATTCGCAAAGGGCAGATCTGCGTGCAAGCGGGCGTGCGGCTGCCGGAAGGAAACACGTTGTACGAGCCGTGGGCCTGTCTTCCCGTCAGTGACGCGATCGACGAGGACTGAGGGGTCAAACGCCGGGAATCAGCTGCGCGGTCTCGCTGGGCACCGACTGCACGCGCACCGTCATTCCACTCTGCGCCAGTGCCGCCAAGGCACTCGAGTCACTCGAGTCGAGGAACACCGAGCGCGACACGGACACCCTGCCCGGCCCGGAATGCACGTTGCCGACGTTCAGCATTCCGTCAGGCAAACCCCACTGACGAGCCGCCACCGCCGACTTCACTTCGCGGAAGAGCACCAGGGTGGCGACGCCATCACTCGCGAGCTTCTTGAAGTCGATGCCCTTCACCGGCCCGAGCACCAGCTCGACCTCCGGAGGAATGGCAAGCCCGTACGCCGCCTTCGCGAGCGGATCGACGGCGGCTTCGTCATCGGCGACCACCACCCGCTTCACGCGCAAGTGAGGAAGCCACGCTTCGATCACCTGACCGTGGATGAGGCGACTGTCGATGCGACTCCAAACGATCACGGGGAACTCCGACTTCAGTTTGCGTGGGACACCTCTAGCGCCGCTTGGGGTCCAGAGGCGACCCGAATTTGCTTCGCGGTGCTGTGAGCGGGTCAGGGCCGCTGGAAATCTCCAGAGCGTTATGACTCCGGCCATGTCCGACACCAACGCCCTGGCTGACATCACCCGCACCATCTCGCTCGCCACCGCCCCGGTGTTTCTGCTCTCGGCCCTGGGCACGGTCATCTCGGTGCTGACGAACCGGCTGGGCCGCATCATCGACCGCGCGCGCCTGCTCGAAGGCCAGCTGAAGGCCCTGGGCGATGAAGAACGCGCGCACGCCCGGCTCGAGCTCGAAACCCTTTCCCGGCGCGCCCGCCTCATTCACCGCGCGTTGACCTCGAGCGTGGGCGCGGCGCTGGCGGTCTGCCTGCTCATCACCACCGCCTTCGTCGGCTACTTCACCGGGACCAACTTCGGGCTGGTGGTCGCCGGACTCTTCATCATCGCGATGGGCCTGTTCGCCTTCGCGCTGGTGAGCTTCATGCGCGAGGCGGTGCTCGCGCTCGACTCGCTCCACTTCGGCAAACACGCGGTGCTCGAGCCGGCGAAGGCTTAGACCTGCTCGAACCTCACCGCGCGGAAACGCTCGACCAGGGCCTGGGGGAGTTCGAGCCGCTCCTCTTCCATGCGCTGCGCGAGCGCGCGGGCGCGGGTGACGTCACGCAGCGAGAGGCACTTGCTGAAGAGGCGCTCCTGGTGCGGCCAGGCCGAGGGAAACGGGAAGGCGAGGGCCTGGCCGCGGGCTTCCGCCAGGTGCCACAACGCGACGAACTCGGCGCCGCTGGCGTGCTCGAGCAAGAGGGTCTCGGCTGCTTCCAACGCGAGGCGCTCATCGCTCAAGGGACGCTTCGACCAGTCCTTGGTGAGCACGTCTTCGAGCTCGGGCCTGGCCGCCTCGAAAGCCCCGCTGCGAGCGAGCGCCAGGGCCGCCCGGGCCCTCGCCGCGGTCGCCAGGGGACCCTGCCGGGCAGCCAGCGCTGCGAACAGCTTCGCGGCGCGCGCCGGGTTGTCGCGATCGACCATGAAGCAGACGGTTTCGAGCTCTTCGTCGTTGAGCGCCGCGGGGTCATCGCCCGGGCCCAGGCGCGCCAGCAGCGCCTCTTCACCGCGCGAAAGTTGATCGAGGGTGCGCTCGACGGCCTCGAGAAAAGGCGCCACGTCATCGTGCGGAGCGCCGTTTTCCATCGCGCGCTGCAGCAGCAGCACCGCCTCGCGAGAAGCCGCCACCAGCTCGTCGGGCATTACGTCGGCCGCGTCGCGAAAGCGCGTGTAGGCGAGCAACACCAGCCACTTCCAGTTCTTAGTCTGAGGCGTGACCACATCGCGCAGCAGGGTGATGGCCGAAGCCCAGTCATCGTCTTCGAGGTGCTTCACCAATCGGGCGTCACGGCCCTCGGGCAAGTCGAACGGGGGCGCGAGGAAGTGGGGCATGGCGTCCGTAAACTACACACCGTTCTGCCCCGCGCCACCCTCAGACCTGCCCCTTTTTGCAACCCGGCTCCTCCCCATCCGCTGGATTCATGCTCCAGGGAGAACACGTTTCAGGGCGTCAGTGCTTGCTCCACCCAACCCGCACCGAGCTTGCGGTAGCCCACGCGCGTGCCCGGCCGCCGATCGACGAGCCAGTCGGCGTCGGTGACCTCGAGCGAGACGATGAGGAACTCTTGAGGGGGAAAAGGAGGCACGGGCCGCTCTTCCAGGGTGACCAGCGTCTGGCCCGGCGGTGCACCGAGGTAGCGCTGATGCGCGTTCCGACTCAGGGCGCTCCAGGTGCGCTGCCGGAGCTCGGCCCACTCTCCTTCCGCGAGGCGGCCGTGCAGCGTGGCGGGGCCGCTCAGGCGGAACTGCTCACGGGAGTTTGCGAACCAGGCCATCAACGCGAGGCGCGGGTTCTCGCGGAGGTGATCAGCTTTGCGCGAGCGCGCGTCGGTGAAGAAGTAGGGGTCGCCTTCGATGCCCAGTCCTCGCAGGAGAACCGTGCGGACCGCGGGCATTCCTTCGGGCGTGACGGTCGCGACCTGCACCTCGGTGCGGGGGGCGTTTTGCTGCAGGGCAGCCTCGAAGGGATGGCGCCAGGGTGGGCTCACGCAGCAAACGTAACGTCGTCTCCCGCTCCCCGCGGGGGAGAGCGCGCCAAATGGAGTTACGGCACCACCGACACGCACTCGGTCACGCACGCGAACGTCGCCGCCACACATGAACGCTCGCTGATGCAGAGGTTGCAGCTGTCAGCCTTGTGGCGGAAATCGGTGTCGTCGCGCGCCGAAGACCGGCAGCGGCTCTCGCAGGCGGCGGTGTCGTAGCCCTTGTCGAAGCACGAGGCGTAGCGCGCGCAGATGCCGTTGCAGTCGATGGCGGTTTCGACACGCTGCACCACCACGCAGCCGCTGGAGAGCATCAGGACGAGGGCAAAGAAGAAGCGCATGCGGGACGGTATCGCCCGCTTGTCAGGTCGCGTCGAGAAACTCGATCAGCGCCCGGTTGAAGGCGGCCGGCTGCTGAAAAAGCGCGAAGTGGCTGGCGTCGGGAATGAAGACGAGACGCGAGCCGCTGATCAGCTTCGACATTTCCTTCAAGTGTTCCTGCCGGATGATCTCGTCGTGCGCGCCATCGAGGATCAACGTCGGCACCTTGATGCCGGCAAGCTGATCCTTCTTGTAGGTGGGCTGGGTGCGCCACATCGGCCGCAGCGCCGCGGTCAGACCTTTGT
>JAYVNA010000541.1:0-4039 GCA_043758715.1 Archangium sp.
GGCGCACCGGCTGCTCGAGCTGACGCCGCTCTCGGTGGTGGGCACTCCCGGGCTCAACCCGGCCCTGCGCGAGTTGCGCAGCAGCGAAGGCCTCGAGCGCCTGGTGGGCGATGACGTGCTCGGCTGGGTCGAGCGCTTCTGGAACTCGAACTTCGGCCGCTCGCTCGCCACCGCCACCGTGCACCGCGAGCTGCCCTTCGCGCTGCGCCTGGGAGACGACCCCGCGGTGGTGCTGCGCGGTCAGATCGACCTCCTCGTCATTCAGCCGGGAGGGGCGCTGGTGATCGACTACAAGACCTCGACCCTGCCGCCCGCGGGTCTGGAGCCGTATCGTTTCCAGCTCAAGTGCTACGCGCTCGCCGCCCAGCGCTTCTGTGGAGGCCCGGTGCGCGCGGGCATCGTCTTCCTCCGCGATGAGTCACCCGAACCCCACTACCTGCCCGACTTCGAGCCCACGCAGCTGGTCGCCCCGCTGAGCGAGGAGTCTCGCCGGCTCGCCCAGAGCCAACGCACCGGCCTTTGGGAGGGCCGCCCGCGCGAACGTTGTGAGGCCCTTGGGTGTGGGTATGTCTACCGGTGTCATCCCTGAGCCTGCGCGTCTCCAGCGCAGGCGAGGGAGAAGTGCTGGCAGCGTCAGGACCGTGCGCGTAGAAGCACCGCATGCCGAACGTCGTCGTCGTGGGCGCCCAGTGGGGCGACGAAGGAAAAGGGAAGATCGTCGACCTGCTCACGGAGCACGCGCAGGTCGTGGTGCGTTTTCAGGGCGGCAACAACGCCGGGCACACGCTCGTGGTGGGGGGGCAGAAGACCGTCCTCCACCTCATTCCCTCCGGCGTGCTGCACGCGGGCAAGAGCTGCGTCATCGGGAACGGCTGCGTCATCGACCCCACCGTGCTGATGAAGGAGATCGACGCCTTGCGCGCCCGCGGCTACCTGCAGGACAGCGCGCAGCTGATGATCTCCGAGCACGCACACGTGATCCTGCCCTGGCACAAGCACCTCGACGCCCTGCGCGAAAAGGCCCGCGGTGGGGGCGCCATCGGCACCACCGGCCGAGGCATCGGGCCCGCCTACGAGGACAAGGTCGCCCGCCGCGGCATCCGGGTGCGCGATCTGCTCGACGGCGATCGCCTGCGCCGCCGGGTGAAGGACCGCCTGGTCGACGCGCTCGACGAGATCAGCCGCCTGGCCCGCCTGGCCAAGGCCGACGAGCCCCTGATGGACGTCGAGGCGATCGTCTCGGAGTACCTGGTGCTCGGCAACCGCCTGCGCGAGTTCGTCGGCGAGGCCTCGCTCTTCCTCTCGGAGCACGTGCGCAAGGGCACCCGCATTCTCTTCGAGGGCGCGCAGGGCACCCTGCTCGACGTCGACCACGGGACCTACCCGTACGTGACCAGCAGCAACACCGTCGCCGGCAACGCGGCGGTCGGCTCGGGCCTGGGCCCCACGGCGATCGACAAGGTGCTCGGCATCACCAAGGCGTACACCACCCGCGTCGGCGGCGGCCCGTTCCCCACTGAGCTGAGCGACGCCACCGGCGATCGACTGCGCAAGGTCGGCGACGAGTACGGCGCCACCACCGGCCGCCCGCGCCGTTGCGGCTGGTTGGACACCGTGGTGCTGCGTTACTCGGCGCGCGTGAACGGCATGTGGGGCCTGGCGCTCACCAAGATGGACATCTTGAGCGGCCTGGACACCTTGAAGGTCTGCACCGCGTACGAGCTCGACGGGCAGCGCGTCACCGAGCTGCCCGGCGACATCGAAGAGTTCTCGCGCGTGCAGCCGATCTACGAAGAGCTGCAGGGCTGGGAGCAGACGCTCGCCGGCGCCCGCACGTTCGATGATCTGCCGCCCGCGGCGCAGCGCTACGTGCGGCGCATCGAAGAGATCGTCGGTGTGCCGGTGGTCTGCGTGTCGGTCGGCGCAGAGCGCGGCGAGACGATTTTGCTGCAGAACCCGTTTAGAAGCTGAGTCGAACCGCGAACACTGTCCCCCTCTCCCCGCGGGGGAGAGGGTCGGGGTGAGGGCCAGAAATGCCTCCTCTACCTCGCGCGCATCTGATCCGCGTGGTCGAGGCTCTTGATGGCCTTATCGACCTCACCCGACCGTCCGATCACGAACTCCACCAACGGCCGGGCATTGCCCGCGATCTGCTCTTCTCCGAGCCGCATCACCGGAGTGACCTCGATCACCGTCTCCACCTCGCCCTCGCGAACGACGGCTTTGGTCCACGACTCCGCTTTCCCCTTCGCGCTGAGGGTCATCACGCGTTTTCCCTCGACGCTCTTCACGCCCGCGTTCGCCTCGGGGCCCAGTTGCTCGAGATAGAACTTCTTCACCGTCTCGAACTTCATCGGCAGCCGGAACACCTTCTGCCCCTCGGTGACCGAGAGCGGCTTGCCATCGACGGCGGGGAGCGGAAACGGCGCCGCCAGGGTGATTGCCAACACGATGCAGATCATTTCTTCCCGCCCCTGGCCGCGCTCTTGAGCCTGGTGAGCTCTTCCTGCTGGCGGCGATTCGAGAGTTCGAGCGTGAGAATCTGTTTCTGCAGCTCGCCGGTGCTGTTGTCAGCCGCGGTACAGGTCGCCCGCGCCTGATCGAGATCCTCGATCGCCGACTTGAGCTGACCCTTCACCTCGTCATTGGCCTTGAGCGCGGTCGCCGTGCGCAGCCGTTCGTCTTCCAGCCGCGAGCGCCCGAGCACCAACACCCCGATGGTCATGGCGATGGAAACGGTGAGCAGCATCCACGGCAGCGGGGAAGGGCGGTGCTGTCGGCCACCGACGGCCGGCATCTCCAGCGATTCCTTGCGAACGTCGTCCCACGGGCTGCTCATCGAGCGGGCAGTCTACCGCAAGCCGAGCACTGATAGACTGCGCGCCGTGATCGCTCTCCTCCTCGTGGTGTTGGCCCAGCCCCCGGAGTGGCGCCACGATCGAACGGTGGATGGCCTCACGCTCGACCTGCGCGCGGTGCAGAACTCGAAGTACGACGAGCTGCGCATCACCACCACGGTGCCGGGCGATCTGCAGCGCATGTGCGACGCCATCTTCGCCAAGGGCGTGGGCGAAAAGGTCGAAGGCAGCTTCAAGAAGCGCACGATCCTCAAAGAGACGGACACCGAGCGTTGGGCCTACGAGCAGGTCGCGCTGCCGATCGTGTCCGACCGTGACTACGTCGTTCACGTGAAGCTGGAGCAGCCGGCGTCCACCGGGCGGTGCGAGGTGTCATTTCAAACGGAAGACGACCCGGACCATCCAGTTGCGCCAGGTCACGTGCGGTTGGCGTGCGTGCGCGGTTCCTGGACGGTGATCCCGACGGCCGACGGCAAGCTGAGCATCACCTATCTGGTCTTCAGCGATCCGGGCGGCGACATCCCTCCGTTCCTGGTGCACGGAGGCCAGCGCAACGCCGCCCTCGAGTTCCTCAGGTCAATCCTCGCGCGCGCGAAGTGACCAACCCGAGACGCGCTCGCCGGCTCACCTTGAACAGCCCCGCCAGCGCCGCCGAGGCGATCAACAAGACGCTGAGGCCCACGGGCCAGGCCTGCAGCCGGGTGAGGGTGAAGAGCGCGGGCGCATCGAACGACACCAGCGCGGACAGGCGAGCAGGGTCCCGATGAGCCAGATCCACAACACCACCGCGTCGAGGGTGTCGTCCATGCGCTGATCTGAGCACACCTGGTTCGGACTTCAGCTGCGGGGCGCTCGAATTCAGAGCTTCGTGCAGTGCAGGCCGAGCTCAGAAAGGGTTCGCTCTCTCAAACCAGTCCCACACCGCGCCGGCTCGAGCGGAAGTTCGATTCCACCGCGATCGCGCCGGCTCTCGTGAACGCAAAGCCATTCGACGTTCGCGCACCAGGCCGTCCACAGCGTCCCGAGCTCTGATTCCGTTCGTTCGCCAAGGCGGACCAGCGCTTCGTCGCACGGAATTCCGAACGAGGTGAGTGCAAGCACGGCCTCTTCGGCACCGCCCGGGCTTTCTTTGCACGATGCCGCTTCGAGGGGCTTCGAACTCGGGACCGCAGTCGTCGTCG
>JAYVNA010000542.1:0-4038 GCA_043758715.1 Archangium sp.
GCCGACGAGACCAATCGGAACGTCTCGGCCGGCACCGCGGCGATCGGCGTGCCGTCCTTCCAGAACAGGATCATCGCAGCGGCGCCCATGATCACGAACACCGGCGCGCCGCTGAGGAAAGCGACTCCAATGAAGACCAGCAACAGCCCCACCACCACCGACGAGGGCGCGAACGAGCCGATCGCGAACGCGAGGCCGATCGCCGCCACCGCGACGCCTCGATCGATCCACGACTGCTCTTCTTTTCCCACGCGCCAGGCGAAGCGCAGCGCCATCACCCCGAAGGCGAAGGGCATGATCGCTTCACTCCACGACACCGGGAATGAGCCGATCACGGTGCGGCCGCTGCCTGCGTCGGCCTGCACCACTTTCCACGAGGCGTACGCGAGCAACGCGCAGACCGCCGCCGCCGTCACGCGCGTGAACAGGCTCGCGACCCGCCGCGGCCAGCCCTTGGGGATCGCTTCGACCGTCGAGAGCGCGAGGTGCTTGCCGCTGCCCGCCGCGAGCAACGCGCCCAAAAAACCAATCCACAACGTGAGGTGCTGCACGATCACCGACGCGCTCGGGATCTCGGTGTCGGCCACCTTGCGTGCGATCGCCTGCACCACCGGCAAGGCCACCATCACCAATGCCAGCAGGCCCACGAAGAGCCCCACGCCCGTCGTCAGCTTGCGCTCGATGGGAGAGAGATCCTTCTGGGCGTCCTCGAACTCGGCTTCAGGCGTCGACTCGGTGGCCATCGGGCAGCGCTCGTACCATGGAGAATTCATTGCGTCCGCGTCGGATCACGAGGCTGTGATCGCGACGCTATTGGTTGACCCCTGGGGGCCCCCGTCCTTAAGGAGCAGGCGTCTCGAAGGGGGACGCATGCTCCGTATCGCTCTGGTTTCATCACTCGCAGTCTTCGGCTCAGGCTGCTTCGCCTCATTCGCGACCGGCGTGGTCGCCGACGCCCTCTCCGGCCCCGGTACCCTGGGCACTGACGACGATCCGGAGCTGGTGCGTGATGCGGCGCCCTTCGGGCTCAAGACGATGGAGAGCGTGCTCCAGAGCCAGCCCAAACACGTGGGGCTGCTCACCTCTCTGACTTCGGGCTTTACCCAGTACGCCTACGCCTTCGTGCAGCAGGACGCTGACCGGGCGGAGTTCGATGGGAAGAATGCCCAGGCCGGTGCCTCCCGCCTGCGCGCGAAGAAGCTCTTGCTGCGGGCGCGCGAGTACGGGCTCCAGGGCCTCGAACTCTCGAGCCCGGGAATCAGCGATAAGCTCAAGTCCATGAGGGGGCTGACCGAGGCGGTGGCCCCCCTGAAGAAAGAAGACCTGCCCCTCGTCTACTGGACCGCTGCTGCCTGGTCGTTGGCGATTTCCAATGGAAAGGAAGACATGGGGCTGGTCGCAGAGCTGCCGGCTCCGGAGGCCTTGATGAAGCGCGCGCTCGAGCTCGATGCGAATTGGGGCGAGGGCAGCGTGCTCGAGTTCTTCGTCTCTTTCGAAGCCGCGCGACCCGGCGGGACTGAAGCGGGCGCCAAGGCGTTCCTCGATCGTTCGCTGGCCGTCAGCCAGGGCAAACACCTCGGCGTCTGGGTGTCGTGGGCCGAAGGCGTGCTGGTGCAATCTCAGAAGCGCGAAGAGTTCGACGTCGTCATGAAGAAAGTGCTGGCTGCCGACGTGGACACGCTCTCGAAGTCCGATCGGCTCGCCAACACCATCGCGCAAAGGCGCGCGAAGCTCTTGCTGGATCACGCGAACGACTTGTTCAACTAAAGGGAAATGATCGTGCTCAAACGAACGGTGATGTTGGTGGCTGTGTTGCTGGCGAACGTGGCGCTGGCCGATGACGTGACGATCAAGCTGGGCACGCTCGCCCCGCAGGGGTCGACCTGGCACAACCTGCTCAAGGAAATGGCCGAGAAGTGGTCGGAGGCTTCGGGCGGCAAGGTGAAGCTGAAGATTTACGCCGGCGGCACCCAGGGCAGCGAAGGCGACATGGTGCGGAAGATGGGCGTGGGCCAGCTGCAGGCTGCGTCGATCACCAACATCGGTCTGCACGACATCGTGGCCGAGCCGATGGTGTTCTCGACTCCGGGCCTGTTCGACGAGCGCGACTTCCGCGACGTGTTCCCCAAGCTCGAGACCCAGCTCAACGGCATCGTCGATGCCAAGGGCTACACGGTGCTCTCGTGGGCGCAGGTCGGCACCGTGAGCATCTTCTGCAACAAGGCGTACGCGACGCCCGAGGCCGCGGCTGACGCGAAGTTCTTCGCCTGGGACGGCGACCCCGCGTCAGTCGAAGCGTTCAAGCTGGTCGGCTTCCGCCCGGTGGTGCTCTCGTCGACGGACATCGTGCCTTCGCTGCAGACGGGCATGATCAACTGCGTCAGCCAGGTGCCCGCCTACGTGCTGACCGCGCGGCTCTTCGACAAGGCCAACCAGATGGTCGACTTCCCCTGGGCATACCTGGTGGGCGCGACCATCGTGAAGAAAGACGCGTGGGAGAAGATCCCCGTCGACGTTCGCGGAAAGCTGCTGGCGATCACCAAGGACATCAACGCCCGCATCGACGCTGAGGTGAAGCGGCTCAACGATGACGCGGTGACTGCGATGAAGAAGCAGGGCCTCACCGTGGTGAAGGTCGAGCCAGGGCCGTGGGAAAAAGCGGCGCAGCGGGCGTGGCCGGCAGTGCGCGGCAAGGTGGTGCCTGAGGCGTTCTTCGATCAGACCGTGAAGCTGCGCGACGAGGCCCGGAAGGCGCGCAAGTAACCAACTTGTCTCCCTCTCCCCCGCGGGGGAGAGGGTCAGGGTGAGGGGCACACATTCGTGATCAAGCCCGAACTCGTGGCGTTGTTCGAGACGGTCGCGTCGCTCGAGCTGGCCGGTGATGATCTGATCAACCCTGATTTTTCCGTCATGCTGACTGAGCAGATCGCGTTCATCTTGCGTGCGCTGCCTGAAGGGTCACGCGTCGAGTTCGAGCAGGCTGCCCGCGAGCACGCCGCGCAAACGAGCGACCCTGTACGAGCCGAACTCATCCGGCGCACTCCGGATGGGCTCGGCCTGGCGCCTGGAACCGCTACTCGCGGCTGAGCGCAGGGGCGGGCCTGGCGATCGAAGTCGAGCGCGAGGCGACTGAGCGCCAACGCCCCCAGTGCCAGCCCGAGATCGCGCAGCGCGATGTCGGAGTAGTTCCGGGCGATCAGCAGGTTCGGGTTGAACGCTGCGGGTTCGAGTGGCCCGGCGCGCGTTCTCGAGGCGCCTTGAACTCAGGGAACTCCAGGCAAGGTCGCCGCCGCGGCCGCGATGCGATCAGAGGCCCGCTCGCGATACGCCGCCGCTTCCTTGACCGCGTGCGCGAGGTGCCTCTGCCCATCGGCCATCGGCGACGCTTTGCCCTGCAGCGCCTGAAACGGGAACGCGGCCGAACGCGCTGTCGCGACCCGCTTGGTCAGATCGCGCTCGAGCAACCGCATCACCGCGGCATCGAACTCAGGGGGCACCTCGGGCCGAAGCGCTGACGGAGGCCGAATCGCCATCTCGAGCACCTCGTACCGTTCGTCGTCGTTGCTGGCGTTCGAGAACAGCGGCCGCCCCGTGAGCGCCTCGTGCAACGTCACCCCCACCGCGAACAGATCCGCCCGGCCGTCGAGGGGCTTGTCGGTCAGCTGTTCCGGCGCGAGATAGCCGGGCTTGCCCTTGATGTAGCCGGCCTGCGTCAGCCGCGCGCCCACGCTGGCCCGCGCGATCCCGAAGTCCGTGAGCTTCACCTCGCCCAGCGTGGAAACCAGAATGTTCGGAGGATTCACGTCGCGGTGCACGAGGTTGAGCGGCGTGCCATCGGACGCGGCCCGGTAGTGCACGTACTCCAGCGCCGCGAGCAGCTCGACCGCGAGGTACGAGACCGCGGCGAGCGGCAGGCCGAGGCGATGCCCGTCGATCACCCGCTTGAGCGACATTCCTTCGACGTGCTCCATCGCGAGGAACCAGGTGTCGCCGAAGCGCCCGAAGTCCATCACCTGCACCACGTTGGGGTGATTGAGG
>JAYVNA010000543.1:0-12281 GCA_043758715.1 Archangium sp.
CGCCAAGGCCGCCACCAATCGCAACCTCACCATGCCCGGCGTCACCAAGGGCAAGGCCGGCTACTTCTCGCCCGAGCAGGCGATGGGCAAGAAGCTCGACGGCCGCAGCGATCTCTTCTCGCTGGGCGTGACGCTCTACAAACTCGCGTGCGGCGGCACGCCCTTCGACGACTACAAGAACCACGCAGAGCGGCACGCGGCTCTGGTGCGCGGCCAGTGGAAGGACCTCGAAGAGGTCTACCCGGGGCTGCCCGACGGCTTCTACGAGGTGGTGAAGCGGTCGCTGGGCGTGAAGCCCGAAGATCGGTTTCAGACGGCCCGCGAGATGCGCGAGGCGCTGGAGCGCGCGGCGTTCGATGCCCACATTCGCATCGGGCAATCGAGCCTGATGGGCTACCTCGACGACGACGGTGAGGTGACGGCCGAGGGTGGCAGTCGCATGTCGGCGTTCCCCGGCATCACCGCGGGGCCCAGCATCACGGCGATGGCGATGGCCGAGCCGTCACCGCAACCCTCGAGGCCCACGCTGCAGCAGCGGCACTCCACCGAGCGGTTGCCGCCGATGGAGCCGAGCGAAACCGGCCACCAGCGCAAGGTGATGCTGGTCGGCGCGTTCATCGTGGCGGTGGTGCTCGGCACTGGCGCGACGATGGCGCTGCTGGGGCCTGCGAAGGAACCGCTGGTGGTGCCGCCTCCTCCGCCGCGACTGGTGGAGAAGGTGCAGCCGCGGGTCGATCCAAAGCGCGATCCTCCGCTGCTCACGGCTGAGCCGCCGAAGGTGATCGACGCGGGCCCGGCGGAAGTGGCGGTGGAGATCGAAGTCCCCACCCCGACGCCGACGCCCAGGCCGAAGGGAACGCCGCGGCCGAAGGGGGTCGGCGCGGCGAAGACTGCGGTGGAGAAGAATGATCCGCCGCCCCAGGTGGTGAAGGACGAGGCGATCCCTGAGGGCACCGGCAAGCTGGTGATCAGCGTGGGCGACAACACCGCGCGCCACCTCATCACCGTGCAGGGCGAGGAATGGGGCACGCCCCCGATGAATCGCAAGGTGGCCAGCGGCATCTATCGGGTGTCGGTGAAGCTCGAGAACGGTGCCGTCAGCAACTTCAAGGCGGCCGTGCTGCCGGACAAGACGACGGTGTTGACGCTCGACCCGGGCAGCATGCGGTGGTCCTCCCGCAGCCAATAGCGGGCTACCGTCTCGCTCCGTGAGCGACTCAGGCAACGGAACCCTCGGCGCGACGTTCACCCCGAGTGTGCGGGCAGCCTCGACCGATTCGTCGAACGAGACGTTGCCCGTGGCAGACCCCGATCGCTACGTGGTGCAGCGCGAGCTCGGCCAGGGTGGCCAGTCGATCGTCTTCGAGGCGCGTGACACCGCGCTCAATCGCAGCGTGGCGCTCAAGACCGCGCGGCAGCAGGCCGACCTCGCGGGCAGCTTCATGCGCGAGGCGCGCATCACCGGGCAGCTCGAACACCCCGGCATCGTCCCCGTGCACGAGCTGGGGCGCACCACGCAGGGCGAGTTCTATTGCACGCAGAAGCTGGTCCGCGGCCGCACGTTCCGGCTCGCGCTCGAAGAGGCCACCACCCTCGAGGCCCGCCTCGCGTTGCTGCCGCACTTCATCGATCTGTGTCACGCGGTCGCCTACGCGCACAGCCGCGGCGTGGTGCATCGCGATCTGAAGCCCGAGAACGTGATGGTGGGCGAGTTCGGCGAGACGGTGGTGCTCGACTGGGGCGTGGCGCGCGTGCTCGGCGCTCCGGAAGAACTGCCCGCCACCGAGGAGAAACTCGACCAGGTCAAGCCGCTGCAGACCGTGCGCAGGCTGGCCGGCGTGCAGTCGGGCTCGACGCAGCAGGGCGCCGTGGTGGGCACGCCGCTGTACATGAGCCCCGAGCAGGCGCGCGGAGAGATCGATCGCATCGACGCCCGCAGCGACGTGTGGAGCCTGGGCGTGATGCTCTACGAGTTGCTCGCCTTCGCGCGGCCCTTCGAAGCGCGTGACGTGCGTGCGCTGTTGCTCGACGTGGGGCGCGGACACTTCAAGCCGCTCAAAGACTTCGCGCCCGAAGCACCGCCGGAGCTGGCGGCGATCGTCGATTCTGCGTTGCAGGTCGATCGCGATAAGCGGCCGCCCGACGCGCGGTCACTGGCCTCGCAGCTCTCGGACTTCCGCGCAGGCAAGCGGGTGTCCTCGTATCAGTACACCTCGTGGGATCTGGTGAAGCGCTTCGTCTCGCACAACCGCGCGCTGACCGTGGTCTCGGTGGTGGCGCTGATCGCGCTGGGCATCTCCGAGCTCTACGCGTGGTCGCTGGTGGGCTCGCGTAATGCGTCCCTGAAGGACGCGCGCACCCTGGTGGGCGCCTCGTTGATGGAACAGGTGCACGCGTCGATGCGCCTGCATGACTGGAATCACGCGCACGCGGCGGCCCAACTGGCGGCGCAGGCCGGCGCGCCCGGGGGCCAGCTGACGATGGCCGCGCTCGGGCCGTTCACCTCTCCGCTGCGCAGCCTGAGCGCGCTGGTGCCCGTGCCCGCGAGTGGTGCCGGGGCGTACGATGTCGAGAGTGGTCTCGCGCTGCTCGGTTCTCCGGGCCGCGGCGCGTTCAGCATCGACGACGACAAGAATTGGCGGTTGGTCGAGGGCACCACTGAACCGGAACGCAAGGCGCTGCCTGCGGCCATCGCCGCAGGTGGGAAGCTCTGGGCGCTCAAGGGGTCGACCGTGCGCCTGATGACGAGTGAGGGCACGCCTCGTGCGCTCGCGGGCACCGAGGCGGCCGTGGCGGTCTCGTTCTCTGTCGATGGAACCGCGCTGGCCGTGGCGAGCCCGGGCGTGGTGCAGCTCTTCGACGCGCCCGCGGGAACGGCGAGCCGAACTTTCACGCCCGCGCCTCAAGCGCCTCAGGTGATCGCGCTGGGCCGTGATGCAAAGTCCCTCGCGGTCTCTGACAGTGAGGGGGGCCTGCGCTGGTGGACGGCCGACGGCGCGCAACACGATCGTCCGGCTTCGAGCGGAGAAGTGAGCGCGCTCGCGTTCTCTTCAGACGCGCGGCTGATCTTCGCCGCCGACGAGCGGGGCACCGTGCAGGTGCTCGACGTGAGCAATGGCGCGACGCTGCGCACGCTCTCAGGTCACTCGCATCGGGTGAGCGCGATGAGCGTGTCGCCCCGCGGCGGCTGGCTCGCGAGCGCGTCGATCGACGGCACGGTCCTGCTCTGGGACCTCGCGTCGTGGAAGGTGATCGCGCGGCTCGATGGTGATGGCGACGAGCTGCGCGCGGTCTCGTTCTCGATCGACGGTTCGTTGGTAGGCGCGCTCGATCGCGCGGGGCGGAGGTTCGAGTGGAACATCCTGCGTCTGGCCGCTCAGCTTCCGTTCGCGTCGGCGGGCGAAGGCCCGGTGTGGGCGATCGCGGCCGGTGCGGGCGACACCGTGTGGGCGCGGACGCCGCAGGCGCTGATGCTGTTTGGCAATGACGGCGAGAAGCACTGGCGCGAAGAGACCAAAGGCAACGACGTGCTCGCGCTCGAGGATGGGTTGTTGGTGGGGAAGGCCGGGCAGATCGATCTCCATGGGGCCGACAACGGGGCGGTGACGGAGAGCGCGAAGCCCTGCCGCGCCACGGTGTGGACGCTCGCTCGCGCGGCTGACAGTGACACCATCTGGGTCGGCTGCGGCAGTGACGTGCTCGGGCTCGACGCTGACACGCTCGCGCCAAAGAGCACTCCGATTCATGCGCGCTCGGCGGTGCGGCGGGTGGCCGTCTCGGCGAAGGGCGATCGGCTGGCGTGGATCTCTGAAGATGGCAGCGGCGCGCTGGTGGCGTTGCCGTCGATGCGTGAGGAAGAGGCGTGGTCGGGGAAGCAGAACCAGGCGGTGGCGTTCGATCCCAGTGGGAAGTGGTTGGTGACCGCGGGGGAGGATGGCGTGGTGGTGCGGCATGCCTCGAGCGGCGTCGAGCAGCGGCGGTTGTCGATGGGCGATCAGCGCGTGCGGCAGGTCGGGTTCGCGTTCGACGGGAGCGCGGTGTGGGCAGCGGGCGCGGAAGGCCTGTCGATGTGGAGCCTCGAGGGCGGGCCGAGGCTCGAACTGCCGGGGTTGTTCGGCGAGGTGAGCGCGGCCGCTCCGTCACTCGATGGCGCGGGCGTGTGGTTGGCCGATACCGGTGGGCGGGTGTTCTTGTATCGGTTTGAAAACAGCCCGTAGCAGGCGGCTGAAAGGCCGCGCGCTCCAGCGACGCCGTCACGAGGTGTGAACCAGCGACAGACGTCACACCGTGGACCGCGACAGGATTGCGTTTTTCGGTCGGCGCAGAAGAAACGTAATCACCGGATTACGTGCTCGAACGCGCACTTCGGCCGGAGCCCTGACCCGAGCAATCTGATGTCACCTCCACATCGCTTCGCTCACTTCGAGATCAGAAAGTTCGTGTCGCGGGGCCTGTCGGAGTCGACTCGGGAGCTGAGTGCCCAGTCGACCGCGCACCCTTCGAGCTGAGTGACGGCGACACGGGTGCGCCGGTTCATACCTTGGTACGCCCTCTCCCCGACGCTGCTAGTCCAGTTTGCCGAACATTCCGTGTCGCTCGAGCACCTTCGCCAGCTCGAGCACCGGCACCACGGTGAACGCCGCGCCGCCGACGATCAACCAATCCCTGCCGGACAACGCGAACGTGTCGAACAGATTTTCCAGGAACGGCACGTACAGAATCAGCCCCAGCAGCAGCAACTCCCAGGCGATCGCGAGGTTGAGCCACTTGTTCGCGAAGGGCCGGTGCAACACCGACCTGCGATCCGACCGGTAGTTGTACGCCTTGAAGAACTGAATCAGCACGAGCGAGACGAAGGTCATCGACATCGCTTCGGGCAGCCCACGCCCGGAATGCGTGGACCACGCGAACAGGCCCACGTTCACCACCGTCGACCAGAGGCCACCCACCAGCATCAGGGTGACGACAGGCCGGGTGAAGATGCCCGCCTTCCCATCGCGCGGATGCCGCAGCATCAGATCGTCCTCGGGGGGATCCACCGCCAACGCGAGCGCGGGAAGGCCATCGGTCGCGAGGTTCACCCAGAGAATCTGCACCGCGGTCAACGGCAGCGGCAGCCCGAGGAGCGAGGCGCCCATCATCAGGCCGATCTCCCCGATGTTCGAAGAGAGCAGGTACATCAGGTACTTCTTGATGTTGCCGAAGACGCGCCGGCCTTCCTCCACCGCCGCGACGATCGACGCGAAGCTGTCGTCGGTGAGCGTCATCGCCGCGGCGTCACGGGAGACGTCGGTGCCGGTGATGCCCATCGCGATGCCGATGTCGGCCTTGCGCAGCGAAGGCGCGTCATTCACGCCATCGCCCGTCATCGCCACCGTGTGCCCCAGCTTCTGCAATGCCGTGACGATGCGCAGCTTGTGCGCCGGCGACACGCGCGCGAACACCTCGATGTCTTCGATCGATCGCTCGAGCTGCCGCTCATCCATCGCTTCGAGCTCGCGGCCGGTCACCACCTTGCCCTGCTTCAGAATGCCCAGCTCGCGCGCGACGGCCTCGGCGGTCTCCGGGTGATCTCCGGTGATCATCACCGCGCGAATGCCCGCCGACTCACACTTACGAATCGCGTCGAAGGCCTCGGCGCGCGGGGGATCGATCATCCCCACCAGGCCGAGCAAGGTCAGCTCGTCTTCGGACTCTTCGAGCATGCCGTTGGGCTTGTGCGCGATGGCGAGCACCCGCAGCGCCTCGCCAGCAAAGTGTTTGGCGCTCTCGAGCACCTTCTTCCGCGCGGCGTCGTCGAAGGGCTTTGGGCCATCGGGGCCTTCCACTTGCGTACACGACGAGAGAACCACCTCGGGCGCGCCTTTGACGAACACGGTGCGGCCCGAGGGCGTGCGGTGCAGCGTCGCCATGCGCCGCGATTCCGAGCTGAACGGCACCTCGGCCTGGCGCGGGCGTTCGCGGTCGAGCTTGTTCTTGTCGATGCCCAGCTTGGCGGCGGCCACCACCAATGCGCCCTCGGTCGGATCGCCGGCGACGGTCCACCCGTGTTCCTTGTCGTGGGAAAGCGCCGCGTCTGAAGCGAGCACGGCCGCCTCGAGCAAGGTGCGCAACGCCGGCGTCAGCGCCGTGTCTTTGCCACCCCGCATCAGCTGCCCCGTGGGCTCGTAGCCCACCCCCGACAGCTCGTAGATCTCGCCGCCCGCCAGCACCCGCCGCACCGTCATCTCGTCTTTGGTGAGCGTGCCGGTCTTGTCGGAGCAGATGACCGAGGTGCTCCCGAGCGTCTCCACCGCGGGCAGTCGCCGAATGAGCGCATTACGCTTGACCATGCGCTGCAGACCGAGCGCGAGCGAGATGGTGACCACCGCGGGCAACGCTTCGGGCACCACCGCGACCGCGAGCGCGATGCCGAAGATGAACATCTCGACGAACGGCTGGCCGCGGAACAAGCCGAGCGCCACCACCACCGCGACCACCACCAACGCCACCTTCGCCAACACCGAGCCGACGCGATCGAGGTTCTTCTGCAGCGGCGTCTTCGCCGTCTCGACGTTGTCGAGCATGGTGGCGATGCGGCCGAACTCGGTCTGCATGCCCGTGGCGGCCACCACCGCGCGACCTCGCCCATACGTCAGCGCGGTGCCCGCGTGGACGATGTTCTTGCGATCGCCCACCGGCAGCACATC
Organism: Archangium sp.; assembly: GCA_043758715.1. GTDB lineage: Bacteria > Myxococcota > Myxococcia > Myxococcales > Myxococcaceae > Archangium_A. The sequence goes on from JAYVNA010000543.1 coordinate 6,690, forward strand.
GCCGGGAATCGACTGGGTGGTCTTCTCGATCGGCGCTGACTCGCCGGTGAGCGCAGCCTCCATCGCCTGCAGGTTGATGGCCTCGAGCAGCCGGGCGTCGGCGGGCACCTTGTCGCCCGTGTGCAGCACCACCACGTCGCCGGGCACCACCTCGCGCGCGGGCACCTTTTTCTCAGCACCGCTCCGCAGCACGCTGGCGTGAGGCGCCGCGAGCTTCTTGAGTGACTCGATGGCGCGCTCCGCCCGATATTCCTGCACGAAGCCCAGGAGCACTGCGAAGAGCACGATGACCGCGATCACCAGGGACTCCGCCCCGTGCCCGAGCGCGACGGAGAGGGCGGTGGCCACCAACAAGATGACGATGAGGACGTTCTTGAACTGCGCCGCGAGGATCTTCCAGGGTGAGACCCGCTCGGTGGCGCGCAGCTCGTTGGGCCCCACCTCGGCCAACCGCTGCTTGGCTTCTTCGTCGGTCAGGCCCTTCTCGCGGCTGTGCAGCTTTTCCAACGCGTCGCCGGTGGACAGCGTGTGCCAGGGGGTGACCGGTTCCATGCGCTCCTCCGGGAGGAACGACGCAGCCCGCGTGCCAGCGACGGGTTGCGGGGCCTTGGCAAACCCGAGGCGCGCAATGCGTGCGTACCGGGGCTTTCAGGGCTCCTTGAGGCGATCGATGTCGAAGGCGAAGCCCAGGGCCCGCTCGACCTCCCACGTCCGCTCGGCGCTGAGCTCGCCAATCTTCGAGGTCAGCCGATTGATTGCCACCGCGTGAATGTTGTCCACGTTGGCTACCGACGCGCGCGTGAGACCTTCGTCGAGCCCCAACTCGACCTCGACGGGAATGTTTCGAATCGTCGTGCTGACCTCGGCCACGGTGGCCCGCTTGAGAATCCGGTAGACCTGATCGCGCGAGAGCAACAGGACCGGGCGTCGGCCGATCGGCTCGGGCAGGTCGGCCCACCAGAGCTCGTACTGTTTCACCGCTTCGCCTTCTTCTTGCGGGGCCGCGCTTCCCAGGTCGTGGGATCCAGGTCGACCTCCGCGGCTTCCGGGGGCTGGGCGGCATAGGCCCGCTCCATGTCGGCTTCCAGCCGCTCATTGAGCGCGCGGCGAATGGCCTCCCGGATGAACTCGGAGCGCTTTCGCGCTTTCGCGGGCGCGACCTGATTCAGGCGCTCGATGGTCCGGTCATCGAGCTCGATGATGACTTGCTGCATAAGGAGCAGTCTATGGAACTCCATTCACTGCAGCAACGCCCCCAGGCGCGAACCACGCGACCAGCCACCTGCGTGATGGGGCAGGAACAACACCGAATCGTGCGGGATGCGATGACGCGTCGCGTGGGTTACACAGGCGCCTGAAGTCCATGCTCCTCGACGCCGCAACCCTCTCCCGCATCCAGGGCCTCAAGTTTCGCGCCCGCGCGGTGGTGGAAGGTGTGCTCTCGGGCCTGCACAAATCGCCCACGCATGGGCAGAGCGTCGAGTTTGCCGAGCACAAGGACTACGCGCCGGGCGACGAGCTGCGCCACCTCGACTGGAAGGCGTACGGCAAGTTCGACAAGTTCTACGTGAAGCGGTTCGAGCACGAGACGAACCTGCGCGCGGTGATGGTGGTCGACACCTCGGGCTCGATGGGCTTTGGCACCTCGGGGCTCTCGAAGCTCGACGTGGGCCGGGTGATGGCGGCGACGCTGGCCCACCTGCTCATCAAGCAGCAGGACGCCGCGGGCATCGCGATGGTGGCGCAGGGGCGCTTCGCCGAGATTCCGCCGCGCTCCACCGCGGGACACCTGGGCGCCATTCTCGATGCGCTCGAGACCGCGACCCCAAGAGGCCTCACCGATCTCGCCATGACCGCCGACGCGCTCGCCGAGAAGCTGCCGCGCCGCAGCCTGGTGTGCATCTTCTCCGACTTCTTCGACGAGCGGCAGGACGCGCTCAAGCGCATTCTCGCGCTGCGTTCGCGCAAGCACGACGTCGCGGTCTTCCACCTGGTGGACAAGGCCGAGCTCGAGTTTCCCTTCGAAGACCCGACGCTGTTCACCTCGATGGAAGACGATCGGCGCGTCGAGGTGAACCCGCGCGAGATCCGCGAGAGCTACCTCGAGGAGTTCAACCGCTTTCTCGAAGCGACCAAGAACGCCTGCCGCGCGGCTGACTGCGATTACGAACGCGTGCGCACCGACGAGCCCATCGACGAAGTGCTGTTGCGCTTTCTGGGAAGGCGCGGAGGCAAGCTGTGACCTTTGGGCAGCCGTGGTTCCTCTTCGGCACTGCAGCGGCGTTGATTCCCCTGCTGGTGCACCTGTTCGATCGCAGGCGCCCGCGGGAAGTGCCGTTCGCTGCGCTCGACTTCGTGCTGCGCAGCCAGAAGCGCACCGCTTCGCGGGTGAAGTTGAAGCGGCTGCTGCTCTATCTGCTGCGCACGCTGGTGTTGCTGGCGGTGCCCATCGCCCTGGCACGGCCCTCGTTCGCGACCGCTGAGACGGCCTCGGCGAAGCGCGGCAACGCGGCGACCTCGATCGTGATCGACACCTCGCTCGCCATGCGTTGGGGCGACGGAGCGAAGTTGTTCGATGCCGCCAAGGAAGAGGCCAGGTCATCGCTGCGCGCGCTCGCCGGCGAAGAGCCCGCGACGGTGGTCATCTGCACGCGCAGCCCCACCTCGGTCGCGCCGGTCGGGTTCGAGCGAGCGCGCTTGGTGGCGGCGATCGACGACGCAGCGCCAGGCTTCGAGGCGGTCGACCTGAACCGATGCCTCGAGGTGGCCGCGCGATCGCTCGATGATTCTCCCCTGGCCAATCGCCGGCTGGTGCTGGTGAGCGCGCTGACCCAGGGCTCGTTGCGGTTGGAATCACCGCCTCCGATGGGCGCGGGGATCAAGGGCGAGAAGGTGAAGCCCGAGTTCGTGGTGCGCGACGTGGCGAAGGGCAAAGAACTGCCCAACCGCGCGCTGGTGGACGTGCATGCCGAGGCCGCTCCGCAGCTGGGCCCGCGTGCGTGGCAGTTCACCTTCACCGTGCGCAACTTCTCCAAAGAGCCCGCGCGCGACGTGGAGCTGTTGCTCGAGGTCAATGGCGAGGTGGTGCAAAAGGGCTTCGTCGATCTCGCCGCCGAAGGAACCACCCAGAAGACGCTCTCGTGGCGTTTCGCGCAGGGCGGGGTGGCGACCGTCACGGGCCGGCTCGAGGCCGACGCGCTGCCTGACGATGACGCTTACAGCGTGGTGCTCTCGGTGCCGCGGGTGCTGACGGCGTTGATCGTCAACGGCAGCCCGAGCCCCCAGAAGTATAAAGATGAAGCGTTCTTCACCGAGGCCGCGCTCTCGGCGACGGGCAGCCCCGTGAAGGCGGTGGTGCGTGATGCCGACGCAGCCTGGCGCGAGAAGCTCACCGACTACGACGTGGTGCTGTTGCTCAACGTCGAGGCGCCTCCGCTCGAGGTGGCGAAGTCGCTGGGGGAGTTCGTCGAGAATGGCGGCGGGCTGTTCATCAGCGTTGGTGACCGGGTCGATCCCGAGGCGTGGAACGCGTCGATGGGCGGGCTGCTGCCTCGCAAGCTGCGGGTGGTGAAGACCGCGGTCGAGCCGAACCAGGCCGACGCGGCGACCCGCGCAGCGCGGCTGACGCAGGTGACGGTCGATCACCCCGTGATGGTTCCGTTCACCGGGCGCGCGCGCGAGGGCCTGCTCTCGACGCGGTTCTACCGATACGCGTTGTTTGAAGGCGACGCGCAGGGCGTGGAGACCCAGGTGCTCGGCACGATGGACGACGGGGCGCCGGCGTTCCTGGCGTCACGGCGCGGGCGCGGCAGGGTGTTCGTCTTCTCCAGCACGGTCGATCGCGACTGGAGCGACCTGCCGATTCGCACCTCGTTCCTGCCGCTGATGCAGCGGGTCGCGGGCTGGCTCACCGGCACGCTCGACGAACGCGAAGAGGTGCGCCCGAAGGTGGGCGAGTTGGTCACCCTCAAGCCTGAACTCAACCAGTCACCTGCGTGGGCGAAGTCGGCCTCGGGGGCCGAAGTCGCGCTCACCGCCCAGCCGCAAGGGGGCGGTGTCACCGGAGGGCCGATGCCGGAGCCCGGGCCGTGGCAGGTGGTCGACGCGAAGGGCACGACGCTGGAGAAGCTCGGGTTCGCAGTGGCCATCGATGCCGGCGCGAGCAACCTCGCCAGGCATGGGCTCGACGCGCTCAGTGAGTGGCTCGGCGAAGAATCGGTGCGCACCTCGGGAAGTGGCGGGCAGGAAAATTCCACCCCGATCTGGACCTGGCTCCTCACCGCGGCCGTGGTGGCGTTCTTCTTCGAAGGATTGCTGCTCCGGAAATAGGCCATGCTCTGGCCTTGATGGTTCCTGGGCCGAGTGAAACCAAACCGCTCGTGCTGGTGGTGGATGACGACGAGTCGATTCGGCGGCTGATCAGGATCGGGCTCTCGCCCAGGTTCGAAGTGATCGAAGCCGAAGACGCGCTCACGGCGATCGAGCTGGTGGGCACGCACCCCGTCGAGGTGGTGGTCATCGATCTGATGATGCCGGGCATGACGGGCATCGAGGCGGTGCCCAGGCTGAAGGCGCGCGCGAAGGGGCCGTTGCCGGTGTTGCTGCTGACGGCCCTCGATGACCAGGTGCACCGCACCCGCGGGCTCGAGGCGGGGGCCGATGATTACCTGAGCAAGCCCATCGACCGGCTGGAGCTCTCGTTGCGCGTGCAGAACTTCGTACGGCTGCGGCGGCAGGAGCAGCTCATTCGCACGCAACTCTCCGCGCTCAGAGATCTGAACGCGCTCAAGGACGATCTGACCGCGCTGCTGGTGCACGACCTCCGCAACCCACTCACGGCGGTGAAGGGCGCCTTTCAGTTGCTCGAAGCGAACCTGGTGCCGCAAGACCGCGAGCTGTTCAAGCTGGGGAAAAACGCGCTCGACCGGGTGATGGAAGCGGTCGGCGATCTGCTCAAGGTGCGCATGCTCGAGCAGGGCAAGCTGACGCTCGAGCGCGTGCCGACGGTGCTCAGCGAGTTGACGACTCACGTGGTGGAGACGCTCAGGGCCGCCGCGCTCGACGGAAAAATCGACGTGCAACAGACCGCAACGGGCGACACGGCGATCGAGATCGACGCGAAGCTGGTGCGGCGGGCCCTCGAGAATTTGTTGATCAACGCGTTCAGGCACACCAACGAATCGGTCGATGTGTCGGTGTCGGGCGACGAGCGTGCGGTCACGCTGGTGGTCTCGGATCGCGGGCCGGGCGTGCCGGATTTTCTGAAAGGTGAGCTGTTCGACATGTACGGCTCGTTGGCGTTGCAGAAGGCCGGGGGCCGGCGCGGGCATGGCCTGGGGCTGTACCTGGTGAAGCTCGTCTCGAGCGCGCACGGTGGCGACGTGGTGGTGCGAGATCGCGTGGGCGGGGGCGCGGAGTTCGTCATCACCCTGCCCCGCGTGTCGCTGTTGGGCCGCGGGCTTCTGGAATAAGCACTGCGCATGACGCGCATCCTGATGCTGCTCTCGCTGTGCTCGTCGTTGGCACTCGCCGAAGACTCCATCACGACCGATCAAGTGCGCGTGCACCTGCACGACTACTACCGGGGCGAGC